>CAUJJO010000027.1 GCA_963205125.1 Pseudomonadota bacterium | reverse complement strand
TGCGCAGGTCGCGCAGCGGCCGCCCGCGCGCATCGCGCAGCGCGCTGCTGGGGGCCGGCGCGTCGGCGGGGATGGTCGGCACGCTCGCGGCGTAGCGCGCGTCGGCCGGTGCAATGACGGGTTCACCCATGGCCCGCCCATAGAGCCGCCCTGTCGGCGGCCCTCGCCGCGTCAGGGCTTGGCGGTCGGGGCGGTGCTGCCCGGGGTGTCGAGCACGGCGCGCCGTGCGCCGTTGAAGCGCCGGCTCCAGTAGGCGGCGCTCATGTCCTCGACGCGAACGCGTGATCCCGTCCGCGGCGAGTGGATGAACTTGCCGTCGCCGACGTAGATGCCGACGTGGCTGAAGGCGCGCCGCATGGTGTTGAAGAACACCAGGTCGCCGGGCTGCAGCTCCTCGCGCTCGATCCGGCTCAAGGCGGCGTCGCGCGCCTGCTCGTCGGCGCGCCGGGGCAGCACGAGCCCGAGGCTGCGCTCGAAGATGTGGCGGGTGAAGCCGCTGCAGTCGAAGCCTTCCTCGGGCGAGTCGCCGCCGCGGCGGTAGGCCACGCCGAGGAAGCCCATCGCCGAGACGACCAGATCGGAGGCCGCGTCGCGCACCTGGCGCACGAGCACGCGCGTGTCGGTGCTCATCGTCGGCGGCAGCAGGCCGCGCTCCTGCAGCAGTTCGAGCACGAGATCGGGCCGCGGCTCCTCGCCGCTCCTGTCAGCGCCCTTGTTGCCGATCTTGTCGCCGCTCTTGTCGCCGCTCTTGTCGGGTGCAGCGCACACGGCCGTCGCTGCAACCGCGATCGCGGTCACGAGGAGCAGGCGTGCAGGCGTACGCAGCAGCGGTCGAAGAGGCATCCGTGGGAGTCCCCGGCGGGCGGTGCCCAGGGCTGGGCTCGGGCCGGTGGGCAGGACAAGGGGCTTGAAGCGGGCAAGGATAGGGCGCGATGCGCCGCGGTGTCAACGGCGATGTCACGCGCTGTCACGATCCCGGGCGCGCGATACTCGGGTGCCCGTGGCTGCAGGAGAGCCCGCTGCACGGCACGCAGCAAGGCCCATGCGTCGGCCTTGCACCAGCCTTGCAAAGGCCTCGCGCCAGGCCATCGTCAGGCGCTCGTCAGCGCCTTCACCCCTAATGGCGGCCGTCGGCGCCACCGGCCCTCGGCGTCCGCCGCGACACCCAGAGGAGATCGCCGCATGCAGACCCCGCAAGCCACCGGCGCGCACTACGCCGAGTTCTATCGTCGATCGATCGAGGATCGCGACGCCTTCTGGCGCGAGCAGGCGCAGCTCATCGACTGGCACACGCCCTTCACGACGGTGTGCGAGTACGGCAAGCCGCCGTTCGCGAACTGGTTCGTCGGCGGCACGACCAACCTCTGCCACAACGCGGTGGATCGCCACCTCGCCACGCGCGCCGGGCAGAACGCGCTGGTCTTCGTCTCCACCGAGACCGACGAGGAGCGCGTCTACAGCTTCCGCGAACTGCACGCCGAGGTGCAGCGCATGGCCGCGGCACTGAAGACCCTGGGCGTGAAGAAGGGCGACCGCGTGCTCGTCTACATGCCGATGATCCCGGAGGCGGCGTTTGCCATGCTCGCCTGCGCGCGCATCGGCGCGCTGCACTCGGTGGTCTTCGGCGGCTTCGCCAGCGTGAGCCTGGCCAGCCGCATCGACGACGCCGACCCGGTGGTCATCGTCAGCGCCGACGCCGGCAGCCGCGGCGGCAAGGTCGTGCCCTACAAGCCGCTGCTCGACGAAGCGATCAGGCTGTCCAGCCACAAGCCGGCCAAGGTGCTGATGGTCGACCGCGGGCTCGTCGCCTTCGAGCGCGTGGCCGGCCGCGACGAGGACTGGGCCAGCCTGCGCCAGCGCCATCTGGACGAGCCCGTGCCCTGCGAATGGGTCGAGGCCACGCACCCGAGCTACACGCTCTACACCTCGGGCACCACCGGCCGGCCCAAGGGCGTGCAGCGCGACACCGGCGGCTACGCGGTGGCGCTGGCGGCCAGCATGAAGCACATCTTCTGCGGCCGGGCCGGCGAGACCTACTTCAGCACCAGCGACATCGGCTGGGTCGTCGGCCACAGCTACATCGTCTACGGGCCGCTGATCGCCGGCATGGCGACGATCATGTACGAGGGCCTGCCGATCCGCCCCGATGCGGCGATCTGGTGGAGCCTTGTCGAGAAGTACAAGGTGACGGTGATGTTCAGCGCGCCCACGGCCGTGCGCGTGCTGAAGAAGCACGACCCCGCGGCGCTGACGCGGCACGACCTGTCCTCGCTGCGCACGCTGTTCCTTGCCGGCGAGCCGCTGGACGAGCCGACCGCGCGCTGGATCGCCGACGCGCTGAAGAAGCCGATCATCGACAACTACTGGCAGACCGAGACCGGCTGGCCCATCCTCACCCTGTGCAACGGCATCGAGCCGCAGCGGGCCAAGTTCGGCTCGCCCGGCAGGGCGGTGTTCGGCTACGACGTGAAGCTGATCGACGAGGCCACCGGGCAGGAACTGACCGGTGCCAACCAGAAGGGCGTGCTGGCGATCGAGGGCCCGCTGCCGCCGGGCTGCATGCAGACCGTGTGGCGCGACGACGCGCGCTTCGTCGAGACCTACTGGAAGACGATTCCCGGGCGCATGGTCTACAGCACCTTCGACTGGGGCATCCGCGACGAGGAGGGCTACTACTTCATCCTCGGGCGCACCGACGACGTCATCAACGTCGCCGGCCACCGCCTGGGCACGCGCGAGATCGAGGAGAGCATCGCCAGCCACCCCAACGTCGCCGAGGTCGCGGTCGTCGGTGTCGCCGATACGCTCAAGGGCCAGGTGGCGATGGCCTTCGCCGTGCTCAAGGACGGCGCAAAGGCCGCCACCCCCGAACTGGCCCTGAAGCACGAGGGCGAGATCATGAAGCTCGTCGACGAGCAGCTCGGCGCCGTGGCGCGGCCGGCGCGCGTGCGCTTCGTCACCGTGCTGCCCAAGACACGCTCGGGCAAGCTGCTGCGTCGTGCCATCCAGGCCGTGTGCGAGCAGCGCGACCCGGGCGACCTGACGACGATCGAGGACCCGAGCGCGCTGCAGCAGATCGTCAAGCTGGTCTCGCCTGCGGCCTGAGCTGTCCTGCTCATTCGACCAGGACGACCATGCAGTTTCAGCTTTCAAAGCTGAAACTGCATGCGTGAGGATTCGGGAGCGTCGCGGTGCGGCGAGTCGGCGCCGCGCGATCGGCGCCTCACCGCGCCGCCCCTTCGTTCAGAGCACTTCGCTCGCGAAGTCGGCCAGGCGCGAGCGTTCGCCGCGGGCCAGCGTGACGTGGCCGCCGTGCGGCCAGCCCTTGAAGCGGTCGACGGCGTAGGTGAGGCCGCTCGAGCCTTCGGTGAGGTAGGGCGTGTCGATCTGCGCCAGGTTGCCCAGGCAGACGATCTTGGTGCCGGGGCCCGCGCGCGTGATGAGCGTCTTCATCTGCTTGGGCGTGAGGTTCTGCGCCTCGTCGATGATCACGTACTTGGCGAGGAAGGTGCGCCCGCGCATGAAGTTCAGGCTCTTGATCTTGATCTTGCTGCGCACGAGGTCGTTGGTCGCCGCGCGGCCCCATTCGCCGGCACTGCTGTCGGTGCGCGCGAGCACCTCGAGGTTGTCGTCGAGCGCGCCCATCCAGGGGCCCATCTTCTCCTGCTCGTCGCCGGGCAGGAAGCCGATGTCCTCGCCCACCGGCACGGTGACGCGGGTGACGATGATCTCGCTGTAGCGGCGTTCGTCGAGCACCTGCGCCAGGCCCGCGGCCAGCGTCATCAGCGTCTTGCCGGTGCCCGCGGTGCCGGCCAGGGTGACGAAGTCGCACTCCGGGTCCATCAGCAGGTTGAGGGCGAAGTTCTGCTCGCGGTTGCGCGCCGTCACGCCCCACACGGCGTTCTTGCCGTGCGTGTAGTCGCGCAGCGTCTTCAGTACCGCGGTCTTGCCGGTGATCTCGGCCACGCGCGCGTAGAGGGGTGCTGCGCCCGGCGCCTCGAGGTAGACGAACTGGTTGACGAGCAGCGCCGGCACCAGCGGCCCGCTGATGCGGTAGAAGGTGTGGCCGCCCTGCGACCAGCTCTCCATGGTCTTGCCGTGGCGCTCCCAGAAGTCGGCCGGCAGCGGCAGCACGCCGGTGTAGAGCAGGTCGCCGTCCTCGAGCGTCTTGTCGTTGAAGTAGTCCTCCGCGGCCAGGCCCAGCGCCCGCGCCTTGATGCGCATGTTGATGTCCTTGGACACCAGCACCACCTCGCGCTGCGGATGCGCCTCGCGCAGGCCCTGCACGACCGCGAGGATCTGGTTGTCGGCCTTGCCCTGCGGCAGGGCCGCCGGCAGGCGCCCGTCCAGCGGCGCGGTCTGGAAGAAGAGCTTGCCGCGGGCCTCGCGGTGGCCGGTCATCGCCAGCGCGATGCCAGACCTGATGTCGACCGCGCCTTGCCGGTCCTGCAGGCGCGCCAGCGCGTCGAGCTCGCGGCTGACCTGGCGCGCGTTGCGCGCGACCTCGCTCATGCCCTTCTTGTGGCCGTCGAGCTCCTCCAGCGTGATCATCGGCAGGAAGATGTCGTGCTCCTCGAAGCGAAAGAGCGACATCGGGTCGTGCATCAGCACGTTGGTGTCGAGCACGAAGAGCTTGGCCGCGGCGCTCTCGCGCGGGCGCTTCGCGCGCGGGCGTGCCGCGGGCGCCGCAGCGGCCTCGGCGCCCGGCGGCAGGGCCGGAGCAGTCGCGGCCTGCGCGGCCGGCGCGGGCGCGGCTGCGGCCGGCGCGGGCGCGCGGGCCGCTTTCGCCGACGCTTGCGGCAGGGCCGGCGCGGCGGCGGGCACGGGGCCCTGTAGGCGCTCGTCGACGAGCGTGAGCGTGGCTTGCGGGGCGGCCGCCACGCGCGTCTTCTGCGCGCGCCGGTCGCTGGGCGAGGGCGCCGCCATGTCCAGATCGGCGGTGGGCAGCAGGTCACCCTTCTTCGCAGGGGGCTTGGGCAGAGGCATGGTGTCTCGGGCTCGAAGACGAAAAAGCCGTGCAGCGTGCTGCACGGCCGGCGTCGTGGGGGCGGGAAGATGCGCGCTTGGCCGCGCGGTTGCGGCCGGTCGTCAAGGCGTCGATCTCAGGCGGCCTTCTTCAGCGCCTTGACGGCCTTCAGCACCTCGTCGACATGCCCGGCGACCTTGATGCCGCGCCACTCGGCGCGCATCACGCCCTCGGCGTCGATGAGGAAGGTGCTGCGCTCGATGCCCTTGACCTTCTTGCCGTACATGATCTTGTTCTTCACGACGCCGAACATGTGGCAGAGCTTCTCTTCGGTGTCGGCGATGAGCTCGAACGGCAGTTCGAGGTTCTGCTTGAACTTGTCGTGCGAGGCCATGTTGTCGCGCGAGACGCCGAACACCACGGCGCCGGCCTTCTGGAAATCCTTGTAGCGGTCGCGGAACTGCATCGCCTCGGTCGTGCAGCCCGGGGTCCCGTCCTTCGGGTAGAAGTAGAGCACGACGGCCTGGCCGAGGTGCGACTGCGGGGTGACCTTCACGCCGCCGGTGGCGTGCGCTTCGAATTCCGGGAGGGCTTTGTTGACTACAGGCGTCATGGATGGCTGTTCTCGGCAAGCGTCGCGCCGCAAGCGACTCAAACGGGCATTATAAAGTGCACGTCAAGGCGCCCCGGACCGGCGCAGGCCCGTGCTGCGCAAAGAGCCGTCCTCGATCCTCAATCGGCTGCTTCGAGGATGAGGGCGGCGACGACGCGGCGGCGTTCGCTGGCCAGCACGTTGTAGGTGCGGCAGGCCGCGGCGGTGTCCATGGCCTCGAAGCCGATGCGCTGCTCGATCAGCGCGCGCATCAGCGCCGGGCTGGCCAGGCGCAGGCGGCGTCCGCTGCCCAGGATCACGAGCTCCGGCTGCAGCGCAGCGAGCTGCCCCAGGTGGTCGGCGGTGAGCTGCTCGAAGCGCTGCACGTCCCAGCGCAGCACCTCGCCCTCCCAGGGCACGACGAGGCTGTGCGCGAACGGCGTCGCCCCGACGACGATGCGCTCGGGGTCGTGGCGGCTGATCGTGTTGACGCCGGGGGCGATGTCGGGCTCGAACTTCAAGGGCGCTCGCGTCGCGGCCAGCGGGTGGGGACGCCTAGAATTGTACGTTTTGCAGTGCAGCACGCAGGCCCCGTCTTGAAGACCATCACCAAGTCCGCGAAGCTCGCCAACGTCGGCTACGACATACGTGGCCCCGTGCTCGACAAGGCGCGGCTGATGGAGGACGAAGGCCACAAGATCATCAAGCTGAACATCGGCAACGTCGCCGCGTTCGGCTTGCTGCCGCCCGAAGAGATCGTGCAGGACATGATCCGCAACCTGCCGGGCCAGGAAGCCGCGGGCTACACCGACAGCAAGGGCCTCTTCGCGCCGCGCAAGGCGGTCGTGCACTACACGCAGGAAAAGGGCATCGCCGGGGTCGGCGTCGACGACGTCTACCTCGGCAACGGCGCCTCCGAGCTGATCGCGATGAGCATGAACGCGCTGCTCGACGCCGGCGACGAGGTGCTGATCCCGAGCCCCGACTACCCG
>CAUJJO010000026.1 GCA_963205125.1 Pseudomonadota bacterium | reverse complement strand
CGCCGCGCGTTCCGGCACCGCCTGAGCCTGGACCCGGCGGGCGACGGCGCCGCCGCGATCGACGCCGTGCTGCAGCTCGACCGGCTGACGCCGCAGGAGGCGGCCCCCTGGCTGGATGCGGCGCGCCGCGCGCACGAGGCGCTGGCGGCGGCGTTCGCGCGGCACGGCCCGCTGCAGCGGCTGCGCCTGCACGGCGACTGCCATCTCGGCAACATCCTCTGGCGCGACGCCGACGCGCAGGGCGGGCCGTCGCTGGTGGACCTCGACGACGCCTGCATGGGCCCGGCGGTGCAGGACCTGTGGATGCTGGTGAGCGGCGACGCCCACACGATGCAGGCGCAGCTCGCGCAGTTGCTGGAGGGCTACCGCGCGTGGTGCGACTTCGACCCGCGCGAGCAGCGGCTGATCGAGCCGCTGCGCGCGCTGCGCATGCTGCGGCACAGTGCGTGGCTGGCGCTGCGCCATGACGACCCGGCCTTCCCCGCGGCCTTCCCGTTCTTCGGCACGGCGGCCTACTGGTCGCAGCAGACGGCGCAGTTGCGCGAGCAGATCGAGCTCATCGCCCAGGCGGCGTAGAGCGCGAGGCCCGCGGGGGCCGTGTCGACCGCGTCAGCCGCCTCGAGCGGATCAGGGGTGCGCCTCGTCCAGCCACTGCGCCAGGCCCAGCATCAGCATGGCCTGCAGGAAGCCGCGCATGGCCTCGACGCCGACGCGGCACTGCCGCCGCAGTTCGGCCGGCGAGGCCGGCGCGCGGGCCAGTTCGCGCGCCAGCATCAGGTATTGGGGTTGATGCGTGTAGCGCTTGATGTCGACGTTCGGCAGCGACACGAGCGGTGCATGCCACCAGTCGGCGGGCGCGTGCAGCAGGCGCTGGCCGCGCGCGGCCAGCGCCAGGTCCCAGGCCACCACGTCGAGGTCGCGGCGCCGGCTGCGCGCGCCGGGGACGGCGCCCTCGGCCAGCCGCGGCAGCTCGTGCACGATGCGCAGGCGCTGGTCGGCGTGCTCGTCCAGCAGCACGCTGCCCTGCGCGAAATCGAACTGCAGCACGGCGTCTCCCGCGTAGGCCGCGCAAAGCGGCTGCTCGCCAGGGTCGACGAGCCCGCGGCGCACGCGGTTCAGCAGTTCGGCGCAGTCGGCGTCGGGTTCCGCGCCGACGGCGACCGTCGCCGATTCACGGCGCTCGAAGGCGGAGTCGTAGCCCGAATCGGGCACGAAGCCCGAGCGTCCCCCGTGCGTCCTTGCGGCCCCGCCGCCGGCTCCGTCGCCGGCGTCGACTCCATCGACCTCGCCTGCTGCAGCGTGGCCGGACTGCTGCAGTTCGCGCACCAGCGTGGCGTGCAGGGTGCGGATGCGCCGGCGGGCGTCCGCGGTGCCGACCGCCTGGGCGTCGATCGCCAGCAGCGGCCGCTCTTCCAGGAAGGCCTGCAGCACCTGCGGCGCAAGCCCGCCGAGGAAGCCCTGCTCGGCGAGCACGACATCGCCGGCCACGTCGCCCAGCCGCAGTTCGACGCCCAGTTCGCGGCCGACCTCGTCGAGCACGCCGCTGAGGGTCTTCAGCTCACCGTCGTCGAAGCCCAGGTGCTGGACGACGAGCGGGCGGCGCCGCGGCGGTGCGCGTCGGGTCAGCGCGTGCAGCGCGCGGCGCAGCGGGTGGGCGGGGATCATGCCTGAGCGCAGGGTCGGGAACATGACCGCAAGCTTAGGAAGCGGCGGCACTCCGCACCATCGCGGCGGCGCCGGAAAGCGGCTCGGGGACGGCGCCCGAGCGCCGCTCAGGCTTTCCCCGAGAGGCGCTGCAGCAGCAGCTCGAAGACCGCGCCGCGCCCGCCTTCGCCGCGGCGCACGCGCAGGCAGCCGGCGTGGCGCTGCGCCACCCGCTGCACGAAGAGCAGGCCGAAGCCGACGCCGTCCTCGGCACGCGGCACCAGGCCTTCGTGCTGCAGCATCAGGCGCTGCATGGCCGCCGCGTCGAGCCCCGGGCCCTCGTCGCCGACGCGAAAACCCGCACCCTCCGCGCCGGGCGGCAGCACGCTCACCCGCACCGCCGCCCCGGGCGGGCTGTTCTTGATCGCGTTGGAGAGCAGGTTGCCGAGCGCCCGCACGACGAGCGCCCGATCGACGTGGAGCGAAACCGGCGGCCCGGGCTCGGCGCGCTGCAGCCGCACGCCCGCGGCCAGCGCCTGCGGTTCGAAGTCGGCCAGCGCTTCGGCGACGAGTTCGTCGGCGTCGACCATCTGCGGCTGCAACGGGCGCTGCGCCGCCTGCACGATGCGCACGAAGTCGTCGGCCAGCGCCAGCGTGCGCTGCGCCAGGCGCCGCATCTCCTGCATCAGCGCCCGCGCGTCGAGCTGCCCGCGGCCGGCGAGTTCCAGCTCTGCCAGCAGCGCGATCGAGGTCGCCGGCGAGCGCAGGTCGTGCGAGACGAAGGCCAGCAGTTCGTCGCGCGCGCGCTCGGCCTGCTTGATCGGCGCCACGTCGGCGATCGCGATGATCAGCCGCGTGCCGCCGTGCATGTCGACGCCATGCGCGTGGATGACGTGGTCGCCATGCCCGGGCAGGCTGGCCTGCGCCGCCAGCCCCTGGCGGCCGTCGCGGACCTCGGCCAGCGCCTGCGCCCAGTCCAGCGCCGGCTCGCATGCGAACTCCGAGAGCAGGCGGGCGAGGTCCAGGCCCTGCATGTCGGCGGCGTCCTCCTCGCCGAAGAGCCGTGCCGCCAGCGGGTTGGCCAGCAGCACGCGGCCGCGGCCGTCGTCGACGAGCATCGCCGTGGGCAGGCCCGCCAGCGCGTCGGCGAGGAAGCGTCGCGCCGCGCGCAGCGTCTGCGCCGCCGAGTGCAGCGTGGCCAGGCGCACGGCCAGCCGGTCGGCCCCGCGGACATGCGCGCGCGCCGACGCCGGCACCAGCGCGCCGGGCTCGGCGGCCAGGCGGTCGAGTTCGCGGTCGAGTTCGGCGACGCCGCGCTCGAGGCGGCGCCAGCTCCACAGCGGGTAGGCCAGCACGGCTGCCGCCATGAACGGCACCGGGCTGCACCACCAGCCCCAGGCGAGTGCCGCCAGCGACAGCAGCAGCGCCAGCGGCAGCGACAGCAGCGCGATCAGCAGGGCCGGGCGCGTGCCGGCGCGCCCGAAGGCCAGCACGAGGCCGAGCGCGGCGAGCGCCGACAGCGCCCCCGCCTGCCAGGGCGCCAGCGCGCGCAGCGCGTCGCCCTCGCGCAGCGTGGCCAGCGTATGGCCCAGCACCTCGACGCCGGGCATCGCGTGCCGGCTCGCGTTGACCGGCGTGGCCAGCGTGTCGCCCAGGCCCTGCGCCGTCATGCCGATCAGCAGGTAGCGGCCGCGCAGCTGCTCGGCCGGCACCGCGCCGCGCAGCACGTCGACGTAGGAGACATGCTGCAGGTGCCCGGGCGGGCCGCGATAGCGCACGAGCAGCCGCCCCTGCCGCTGCCAGCCCCGTGCGGTCGGATCCGCCACGCGCTCGAGCCAGGTCGACGCGGCCATGTCCTCGCCACCTGCCCGCAGGGCCGCCAGGGCCAGATGCGGGTAGGGGCGATCGTGCGGGCCGGCCTCGACGAAGGCGTGGCGCAACACGCCGTCGGCGTCGACCACCGCCTCGCCGGCCCCCAGGGTGACGGCTTCGCGCAGCACGGCAATCGGCTGCAGGATCTGCAGCGGCTGCCCGGGCACCGCCTGCCAGGCCACCGGCATCACCACCGGCGCGGCTTCGCGCAGCGCCGCAGCGAGCAGCAGGTCCTGCTGCGGATCGGGATCGGGCTCGCTGAGCACGAGGTCGAGCACGATCGCACGCGGCCGCGCCTGTGCCAGCCGCTGCAGCAGCGTCGCGTGCACCGCGCGGCGCCAGGGCCAGCGGCCGATGGCGTCGATGCTGGCATCGTCGATCGCGACGATCAGCACCCCGGGCGGTGCCGGCCGTTGCCACAGCAGCAATCCGGTGTCGTAGACGAGCCGGTCCGCCCGCCACAGCCAGCCGCCCGCGGCGAGTGCGAAGGCCAGCAGCGCCAGCAGCAGCGCGACCGCGGCGTCGTCGCGGCGCCGGCCCGCCCGTACAGCCGGCCAGCCGCGCATCACGGTCGCTGCAGCGGGCCGCCCTCGGTGCGCACGCAGCTCGACGAGCCGTCACGCACGCAGTCGACGACGTCGAAATACTGGGTCGCCGACCAGGGCCCGACGTAGCCGTCGGCCTCGAGGCGGCGCAGGCGTACGAAGTAGCGTCCCGGGCCCGGCGGCGGCAGCTCGACGCCGGCCTCGGCGAGCAGCGGCGCGGCGATCGGCTCGGCAAAGCCGGCATCGCGGGCCACCTGCAGCTCCACGCGCTCGCCCGCCTGCCCCTGGGCCCAGGACAGGCGCAGCCCGCGCTCGTCGACGTGCATCGTCGGCGGCGTTGCCGCCTGCGGCAAGGCGCGCAGCTCGAAGGCCTGCGCCTGCCCCATCGGGCCGGCATCGCCGTCGGCACGCAAGGCGCCCACGCGCCAGACGTAGCGGCCCGGCGCGAGGCCTTGCGCGCGGTAGTCCGTGCCCGTCACGTCCCTGCGGTCGAGCAGCGCCTGGGAAAACGGCTCGGCGGCATCCGTACGGGCAAGCTGCAGGTGGTAGCGGGCCGCTTCCGCGCTGCCGGTCCAGGCCAGCTCGACGCTGCTGCCGCGCAGCACCGCCGCCGGCTCGGGCGCGCGCAGCAGCGGCGGCTCGGGCCGTGCCTTGAGCGTCAGCCAGCCCTGCGCGTCGCGCCCTTCCACGCCCTGGGCGTCGACCGCCCGCACGCGCATCGGGTAGCGGCCGTCGGGCAGCCCGGCGATGCGCAGTTCGGGCGTCGCCGACTGCACGTCGGCGAGCAGGATGTCGAATGACGCGTCGCGCCCCACTTGCACGCGCCAGGCACGCGCCAGCGGCTGCGGCGGCAGGCTCAAGCGCACCAGCGGCCGCTCGTGGCGCTCGGGCAGGCCGGCAAGGCTCGGCGGCGCCAGCAGCGGCAGCGGCATGCCGACGCCGACCGAGGTGAGGATCGCGCCGAAGTCCTTGTTCACGAGGGCCGCACGCGCTGCGCCCTCGCCTGCGGCCATCGCCACCGTGCCCTCGAGCACCTCGCCGACGGTTCGGTGCTCGTCGACGCTCACCCGATACTCGGTGCCGCGCACCGCCAACACGCCCTGCGGCGTCTGGATGCGAAAGCCCGGCTGGCCGGCGCGCGCGGGCTGCGCCTTGACTTCGGCGCGGCCCTGCTCCAGCCGCACGCCGCTGCGCACGGCCTCGCTGCCGGGCAGGCGATAGGCTTCCTGCAGGCGCAGGCGGCTGTTGCCGCGCAGGCGCAGCACCGTGCCGTCGACCAGGCGCAGGCTGACGCTGCCGTCGGCGTCGGTGACGAGTTCGCCGCCCGCGTCCAGCACCTGCCCGCCGGAGGCGCCGACGCTGGTGCCCTGCACGCCACCGCGGGCGGCCAGCACCGCCGCGGGCACCGGCTGCAGGCGCATGAGGCGAAGCGGAATGCGCAAGCCCTTGCCGATCGGCAGCCGCCGCGGCTCACGCACCTGGTTCAGGCGCTGCAACTGCGGCCACTGCGCGGGGTCGACGAGGTAGCGGCGGCCCAGGCCGATCAAGGTGTCGCCGCCCTCGAGGAGGTGCAGGTACTCGCCCTCGCGCGCCGCCGCCGAATCCGTCAGAGTCGCCTCCGACGCCGCAGCCGCTGCAGCCACCGGCGCGGCCACGGCGGGCCCGAGGGCAAGCAGCGGCACGAGGACGGCAAGGCGCCAGGGGGCCGCGTGCCGGCTCATCCGGGTTCTTCGCCGAGGTAGGCGATCGCCTTGCGCACCAGCATCGCCGGGGTGTCGGCGTCGAGCTTGATCTTCAGCGACTGCTTGTGCGTCTCGATCGTCTTCACGCTGCGGGTGAGCTGGTCGGCGATCTCGCGCGTGCTGCGCCCGGCCGCCACCATGCGCAGCACCTCCAGTTCGCGCACCGAAAGCTCGGGCCGACCCGCTTCGGCCGTGCCGCGCCCGGTGGCGCGGCGCAGCAGCGCGTCGCGCTGCGCGGCGCTGACCCAGATCTGCCCCGACAGCACGCTGTGCACCGCGTCGAGCAGCGTGTTGCCCAGCGCGCTCTTGGCGACGAAGCCGTCCGCCCCCGCGCGCAGGCAGCGTTCGGCGTACATGCCTTCGGGCATCGAGCTGAGCACGAGGATGCGCGCCCCTGGCGCCGCCTCGCGCAGGCGCGGCAGCGCGGCCAGCGCGAACTCGTCGCCCAGGCCGAGGTCGAGCATCATCAACTCGGCCGGCTGCTCGCGCAGCGCCGCCAGCGCATCGCGCAGGTTGTCGGCCTCGCGGATCGTGCAGGGCCGCGCCAGCGTGCCCAGCAGGTGGCGCACGCCCAGGCGCACGACGTCATGGTCGTCGACGATCAGGACGTTCAGCGGCAGCCGGGAATCTGCAAGAGGCATGGCGACGGGGCTTGGAACTCCGCCGCCGATTCTAGGGACGGGCGGGCCGCGCGTGCCTGGCCCGCGGTCGGGCGGCGATCGCGCCGACCGCCGACCCGGTGACGAAGATCACGCCGCCGCGACGAGCAGCCGGTTGACGCGGCGCACATGGGCCGCCGGATCCTCGAGCTGCCCGCCCTCGGCCAGCAGCGCCTGCTCGAGCAGCAGGTGGGCGAAGTCGTCGAAGCGCACGTCGTCCTGCATGCGTTCGACGAGGGCGTGCCCGGGATTGACCTCGAGCACCGGCAGCGCCTTCGGCGCCTGCTGGCCGGCCTGCTCGAGCATGCGCGCGAGGTGCGAGCTCATCTCGCCTTCGTCGACGACGATGCAGGCGGGCGACTCGACCAGGCGCGTGCTGGCGCGCACGTCCTTCACGCGGCCTTCGAGCGCCGTCTTCAGCCGCTCCTGCAGCGGCTTGAAGGCCTCGGCGCTGGCCTCGGCGGCCTTCTTCTCGTCCTCGTCCTGAAGCTTGCCGAGATCGGCCGCGCCCTTGGCCACGCTGGTCAGCGGCTTGCCCTCGAACTCGTAGAGGTGCGAGAGCATCCACTCGTCGACGCGGTCGACGAGCAGCAGCACCTCGATGCCCTTCTTGCGGAAGATCTCGAGCTGCGGGCTGTTCTTCGCGGTGGCCAGCGTGTCGGCGGTGATGACGTAGATCGCCTCCTGGCCCTCCTTCATGCGCGAGACGTAGTCGGCAAAGGACACGCCCTCGTCGGCGTGCGTCGAGGCAAAGCGCAGCAGCCTGGCCAGGCGCTCCTGGTTGGCGAAGTCCTCGCCCACGCCCTCCTTCAGCACGGCGCCGAACTGGCGCCAGAACGCGGCGTACTTGTCCTTCTCGTTCTCGGCCACGTCCTCGAGCATGGAGAGCACGCGCTTGGTGCTGCCTTCGCGGATCGCCTTCACGTCGCGGCTTTCCTGCAGCAGCTCGCGGCTGACGTTGAGCGGCAGGTCGGCCGAGTCGATCACGCCCTTGACGAAGCGCAGGTAGACCGGCATCAGCGCCTCGGCGTCGTCCATGATGAAGACGCGCTTGACGTAGAGCTTGACGCCGCCGCGCTTGTCGCGGTTCCAGAGGTCCAGCGGCGCCTTGGCCGGCACGTAGAGCAGCTGCGTGTACTCGCTGCGCCCCTCGACGCGGTTGTGCGTGTAGGCCAGCGGCTCGGCGCTGTCGTAACTGATCTGCTTGTAGAAGTCCTGGTACTCGGCCTCGCTGATCTCGGCCTTGCTGCGCGTCCACAGCGCCGCGGCCTTGTTCACCGTCTCCCACTCGTCGGTGTCGACCTGCGCCTTCTTCTCCTCGTCCCAGCGCTGCTTGCGCATCAGGATCGGCAGCGAGATGTGGTCGGAGTACTTCGCGATGATGGACTTCAGCCGCCAGGCCGAGAGGAAGTCGTCCTCGCCCTCGCGCAGGTGCAGGATGACGTCGGTGCCGCGCGCGGGCCGCGTGATCGTCTCCACCTCGAATTCGCCCGTGCCCTCGCTGCTCCAGCGCACGCCCTGCTCGGGCGGCAGGCCCGCACGCCGGCTCTCGACGGTGATGCGGTCGGCGACGATGAAGCCCGAGTAGAAGCCCACGCCGAACTGGCCGATCAGCTTGGCGTCCTTCTTCTGCTCGCCCTCGAGCGCGGCCATGAACTCGCGCGTGCCGCTCCTGGCGATCGTGCCCAGGTGCTGCACCGCCTCGTCGGCGCTCATGCCGATGCCGTTGTCGCGGATGGTGAGGGTGCGCGCCGCGGCGTCGAAGAAGACGCGCAGCTCGAGCGTGGGCGCATCCTCGTAGAGC
>CAUJJO010000025.1 GCA_963205125.1 Pseudomonadota bacterium | reverse complement strand
CTCAGGCGGCTGCGACGATCCGAAACTCGCTGGCCTTGACGACCGGCCTGACGTGATTCTTCTCGCGCTGCAGATCCACCAAGCCATAGCGCGACATCGTCTTCAAGGTGCGCGACAGGTTGCCGGGCTGCCGACCCGTGGCCTTGGCCAGCACGGCGATGGAGTCAGGGTTGCTCTCCCGGATCACCTTCAGCAGCGCCCGGTTCTGGTCGCTCAGCACTTCGGCCGCCGATCTCATCGACGTGAACCAGATCTTGGGCTCGCCCGGCTTGGGCTTGTAGTGACCCTTGGCGATGGCAATCGCCCGCGCCCTGATCTGCTCCTGGGGCATCACGCCGATGACGATGGTCTTCATGACTGTGCTTCCTTGATCACGCGATCCACCTCTTCGAAGAAGTCCTCCAACAGGCGGGACGCCGATTCGAACACGTAGGGCACGCCCTTGTCGTGCGAGGTCCGGTGACGATGGTCGTAGAGCAGGCGCTGCCCGGCATACCGGTATTTCTTCGGCGGCTTCACCGCATGCGCGTTGTCGTAGCCCAGGACGCGGGTGCCGTACCTGTCGTGCAGTGTCAGGCTGTACCTGATCCCATGCGGAGCATGCGACGAGAGCGAAACGCGGCGCACTGCGATCTTGATCCAGTAGCCGCCCTCCTGCTCCAGGATGCTGCCGTCCAGGTCGAGCAGCGTTTCAAGGCCGATGTCGGGGCTGCTCATCAGCAGCGGACTATATCAGCTGCGGATAAGCGCTTCAGGTCATCGGTCCGGACACATGCGCCCGAGCGCGCTTTCCACCCGTGCTTCGGCCGTTGCATCAACTGCGGCATCATCGCCGCCGTGAAAGCGCGCAATGCCCTGGACGCCGACGCGGTGCACTGGTCACGCCAGGGCGGGGACTGGCAGCTCGCGCTGCGCGGCGACTGGCGCGGGCAGACGCGGGCGCTCGCGCCGCCGCCGGCACCGGGGCCGGCGGCCGGTGAGCGCGTGCGGCTGGACAGCGGCGCGCTCGGCGACTGGGACCACGAGGCGGCGCCGCGGCTGTGGAGCCTGCTTGCGCCGCTGCGCCGCGGCGGCGCCGTGCTCGATCTATCGTCCTTGCCCGAAGCCCTGCGCGCACCGCTGGAGCTGGCCCTGCCGGCGCCCGGCAGCGCGATCGAGACGGTGCCCGAGCACGTCGACGAAGGCGGGCTCCTCGCCAAGCTGCGCGCGGGCTGGGAGGACGCGCTGCACACCGCCGCCTTCCTCGGCGAGGTCGTGCTCTCGCTCGGGCGCCTGCTGCGCGGGCGGGCGGTGATGCGCCCCTCGGACTACTTCCGCCAGCTCGACCTCGTCGGCCCGCTGTCGCTGCCCATCGTCTCGCTGACCTGCTTCCTGATCGGCCTCATGCTCGCCTACATGGGCGGCGCGCAGCTGGAGCGCATCGGCGCGCAGAGCTTCATCGCCGACGTGGTGACGGTGGGCATGGTGCGCGAGCTCGCCGGGCTGATGACCGGCGTCATCCTTGCCGGGCGCGTCGGCGCGGCCTTCGCCGCGCAACTGGGCAGCATGCGCGCCAACGAGGAGATCGACGCGCTGCGCGCGCTGGGCATCGACCCGATCGACTACTTGGTGCTGCCGCGCCTGCTGGCGATGCTGACGATGGCGCCACTTCTGATCGCCTACGCGGCGCTGGTGGGCGTGCTCGCCGGACTGCCGCCGGTGGTCGGCATCTACGGCGTGCCGGCCTGGGAGTACCTGAACAAGTGCCAGCAGGCGCTGACCTGGACGCACCTGTGGATCGGCCTCTTCAAGGGCACGATGTACATCGGCCTCGTGGCGCTGGCGGGCTGCCGTGAGGGCCTGCACGCCGGGCGCGACGCGCAGTCGGTCGGTGCGGCGACGACGACCGCCGTCGTCAAGGGCCTGCTGTGGATCGTCGTCGCCGCCTCGGCGAGCACGATCCTGTTCCAGAGCCTGGGCTTCTGACGATGGATGCGAGCGACGCTGCCGAGCCGCTGGTGCGCGTGGTCGGCCTGACCATGGCCTTCGGCGACGAGGTCGTGCAGCGCGACCTGAACTTCGACATCCGCCGCGACGAGGTGCTGGCCATCGTCGGCGCCAGCGGTTGCGGCAAGAGCACGCTGCTGCGCCACCTGATCGGTCTGCAGGACCCGGCGGCCGGCCAGGTGCTCTACGGCGGGCAGGACCTGCATCGCGCCGAGGACGAGCAGCTTGCGGCGCTGCGGCGGCGCTTCGGCGTGATGTTCCAGGCCGGCGCGCTGTGGAGCTCGATGAGCGTGGGCGAGAACATCATGCTGCCGCTGCGCCTCTTCAGCGCCAGGCCGGCCGCCGAACGCGAGCGGCTTGCGCGCTGGAAGCTGGCGCTGGTCGGCCTCGAGGACGCCTTCGAACTCGAGCCCGCGGAGCTGAGCGGCGGCATGCGCAAGCGCGCGGCGATCGCGCGGGCGCTGGCGCTCGACCCCGAGCTGCTCTACCTCGACGAGCCCTCCTCCGGCCTCGATCCGTTCAGCGCCGCGCGGCTGGACGGCCTCATACTCAACCTGCGGCGCAACCTGGGCACGACGGTCGTGATGGTCAGCCATTCGATCGACAGCGTGTTCGCGGTCGCCGACCGACTGCTCTACCTCGACCACGTGGAAAAGACGATGACCGCGCTCGATGCGCCGCGCGTGCTGGCCGAGACCGGCCCCGAGCGCGTGCGCGCCTTCCTGCATCGCCGGAGCCCGCCTTGAAGCGCCGCGCCAGCCCCACGCGCATTGGCCTCTTCATGCTGGGCGCGCTCGCCGTGCTGGTGAGCGCCGTGGTGATGGTCAGCGGCAGCGGCCTGCTGGCCAGCCGCGAGCGCGCCCTGGCCTACTTCGAAGGCTCGGTCTACGGCCTGCAGATCGGCGCGCCGGTGGTGCTGCGCGGCGTTCGCCTGGGCAGCGTGGTCGGCATCGGGCTCGTGCACGAGGGCCGCCCGGGGCAGCTCGCGGTGCCGGTCGAGATCCAGATCGACCGCGCCCGCATCGGCCTCGCGGCCGACGCTGCCG
This sequence comes from Pseudomonadota bacterium, assembly GCA_963205125.1. Classification (GTDB taxonomy): domain Bacteria; phylum Pseudomonadota; class Gammaproteobacteria; order Burkholderiales; family Burkholderiaceae_C; genus Rubrivivax. The sequence goes on along the minus strand of CAUJJO010000025.1, from coordinate 1,495 downwards.
CCGCGGGCCGCGGGCCGCTGACGGTGCGGGAGCTGGTGCAGCAGGGCCTGAGCGCGCAGCTCAGCCAGCAGAGCCTGCTCACCGGCCTGCTCTACGTCGACCTCGACTTCGGCCGCACGCGCCCCGGCGCCGCCGCGCCCGGCGCAAGGCCTGCGTTCGCACCCGCTTCCGCTCCCGCTTCCGCACCGGTGCCCACGCCCGCAGCCGCGCCGGACGAGCGCGCACTCGCGGTGATCCCCACCGTGCCTTCGCCGCTGCAGGCGCTGCAGCAGCAGCTGCTGCAGGTCGACCTGCCGCGCCTGCTTGCCGACATCGCCGGTGCCGCCGCCGGGGCACGCGAGCTGCTGGCCGGCCCGAAGCTGCAGCAGACGATGCAGGAGCTCGCGCAGGCCAGCGGCGAGCTGCGCAGGCTGCTGACGCGACTGGACCGCCGCGTCGACCCGCTGGCCGACGCGCTGCAGGGCACGCTGCAGGAGTCGCGTCGCGCGGCCACGACGCTGAGCGGCGCGCTTGCCGACGCGGGCGATGCGGTCGACCGCGTCAGCCGCGCGGCCGACCGCGTCAGCGCGACGATGGCGCGCTTCGATCGCGTCGCCGAGAGCGCACAGCCGCTGCTGGACGGCGCACGGCAGGCCGCCGAGGAACTCGCCCGCACCGCGCAGGCGCTGCGCCGCGCCGGCACCGACGACGAAGGCGCGCTGCCGCGCATCGACGAGGCGGCGCAGGAACTCGCGCGCGCCGCACGCGCCGTGCGCGATCTTGCCGACCTGCTCGACCGCCAGCCCGAGGCGCTGCTGCGCGGGCGTGGCGCCGCGCCCTGAGCAGGAGCCCGCACGGCCGGGTCGCCGGATTGCCCGATTGCCGGATTGCCGGATCGTCGACCAGCCCGCTCGCCCGGAAACCACGCCACCGTCGAACCCGATCAAGACACCGTCGCCCCATGACCGCCCACCGCCGCGCCGTACCGCGAACGCCCAGCCCTGCCGCGCCAGCACCCGTCCGCCGCCGGGCCCTCACGCTCGTGCTGGCGGGGGCTGCGCTGCTTGCCGCCTGCGGCAGCTCGCCGCCGCTGCAGCTCTATCGTCTGCCCAGCGCGCCGCCGCTGCCGCCGCCCGCAGCGCCGCAGGCCGCGGAGGTCTGGCAGCTCCTGCTGCCGGTGCGCATCCCCGACTACCTGGACCGCCAGGCGCTGCTGCTGCCGCAGGGCGAGTCGGGCCTGCTCGCGCTGTCCGACCAGCGCTGGGCCGAGTCGCTGCGCGAGGCGGTGCCGCGGGTGCTGCGCGAAGACCTCGCGCTCCTGCGCGGCGAGGACCGCGTCTGGACCGCGCCGGTTCCCGCAGGCGTCGTCGTCGCGCGCCGGCTGCGCGTGGAACTGCTTGCGCTCGACGTCGGCACCGACCGCCGCAGCGTGCACCTGCAGGCACGCTGGACCCTGGTCGACCCGCAGGGCCAGAAGCCGCCGCTGGCTGAGACCGCAAGCCTTGACGCCCCGGCC
>CAUJJO010000024.1 GCA_963205125.1 Pseudomonadota bacterium | reverse complement strand
GGAATCGGCGAGTAGATCGCGGTGACGCCAAACCACACCGTCGTCAGCATGAGCGCGAGCGTCGCGGGTTGGCGCAGCGCCTCACGCAGCACGCGCCAGTTCAGCAGACCGACGAGCAGACCGACGCCCCAGAGCGCCATCTTCAACAGGTTCTGCGGGTCGGCGCTGGTGTCTTCGAAGGCCCGCTGACGAATGCTCAGTTCGGTGATGACGACGATCACGATGAAGACCGCTGCCAGCGCCTTCTGTCCCCCGCGACTGGCAGCGGACAAGCCCCACAGCAGGAGCAACGGACCAAGCGCCAGCCCGATCTTGACCATCAAGGCGAATGGCGTATCGGTGGGCGTGAGGACCGCAAGGAAGACGAAGGCGAGCAACAACCACCCGCAGGAGACCAGCAGCGCGAGCACGAAGCCCAGCGGCATGCCATTCGTCCTTGCAGGGCCCAATCGCTCCGCGGGTGAGCGGAGCCCGAAGGGCGCGCGGCGCATCCGCAGGGACGAATCACGCATCGCGTGGGATGCGCGCTTCGGCGCTTTTCGACACCGCAGGGCGATGCTCGTGCGGCAAGGTTGTAAGCAGCAGATACAAGGGATGGAGCGACCGAGATGAGCGCGCGAAGTTTAGGTGCGTTCGCAGCTCATTGGCCACCCTGATCAGGTGACTGTTCATGCTTGCACCGAGGAGCAGAAGACGACCGCAGGACGGTATGCCAGACCGGCGGGACGGGGAAAACATCACGAAGACCGCCAGCCCGGCCGCACGACGGTCAAGGAGATTCAAGGCTGCCGGCGATGCGGTCGAAGAAGACCGGATACGCCCACTCCTTCGCAGCCCTGCGCTCGCCACAAGTTCGTGCTGTACGCTTACATCTCGCTTCACTCTCGTTGCTGCGCACGTGCCGTCATGAGCATCGTCCTCTCGTGCATGCTGCTCGCCGCCTGTGGTGGCGGCAGTGAGCCGGGCGATGTGAGCACCGAAATCAACCACCCGCGCGATGTCACTGCGGTCAGCCCGGCGGACAGACTCCCGGTTGATGCGCTGCCAGCCGCGGCAGCGCCAGGTGATGAACAGAGCCTGTCGGCTGAGGAGAGCAGGCTGGCGGCAGCGCTACGCGACGAACAGAACGCGCAGTACGCGGCAGCGTCCACCGAGCCGGCAGCGAGCGGTCTTGGTGCCGCAGGTGATCCGGTCCTGAAGGCGACGGCAACGCGCATGCCGATCGTGCAGCCTGGCTGGGGCGGCGCGGCGCCAATGGGCGGCACTCTCGCGGCTCTTGACGACCCCGCGCGGGGCTTCGTGGCGCCGAACCGGGTCGCACGCGAGGATTGGGAAGGGCTCAGGGTGACGGCGAGGAGTTCCCCCGCCGTCGAACGGTGGATTGCGGGCCAGCGTCGACTGGTCGACGCGTGGCGCGCAAAAAGCCCCGAACGGGCCGACCTGATCGGAGGGTGGATTCATGACTACGTGGATCCGCGAAGCGGTCTGCCTTTGAAGTGGACGGAAGAGACGCCAGAGCCACCCGCCACGCCCGGCGCGCAGGATGATCGACTCAGGCAAGCCTGGGTGATGTACATGCGCCAGCGAAACATCAGTTACGCCCTGACCGCAGCCCGGCTCTATCGCGCGAACGGTGACACGACTTATGCGAACTGGGCTGCGCAGCAACTGGACTTCTACGCGGACAACTACGAGCGCTGGCCGTTGCGCACCGATGCGGGGCGGGCGCGCATGTTCCGCCATGGCTTGGACGAGGCGGTCAACGCATTTCCGCTGCTGGAAACAGCGAGGCTGCTGAGCGAATTCGCGACATGGGCGCGACAAGAGCAGTGGGCGACGCGCCTCTTCCGTCCCATGGCCGAGAACCTGAAGACCCAGCGCTACCCCATGACAAACATCGGGCTATGGCATGGTGCTGCGATCGCGAGCGTGGGGATGCGGCTGCGCGATGAGTCGCTGATCCAGTACGCGCTGGACAACCCAGAAGGCATTCGTGCCGTTCTCCGCTACAGCATCACGGCGGACTCGATCTGGATCGAAGGCAGCTTCGGCTACAACGCGTACGTGATCGGCTGCCTGGCGTCGCTGCTCAAGCACGCATCGATCGAAGGCTACGCGAGCCGATTCGCTGCGGAGTGGGATAGCGCCCGCCAACTCCTGCTGGCACCCCTCGCATTCCGCTTCGATGATGGCTCACTGCCAACGCCCAGTGATGCCACCGCAAGGCTTCAGGCCGTGGATCCAGGCTCGCATGTCCAGCTCTACCGCCTTGTCCCTTCCTACTGGGGTGTCAATCGGGCCCGGGAGAGTCTCTCCTGGGAAGCCCTGCTCGACCCACCTCAGGGCTTCGTCGGCAGCGAGCCGGCGTTGCCGCCGGCGACGACGCGCGACTTCCCGACCGTGCGCATGGCCGTGCTGCGAGCCGGTGACTGGCAGGCGTTCGTGCACTACGGTCAGGCGGTGGCGAGTCACGCCCAGGAGGAGGCGCTGACCTACGAGCTGCACCAGGGCAAGACGGCCATCACGAGCGACCCTGGCACGGTGACCTACTCGTCCCCCTACCACACACGCTACTTCCGCCGCGGCGCGGCGCACAACGTGCCGATGATCGACGGCGAAGGGCAATCGCGCTGGCGCCCCGGCACCGTCCTGAATTTCGATGCGCCGCAGGCCAGGCTCGTCGTCTCGCAGCCCGACTACAACGCGCGCGCCTCGGCCGAACGGGAGTATCAGGCGCTGGCGACGGGGTTCGTCGAGACCACGAGCGTTGTGCTCAAGGGCGCGGCGCCTTCACCAGCACGCATCGGCGGCGCTTTCCACACGGAATGCACGGTGACGCCGTTGGCTGGCCTGACGGGAAGCAGCGGACAGTCGCTGCCGGGCAGCGATGCGATGAGCTTCTGGACCGTGGCGGCAAGCTACACCGCAGGCAGCGAGTGGAGCGCGAAGCTGCAGTGCGGTGCCGCGGCCTACCGCTTGCGCGTCAGCGGCAGCGGCATGCAGCGCGTCTTCATGGCCACCGAGCCGACCACGCCCCTGCCCAATCGGCGCAGCTTGCTCTACTACGACACGTCGGCCACCCGCGCGAACTTTCGTACCGAGATCACGGCGCTGCCTTGACGGGTGGCGGCTTGCGCGGGTGCGGGACCGACGAAGACCCGACTAGGACGCGCGGCCGAAGACACGCGCCCGTGCCTGCGGCTCGACGGCACGGGCGAGCTGGGCAAGAAAGGCATCCTGCACCGCGTAGGCATGCGCGGGCACGCTGTCGATGCTGGAGACGCGCATGAGCATGCCGTCGGCGATCACGCCATTGAGGCCGTAGCGCACCTGCGCGAGCTTCTGCGCGATGCCCGAAGTGACGACCTGGCCGCCGACCGCGATCCAGTAGGTGATCGGCTCCTCGCGCGGGCCAAGACGCGAGACGAGGCGGCGCACCGGCACGGTTTGCCCGTCGATCGACAGCGTCGCGGCCTCGTTGGAGACGATCGCAAAGCCCTGCGCCGGGTAGCAGACCTCGGGCCGATGCGCGCTGGTGCCGTCGCTCTGATCGCCGCCGTAGGCGACCGAGAGCATGACGCGCTGGCCCTTGCCGTTGACGTAGGTGCGCGCCAGCACCTGGTTGTAGATCTTGTCGAGCTGCGCCTGCACGTCCGGCGAAGGCAGCACGACGGGCAGGTTGGTGTCGACGCGCCAGTCGCCGAACTGCTTCGGGAACAGCAGCTCGAGGTCGGGCTTGCCGATCTGGTCGGCCAGATGACGCGTCGGCCGTGCCAGCACGGCGGCGGCGGCGCTGGCCAGCATCAGCAGCGCAACGATGAGCGCGCGCCATCGCGTGGGGGTCATCATGTGGGCGCCGCCTTCTCGGGCAGGAAGATGCGCAAGACCTTGTCGGTGGCCAGCATCAGCATCAGGCCAACCAGGAAGAGCGCGATGCCGGCGAAGCCGTGGATGAAGCCCTGGCCGGCCTCGTCGCCGAGGTAGTAGGTGACGAGCACGAGGATGATGACGCGCGTGATGTTGGCGACGAAGGCAATCGGAATGATGAGGATCGCCAGCAGGGTGTTGCGCACCGCGTTCGTGTAGCGCATCAGGTTCATGTAGAGCAGCCCGAGTGCTTCGAGCGTGAACATGCTGTTGAGGCCGGCACAGGCGTCGGCGACCAGCAGCTGGTAGGGGCCGACGTTCATGATGACGCCGCTGCGCGCCACCGGATAACCCAGGTGGTAGAGCAGATTGGAGGCGACGGCGGAAACCGCCAGCTTCAGCGGCCCGGTGACGCTGGCCACGAGGGAGCCCGGCAGCGGCACCATGAAGAGGAGGAAGAAGAGCGGGAACCAGACCGTCGCAAGCGCACGCGGACCGAGAAAGAGCAGCACCAGGGCGGCCAGCACCAGGATCTGCGAGAAGACCTCGAAGAACATGATGAACTGCGAGCGCCCGAGCACGTACAGGACGAGGCCCAGCAGCAGCAGCGGCGCACCGAAGAGGAGACTGGGGCGGGGCGGCAGCGCAGCCAGCGTGTGCCGCTTGGCGTAGAGCAGCCAGAGGCTGACGGCGAGGATGATGGGGCCATGGCCCTGCTCGTCGCTCGGCCAGATGCGCTCGGCAAGCATCCAGTAGCTCGGCAGATAGAGGGCGGCGAAGCCCAGCAGCACGGCGGCCAGGGCGACGCGATCGGCGCCGGGCGGAAGAATGGGCAGCCGTGCCGCGGGGCCGGCGGCTGAGCCGGAGCCAGTGCGAGGCGGCACGCTCAAAACTCGTTGTAAACCACCCCCGCCAGCGCGGCCGGCGTTTCGGCGAGGTTG
>CAUJJO010000023.1 GCA_963205125.1 Pseudomonadota bacterium | reverse complement strand
GGGCGCGCACGCGCAGCACGCCGGCCGGGGTGAGGAGGCGCCAGGCCACGGGATAGTCGGCGCCGGTGGCCGCGCTGTGCCAGCGGCGCTCGGGCGTCCAGCGCAGGTTCTCGGGCGCGAAGTTCTGAGCGGTCTCGGCCTTGCTCGCGCGCAGGCTGCCGCCGGCCCAGAGCGCGCTGCCGTCGGCGCGCCGGATCTGGAAGGCGGTGAGCGCGCGGCCGTCGAAGAGGTTGATGCCGATCCAGTCCCAGCCGACCGCCTCGGGCGCCAGCAGCGACTCGCTCCATTCGTGGTCCAGCCAGGCGCGGCCGGAGGATTCGACGCGGCGGCCGTCCGACTCGAGCGTGGCCTGCAGCGCCAGCTGCGGCAGGCTGAGGTAGAGGCTGGCTTCGTCCTCGCGCGGCCCCTTGCGCGAGTAGCCCTGCTCGCCCTGCAGCAGCGGCGGCTGCGTGGGCCGCAGCGTCATGCGCAGCGCCCAGGGTGGGCTTGCTGCCGCGGCGCGTGCGCTCGCCTGCCAGCGCTCGCCTTGGCGCTGCAGATGCCAGTCGGCGATCCACACGCGCGCGTCGCCCGTCGTCGCGCCGGCGGCCTGCAGCTCCCCGGGCGCGGCGATCTCGCCGTTCCAGCGCATGATGCGCTCGGCGTGGCGATGCCTGCCCCCGCCGCGCGGGTCGAGCTCGGTGATCGCCGCGTGCGCGAACAGCAGTTGCCGCGGCGCGAGCCGGCCGGGCAGGCCCGCGGCAAGCCCGGTGCGGTGGCGAAAGAAGGTGAGCTGCAGGCCGTGGCTGGGCGCCTCGGCCTGCCCGAACCAGCCGGTGACGTACCACCATTCGGTGCGGCTTCCCAGGTGCGCGCCGTGATCGAGTGGGAACTGCAGGCGCCGACCGCGGTGCACCTCATCTCGCTTCTCGTCGGCCATCGCTTCGGCGACGGCCGCGTCGGCGGGATCGGCGCCCAGGCCGCCCGCCAGCGCGAGCAGCAGCCGGCGCCGCGAGGCGCTGCGCAGCCCGTGCAGCGCCATCTCGAAGCGCGCGCCGCTCATCCGTCCTCCTTCACCGCGAGCACCGCCGCGCGCGAGAGCGCGTGCCGCGCGGACCAGGCCGCGGTGACGAGGCCGGTGACGAACACCGCCGCGCCCAGGGCTGCCAGACGCGCCCCCGGCAGCGAGAGCGCCATCGTCCAGTGAAAGCTCTGCGGGTTGACGACGAACACCAGCAGCGCGCCGATGGCCACGCCCAGCAGCAGGCCCAGCAGCGTTCCGGCGGCCAGCCACAGCGCCGCTTCGCCGACGACGAGCGCCTGCACCTGCGCTCGCGTGAGTCCCAGGTGGGCAAGCACGCCGAACTCCTTGCGCCGCGCCAGCACCTGCGCGGCAAGGCTTGCCGCGACGCCGGCCAGGCCCACGGCGATCGCCGCCGCCTGCAGGTAGAGGGTGACGGCAAAGCTGCGGTCGAAGATGCGCAGCGAGCTCCGGCGAAGCTGCGCCGTGCTGGCGACCTCCAGCAGCGCCGCCTCGGCGCTTGCCGCGCGCAGGGCCGCCTGCGCCGCTGCGGCGTCCGCACCCGGGGCCAGCCACAAGGCGAGTTCGTTGAGGTGCGCGTCGCCGCTGGCGCGCTGGTAGTCGCCCAGGTCCATCACGATGCTGCCGTTCTGGCGAGCGTAGTCGCGCCAGACGCCGCGCACGCGCACCGGCGTGGGCGGATCGGCCAGCGGCAGCGCGATCCGCGCGCCCGGGCCCAGGTGGTGCAACGCGGCGGCGGCCTCGCTGATCCAGACGCCGATCGCCTCGCCCGCGCCTGCAAGCTGCGGACCGACGAGCGGCAGCGCGCGCGCCGGATCGGCCAGGGGCCGCGCCAGCAGCGTGAGCGCGGGCAGGGCCGGGTCGAGCACGATCTGCCGCACGCGCTGTGCCTGTACGCGCTGCACGCCGGGCAGGGCGGCCACGCGGGTCACCAGGTCCCGCTCGAACCAGGCCTGCCCGGCTGTGGCGCTGCTGCCCATGCGCGCGACCAGGTCGGCCGGCAGCACGGCGTCCAGCCAGTCGGCGACGCTGTCGCGAAAGCTTGCCACCATGACGGTGATGGCCACGCAGAGCGCCAGGCTCGTGAGCACCGCGCCGACCGCCGCCGACGCGGCCGCGTGTTCGTGCGCGGCGCGCCGCCGCGCCAGCAGAACGAGCGCATGCTGCTCGCCGCCGCGCAGCCGCAGCAGGGCCTGCACGAGGGCCGGAATGAGCAGCACGCCGCCCAGCAGCAGCGCCGCCACCGCGGCGTAGGCGGCCACCGGAACGCCGTGAAGAGGTGGCAGCCGCGCGAGCAGGCCGGCCGCCAGCAGCAAGGCTGCGCCCAGGCCCGCCGTGCGATCCTTGCTCGGCGTGCCGCCCAGGCCCTTGAGCGCCTGCGCCGGTGCCAGGCGCGCGGCGCGGCGCGCGGGCAGCAGGCCGCCGACGATGGCCGTCAGCACGCCCAGCACGGCGTAGGCCAGGGCCACGCCCGCGGGAAAGCGCAGCGGCACCGTGCGGGCGTCGAAGTAGCCGCCGCCCAGGTCGCCGCCGACGACGCGCAGCGCCGCCGCCGCCATCGCCGCGCCCAGCAGCAGCCCGAGCGCGCTGCCGGCGCTGCCCAGCAGCGCGCACTCGGTGAGCACCAGTGCGTGGCGGCGCGGGGCCGACAGGCCCAGCACTCCCAGCAGCGCGAGCGCGGGACTGCGCTGTGCGACCGAGAGCGAGACGACGGCGTAGACCAGGAAGCCGCCGACGAAGAGCGCCACCAGCGAGAGCACCGCGAGGTTGACGCGGTAGGCGCGCGAGAGCGCGGCCTGCTGCAGCGCCGCCTCGTCCGGGCGCGCGGCGCGCACGCCGGGCGGGAGCTGCAGCGCCTGCGCGTCCGCGCCCGGCATCAGCCGCAGGTCGATGCGCGAGAGCTCGCCCGCAAGCCCCAGGCGCTGCTGAGCGGCGGCAACGTCCATCACCAGCAGCGGCGCGCCGCCCGCCGCCACGCTGCCGGCCAGCCGCAGCGGCTGCCAGGCGCTGCCGTGCTGCAGCCAGAGGGTGTCGCCGTCGACCGCGCCCAGTTGCGCGCGCGCCGCGGCGTTGGCGAACACGGCGTCGGGGTCGAGCGCGGCCAGCCGGTCCTCGCCGGGAGCCGGGCGCGGCAGCAACTGCGGCGCGAGCCCGGGCAGCGCGAGCGCGTCGACGCCCAGCACCCGCACCCGCACTTTCTCTCGCCCGCGCTCTGGCGCGCTTTCGGGCGCTCGCGCCTCGTCGCCCGCACGCGCATAGGTCTCGGCCTCGACCACCGGGCTGGCGATGCGCACCGCGGGCTGCAGGCGCAGGCGCTCGAGCAGCGCGTCCGCCAGCGGCGCGCCGCCTGCGCGCAGCACGAGGTCGGGCTCGCCGCTCGTGGCCTGCAGCGCGGCGCGGAACTCGGCGAGCGCCGAGCGGTTGATCAGCTCCACCGAGAAGGCCAGCGCGACGCCGAAGGCCACCGCCAGCGCCAGCAGCAGCGGCCGCCAGGGCTGGTGCTGCCACTGCCGCCACAGCAGCGGCAGCAGTTGCCGCAGCGAGGCCTGCGCGTCGGCGCTCGCGGCCCTCGTCACGGCGATTGCGGCGCGTGCGGAAGCTGCGGCGCGTGCGGCGCGTGCGGCGCGGCCTCGATGCCGCCTGCGCCCAGGCGCAGCACGCGGTCGGCCTGCCGCGTCGCCGCCTGCGAATGGGTGACGAGCAGGCAGGCCGCGCCGGACTGGCGCACCTGTGCGTGCAGCAGCGCGAGTACGCGCTCCGCATTCGCCGGGTCGAGGTTGCCCGTGGGCTCGTCGGCGAGGATCAGCCGCGGCCGGTGCACGCAGGCGCGCGCGATCGCCACGCGCTGCAGCTCGCCGCCCGAGAGCTGCGCCGGTGCGCGCCCGCCCAGGTGCTGCAGGCCGACGGCGTCGAGCATGGCCTGCACGCGCGCCGCGTCGGGCCGGCCCTGCAGCAGCAGCGGCAGCGCGACGTTCTCGGCCACGCTCAGGTGCGGCAGCACGTGAAAGGCCTGGAAGACGAAGCCCAGGCGAAGACGGCGCAGCCGCGCGCGCGCGAGCTCGTCGGCCTGCCCGAGCTCGACGCCGTCGACGACGATGCGGCCGGCGTCGGCGTCATCCAGCCCGGCGATGCAGTTGAGCAGCGTCGACTTGCCCGCGCCCGACTCGCCGACCAGCGCCACGAACTCGCCCTGCGCAAGCGTGAGGCTCACGTCGCGGAACACCGTGGATGCGCCGTAGCGCCTGGCCAGGTCCTGCACCTGCAGCATGCGCTGCATCCTCACACGCCGGCCAGCGCGCGCAGCGCCGCAGCGCCGCGGGCGATCGCATCGGGCGCGTCGCAGGGGACGACGACGCGCGCCATGCCGCGCAGCCAGGTGAGCTGGCGCTTGGCGAGCTGGCGCGTGGCGGCGATGCCGCGCTCGGCCAGCCGCGAGGGCTCGCCCTCGTCGAGCGCTTCCCAGGCCTGCCGGTAGCCCACGCAGCGCATCGAAGGCAGGCCTGCGTGCAGGTCGCCGCGCGCGCGCAGGGCGCGCACTTCGTCGAGCAGCCCGGCGTCGAGCATCGCCGCGAAGCGCTCGGCGATGCGCGCGTGCAGCCAGGCGCGCGAGGCGGGCTCCAGCGCCACCATCGGCCAGGCCGCGGTATCCGCCGCGCGCGCGCCGCCCTGCCACTGCGACAGCGGACGGCCGCTGGCCGCATGCACCTCGAGCGCGCGCTGGATGCGCTGCGCGTCGTGGGGCGCCAGGCGCGCCGCGCTCGCCGGGTCGACGCGCGCAAGCTCCGCGTGCAGCGCCGGCCAGCCTTCGCGGCGCGCGCGTTCGTCGAGGGCCTGCCGGATCGCCGCGTCGGCGGCCGGGATCTCGTCCAGCCCTTCGCGCAGCGCCTTGAAGTAGAGCATGGTGCCGCCCACCAGCAAGGGCAGCGCCCCGCGCGCCCGGATCTCCGCGGCCAGCCGCGTCGCGTCGGCGACGAAGCGCGCCGCCGAGTAGCTCTGCGCCGGGTCCAGGATGTCGATCAGATGGTGCGGCACCTGCGCCCGCTCGGGAGCCGTCGGCTTGGCGGTGCCGATGTCCATGCCCCGGTAGACGAGCGCCGAGTCGACGCTGATCACCTCCACCGCCCGCCGCGGTGCCAGCTCGCGCGCAAAGGCCAGCGCAAGCGCCGTCTTGCCCGCAGCCGTGGGGCCGGCGAGGCAGAGGGCCCGGGGTGCGGTGAAAGGCGGGTTCATCGTCGACTCTTCGAGCACATCGCAGTCACCATGAAGCGGGGCAGCGGCCGAGAATGTCGCTCGGATGCAGATGCAGCCCTGCCCGGCCCCGGGCGAGCGGTCAACCGATATTGACGATCGAGTTCAGCCCTTCGCAGGCTTCGCTGAACAGGATCTGCGGCAGTTGCTTCCACGGGTGAGGGCGTGCACCGCGGGCGCGCCAGTCGAAGGACTTGGGCTGGTGCGTGAGCACGTAGCCGGCTTCGCCCTTGGGCCCGAGGTATTTGACGGCAAACGGGTTGCTCTCGTTGGAGGCGGCGTGGCTCATGGGCAGGCCGATGACGATGCCGGTGCGTTGGTTGAAGGCCTTGGTGGAGAGCACGAGCATGGGGTGCTCGTCGCGCATCTCGTGGCCGAGTCGGGGGCTGAAGCCGATCCAGATGATGTCCCGGCGCTCGGGCGCCCAGTTCGGGCTCGTGGCCATCAGAACACTTCGGCGCCGGTGCGCGCGTCGGCCATCGCCTCGCCGCCGTGCCGCGCGGGGTCGAAGGCCCGCAGCTTCTGCGCAAGCGTCAGCCTGGGCCTTGTTGCGGCTGGCCGCACCAGGATGCCCTCGGCCACGACCTCCACGGTGACGGGAAGCCCGCGCGCGAAGCGGGCGGCCCGGGCCACCGGCGCGGTGATGCGCACGCCCAGGCCGTTGCCCCATTCCTGGACGGTCTGCTCGACTTTCACGCCCGTCGTCATGGACTCACTCCGGCGATCGGTGTTGAAACAAGTATAGACGCTGCGGCCGCCGAGCACGCCGGGCACGCCGTGCAAGCCTCACCCCCGCCGCAGGCCCCGCACCAGCGTCCAGGCCACCGTGCCGATGATGAGCGACCAGAGGCCGACGCCGTAGGTCAGCGGGCGCACGGTGCCGTCCAGGGCGACGCCGAGCCAGAGGCCGATCAGGTAGGCCATCGCGGCGAGCAGGAAGCCCGCGAGGGCGGAGGCGGTGCCGGCCTGTGCGGGGAAGGGGCCGACGGCGGCGGCCTGGGCCACCGGCTGGTGCACGCCGTGGCCGAGCGCGAACAGCACCTGCGGCAGCGCGATCGCCCACACGGTGTGCACGCCCAGCGCGGTCAGCGCGGCCATGCTGGCGCCGCCGGCCAGGGTCAGGAAGGCCGCGCGCTGCACCGCGCCGATCGGCCCGAAGCGCGGCACCCAGCGCCGGCAGACGAAGGTGCCGGCGATGTAGGCCAGCGAGTTGCTCGCCAGCAGCAGGCCGTAGGCCGCGGGGCTGACGCCCAGCACGTCGATGTAGACGAAGGAGGAGCTGGCCAGCATCGTGAAGAGGCCGGCGTAGCTGCAGCCGGTGAGCATGGCCCAGGCGACGAAGACGCGGTGCCCGCCGATGTGGCGCAGGTTGGCCAGCAGCACCGCGGGCCGGGTCGCGTCGCGGCGGCGTTGCGGCGCGGTCTCGGGCAGTCGCCAGAAGATGAAGCCAAGGACCAGGCAGCCGATCAGCGCGACCACGGCCAGCGCGACGCGCCAGCCGGCCAGCGCCGTCACCGCGCCGCCGAGCGTGGGGCTGGCGATGGCCAGCACGCCCAGGCCCGTCATGCCCCAGGCCATCACGCGCGCGCCTTCCAGCGGCTCGTAGAGGTCGCGCACGAGGGCGCGCGCGCAGACGACGGCCGCCCCCATGCCCAGGCCCTGCGTGAAGCGCGCGAGCACCAGCGTTTCGGCGTTGGGCGCCAGCGCGCAGGCGAGGCTCGCCAGCGCGTAGAGCGACAGGCCCCACAGCAGCACCGGGCGGCGGCCGACGCGGTCGGCCACCGGCCCCCAGACGAGCTGCGAGATGCCGAAGGCCAGCAGCAGCGCGGCCATGGTCTGCTGCGCCATCGACATCGAGGCGCCGAGTGCCCGCGTGAGCTGCGGCAGCGCCGGCAGGTAGAGGTCGGTGGTGACCGGCTGCAGGCCCAGCAGCAGCGAGAGCACGAGCGCGATGCGCGCCTTGCCCGGCGCCTGGGCGACGGCCGCGCCGGACGATGGGTCGGACGAAGCGCTAGACGAAGCGCTCATGCTCATCCAGGTAACGCCATTGCCCCGGCGGCAGCGCGCCCAGCACCACGCTGCCGATGCGCACGCGCTTGAGCGCGAGCACGTCCAGGCCGACGAGATCGCACATGCGGCGGATCTGGCGCTTGCGGCCCTCGCGCAGCACGAAGCGCAGCTGGTCCTCGTTCTGCCAGCTCACGCGCGCCGGCCGCAGCTGCACGCCGTCGAGCTCGAGGCCGTGGCGCAGGCGCTCGAGCTGCTCGTCGGGCAGCCGGCCCTGGCCGCGCCAGGCCACGCGCACGAGGTATTCCTTCTCGACGCGCGTCTGGTCGCCGATGAGCAGCTTGGCGACGCGCCCGTCCTGCGTCAGCACGAGCAGGCCGGTGGAGTCGATGTCCAGCCGCCCCGCGGGCGCCAGGCCGCGCAGCTGGCCGGGGTGAAAACGCTCGCGGCTGCGGTCGCCGCTCCAGTGGTTCTCGGGCCGGATCAGCGCGGCCGCCGGTTCGTGGCCGTCCTCGGCCTGGCCGCTGACGTAGCCCACCGGCTTGTGCAGCAGGATGGTCACGCGCCGCGCCTGCTGCGCGTGCGCGCGCTCGTCGATGGTGATCCGCGCGTCGGCGGCGGCGCGCTGGCCGAGCACGGCGAGCTCGCCATCGACGCGCACCCAGCCGGCCTCGATCCAGGCATCGGCCTCGCGCCGCGACGCCAGGCCGCGCTCGGTCATCAGCTTGGCCACGCGCTGGCCCTGGGCCGTCGGGGCCTGCGGCGGCGGCGATGGCGGTGCAGGCGGTCGCGGGGGAGGCGGTCGCGGGGCAGGCGGTCGCGGGGCAGACGGTGGCGGTGGTGCCGCCTGCGCCGGACCGGGCGCGCGGCGCGGGGGCGCGGCCGGCGTCGGCACGGGCGTCCTGGGCGGCGCCGGCACGCGGCCGCCGCGCACGGGCGCGCGATGGGGGTCGCGCGCGGCGGCCTGGGGGGCGAGGTGCAGCGTCTTGCGGGTGGGCATGGTCAGACGGCGACGTAGCGCCCGGGCTTGTGGTTGACGGCCAGCGCGAAGTTCAGCGCCAGCGCGCCGAGCACCGACAGCGCCAGCAGTCGCGGCTGCACCCAGGGCGTGGCGGCCAGCAGGATGGCGAGGTCGATGGCCATCTGCACCTTGCCCGCGCGCCAGCCGCGGCGCTCCTGCAGCCACAGCGCGAGCACGTTCAGCCCGCCCAGGCTCGACTGGTGGCGAAAGAGGATGAGGAAGCCCGCCCCGGCCATCAGCCCGCCGGCCAGCGCGGCGAAGACCGGGCTCACCGCGCCGAGCACCAGCCACTGCGGCAGCCATTCGGTGAGCAGCGCGAGCAGGGCGACGGCCAGAAAGGTCTTGAGCGTGAAGCGCCAGCCCATGCGCACCCAGGCGAAGCCGTAGAAGGGCAGGTTGAGGACGAAGAAGATGGCGCCGAAAGGCCAGCCGCTGGCGTAGTGCAGCACGAGGGCGAGGCCGGTGACGCCGCCAGTGATCATGCCGACTTGCTTGAAGAGCACCAGCGCCAGCGCGACGAAGAGCGTGCCGGTGGCCAGCGCCTGCGCGTCCTCGAGCAGGCTGTGGCGCGGCATCGCGGGGGCCTCGGGCGCTGCGGGCGTTTGGGGCGTCGTCATTCACCCACTCCGGCGAGGAAGTACTTGATGAGGCCCTTGGCGGCAAAGCCCACCAGGCCGAAGCCCAGCGCGAGGAAGAGCACGAAGGTGCCGAAGCGCCCGGCCTTGGACTCGCGCGCGAGCTGGAAGATGATGAAGACCATGTAGAGCATGAAGGCGCTGACGCCGAAGGTCAGGCCGAACTGCGCGATCTGCTCTTCCGTGTAGCCGAACATCGCCGCCTCAGTTGCGCGCCGCGCCGGCGCGAGCGGCGGGCGGCGCGTCGACGAGGTCGCGGTAGGCGTGCCAGCTCGCATGCGCGAGCCAGGGCACGACGACGACCAGGCCCAGCAGCAGCGGCGCCATCGCCAGCAGCGTGAGCGCCAGCAGCAGCGCCGCCCACAGCGCCAGCGGCGCCGGGTTGGCGATCACCGCGCGCCAGCTCGTCAGCACGGCGCCGAAGACGCCGATGCCGCGCTCCAGCAGCAGCGGGATCGCCACCACGCTGGAGGCGAAGAGCGGCGCGGCCATCAGCGCGCCCAGCGCCAGCCAGGCCTCGAACAGCCAGCCCTCGCGGGCCAGTACCACGGTCTGCAGGAAGTCCTGCGGGCTCGACACCGGCGCGGGCGCAAAGCGCGTGATCAGCGCCGCCGAGGTCAGCACCCAGCCGGTTCCGGCCAGCGCCAGCAGGCTGCCGAAGAGCACGAGCCGCTTGTGCCCCGGGTGCCAGGTGCGCAGCGCGCCGGCCAGGCTGGGCTGCAGGCCTTGCGCGAGGTCGCGGCTGACGGCGTAGAGCGCGGTGGCGAGGATGGGCGCCACCAGCAGGAAGCCGCTGAAGGCGCCGGCCAGCAGCCAGAACTGCTCGCGCGCCAGCGTCAGCAGCACGAGGCCGAAGGCGAACACGGCCAGGCCGTGCAGCAGCCCGGGGCCCGGGCAGTGCATGAAGTCGGCCCAGCCGCGCGCAAGCCAGGCCAGCGGTCGCAGCAGCGGGATCCGTCGCGTCGTGAAGACGCGGGATTCGGCGTGGGCCTGGGTCTGGCGGCTCAGCAAGGGGGGCATGGTCGCGGGTCCTCAAGGGGCCGTGTCCGGGGCAGGCGGGGTCGGGTCCGCGTCGAACTGTGCGCGCAGGCCGGTGGCCAGCGCGGCGAGCTCGGCCGCATCGCCGCGCTCGATGCGCCATTGCGGCGCCTGCGCCAGGCCCGCGTAGCTGCGCTGCATCGAGTGCTCGTAGAGCGGATCGTAGTGTTCCTGCAGCAGCGCGGTGACGAGCTGCGGCCACTGCCGCGCGCGCGCCAGCGCCTGCCAGCGCTCGACGCGCTCGCCGCCGCGCAGCGCGCGCAGGGCCTCCAGCAGCGCGCACAGCGCCTCGGGGTCGAGCGTGCTCTCCTCGTAGTCGGCCAGCAGCAGCGCCACGCGGGCGGCGTCCTCGGTGCCAAGGCGCAGCGGGCTGCCGTGCTCGTGCATGCGCGCGAGCAGCGCCGGGGGCACCGAGAGGCGGCCGATCTTCGCGCTCTCGCTCTCGACGAACACGGCCCGCGCGGCGTCGAAGCCGCGCAGCGCGCTCCAGACCCAGGTGTCGAAGCGCTTCTGCGTCGGCTGCGGCAGGCCCGGCAGCGCGCCCAGCACCGAGCCGCGGTGATGCGCAAGGCCTTCGAGGTCGAGCACCTGCGCGCCGGCTTGGCGCAGCGCCTGCAGCAGCCGCGTCTTGCCGCTGCCGGTGCGCCCGCACAACACGATGAAGCGCAGGCCGATCGGCAGCTCGTCGAGCGCACGGCGGACATGCGCGCGAAAGGCCTTGTAGCCGCCGCGCAACTGCCCGGTGCGAAAGCCGACCTGCGCCAGCACCAGCGCCAGGCTCCCCGAGCGCTGGCCGCCGCGCCAGCAGTAGACCAGCGGGCGCCAGCCACGCGGCTTGTCGGCCAGGTGCGCTTCGAGGTGGGCGGCGATGTTGCGGCAGGCGAGTGCCGCGCCGAGCTTGCGCGCCGCAAGCGGCGAGTCCTGCACGTAGAGCGTGCCCACGCGCGCGCGCTCCTCGTCGCCCAGCACCGGCCAGTTCAGCGCGCCGGGAAGATGGTCCTCGGCGAATTCGGCGGGCGAGCGCGCGTCGATCAGCGCGTCGAAGGCGCCGGGGGTGAGCGCTTCGTCGATGTCGACCTGCTGCGGGGCGATGGCCATCGTCGCGACCTTCCTCAGCCTGCCCGGGCGCGCGGCCTCATCCCGGCGCCCCGATGGCGTCGAGCAGCTCGTTCTCGATCTGCAACTGCACCTTGGGCTGCTGCAGCTCGGCGCCGTCGACGAGGAAGACGTCCTCGACGCGCTCGCCAAGCGTCGTCACCTTGGCCAGCTGCAGGTTGATGCGATGCTCGGCCAGCACGCGGGCGATGGCGTAGAGCAGGCCGACGCGATCGCTGGCCGTGACGGTGAGCAGCCAGCGCTGCGCGCGCTCGTCGGGGGCGAGCGTGACGCTCGGCGTCTCGGGGAAGGAGCGCACGCGGCGCGAGACGCGGCCGCGCGCCGGGGCGGCCAGCGGGCCGCTGCCGAGCACCGCGGCCAGCGCCTCTTCCTGCACCTGGGCCACCAGTTGCCGGTAGCCCGCGGCCTCGTCGTCGGGGTCGGGCGGGGGCACGGTGATCTGGAAGGTGTCGAGCGCGAAGCCGTCGCTCGTCGTGTGCACGCGTGCGTCCTGGATGCTGAAGCCGTGACGGTCGAAATAGCCGCAGATGCGCGCGAACAGGTCCGGCCGGTCGTGCACGTAGAACAGCACCTGCAGCCCGTGGCCGCTGGGCGAGCGGCGCGCGCGCACCACGGCGGCGCCGCGGCCGACCTGGCCGACCTGCTCGCCCAGCGCCTGCGCGTGCCAGGCCAGCTCCTGGGCGTCGTGGCGGGCGAAGTAGCCCACGTCCAGGGTCTGCCAGAGCGCATGCTCAAGGCCCGCGCGCTCGCCGGCCTGCGCCAGCAGGCCGCGCGCCTGCTGCCTGCGCGCCTCGATCTCGGCCTGCAGGTCGGGCTGCGCGCCGCCGAGCGCGCGCAGCGTTAGCTGGTAGAGGTCCTCGAGCAGCTTGCCCTTCCAGGCGTTCCACACCGTCGGCCCGGTGCCGCGGATGTCGGCGACGGTCAGCAGGTAGAGCGCGGTCAGCGTGCGCGCGTCGCGCACCAGCTCCGCAAAGCGCGCGACGACCTCGGGGTCGTAGAGATCCTCCTTCTGCGCCACCCGGCTCATCGTCAGGTGCTCGCGCACGAGGAACTCGATCAGCCGCGCGTCCTCGCCTGCAATGCCGTGCGCGCGGCAGAAGCGCCGTGCCTCGAGCGCGCCGAGCTCGCTGTGGTCGCCGCGCCGGCCCTTGGCGACGTCGTGAAAGAGTGCTGCCACGTAGAGCACCCAGGGCCGGTCGAAGCCCGCGGCGAGCCGGCTGCACAGCGGGTACTCGTGCGCGTGCTCGGGGATCAGGAAGCGGCGCACGTGGCGCAGCACCCTGAGGATGTGCTGGTCGACCGTGTAGACGTGGAAGAGGTCGTGCTGCATGCGCCCGACGATGCGCCGGAACACCCACAGGTAGCGCCCGAGCACGCTGGTCGCGTTCATCTGCCGCAGCACGTGCGTCTGCCCCTGCGGCTGGCGCAGGATCTGCATGAACAGCTCGCCGTTGCGCGGGTCGCGGCGGAACGCGGCGCCCATCAGCCGGCGCGCGTTGTAGAGCGCGCGCAGCGTGCGCGCCGAGAGGCCGCGCAGCCCCGGTGTGCGCTGAAAGACCAGGAAGGTCTCGAGGATGGCGTGCGGGTCCTGCTGGTAGAGGCCGTCGTTGGCCACTTCGAGGAAGCCGCCGCGGTCGAGGAAGCGCGCGTTGATCGGCCGCATCGGCGCGCGCTCGGTGCCGGTGATGCGCTCCTTGATGTTCAGCAGCAGGATCTGGTTGAGCTGCGTCACCGCCTTGGCCGCCCAGTAGTAGCGGTGCATGAGCCGCTCCGAGCAGTGCTGCTCGTGCGTGGACTGCAGGCCGAAGCCCTCGGCGACGGCGGTCTGCAGGTCGAACAGCAGCCGGTCCTCGCGCCGCCCGGCCACCAGGTGCAGGCGTGCGCGGATGAGCTTGAGCTGGCCCTCGTGCTGGTGCAGCCGCCGCGCCTCGAAGGGCGTCACCAGGCCCTTGGCGCAGAGCTCGCCCCAGGTGCGCCCGAGGCCCGCGGCGCGCGCCACCCAGATCACCACCTGCAGGTCGCGCAGGCCGCCCGGGCTTTCCTTGCAGTTGGGTTCGAGCGCGTAGGGCGTGCCCTCGTACTTGACGTGGCGCTGGCGCATCTCGAGCGTCTTGGCGCGCAGGAAGGCGCGCGCGTCGGTGGCCGCGGCGAGCGCGCGGCGCAGGCGCTGCTCGAGCGTGCGCTCGCCGCAGACGAGACGGCCCTCGAGCACGGCGGTCTGCACGGTGATGTCGCGTGCGGCCTCGGCCAGGCACTCGTCGACGCTGCGCACCGAGGAGCCGATCTCCAGGCCGCTGTCCCAGCACAGGGTGACGAAGCGCTCGATCGCCTCGCGGGTCTCCTGCGGCAGCGCGTCCCCGGCCGTCGACTCGAGCAGGATCATGACGTCGACGTCGGAGGCCGGGAACAGCTCGCCGCGGCCGTAGCCGCCCACTGCCACGAGCGCGGCCTGCGCCGGCAGGCCGGCCTGCCGCCAGATGAGGCGCAGCGTGCGGTCGACGTGGCGGGTGAGCGCGCGCAGCAGCCGCGCGGCGGCCGCGGCGCGCGGCGGTGCGGCCGCAAACGCGGCCAGCAAGGCGGCCTTGCCCTGCACGAAGCGCTCGCGCAGGCGCGCCGGGCTCGCTTCGTCGGCGCCGATGCCCGCCACCGGCGCAGCCGCGTCGGGCGCCGCGGGCGCTGGCGCCGGCATCGCGCACATGCTGCGTGGCGGCTTCAGTCGGCCGCCGCGGGGGCGGGAGCGGCCGCGTGCACGCCGCCAAAGCCCAGCGGCGCAAAGGCCGGCGGCGGCGGGCTGCCGGCGGACACCGTCAGCACCTCGTAGCCGCTCTCGGTCACCAGCACGCTGTGCTCCCACTGCGCCGACAGCGAACGGTCGCGCGTGACGATGGTCCAGCCGTCGTAGGGACGGCCGCCCTTGCGGTCTTCCTTGATCTCGCGCCGGCCGGCGTTGATCATCGGCTCGATCGTGAAGATCATCCCCGGCACCAGTTCGTCCAGTGTTCCCGGGCGGCCGTAGTGCAGCACCTGCGGCTCCTCGTGAAAGCGCGCGCCGACGCCGTGGCCGCAGAACTCGCGCACCACCGAGTAGCCGTGGTGCTCGGCAAAGGTCTGGATGGCGTGGCCGATGTCGCCCAGGCGCGCCCCGGGGCGCACCTTGACGATGCCCTTCCACATCGCCTCGAAGGTGATCTGGCACAGGCGCTTGGCGGCGATGCTCGCCTCGCCGATCACGTACATGCGGCTGTTGTCGCCGTGCCAGCCGTCCTTGATGATGGTGACGTCGACGTTGAGGATGTCGCCGTTCTTCAGCGGCCGGTCGTCGGGGATGCCGTGGCAGACGACGTCGTTGAGCGAGGTGCACAGCGACGCCGGGTAGGCCGGATAGCCCGGCGGCTGATAGCCGAGCGTGGCCGGCACGCCGCCCTGCACCTTCACCATGTGCTCGTGGGCGAGGCGGTCGATCTCGCGCGTGGTGATGCCGGGCTTGATGTGCGGCTCGAGCATGTCCAGCACTTCGGACGCCAGGCGTCCGGCCAGGCGCATCGCTTCGATTTCCGCGGCGTTCTTGATGGGGATGGCCATCGCGGGATTATTCCATCGCAAGCCTAGAATCCGGGTTTCCCTCTACGTTTGCCCATACGGGCGGCTTGGCATGCCCTCGACGCGTCTTCATCTGTTGCACTTCGAGGGGGGCGACGCGCTTCCCGCGTTCCGCGCGCAGGCGCTGCTGGCGCGCCTGCAGGCCGCCTGCCCGAGGGTGACGGCGGTCGCTGCGCGCCACGTCCACTGGGCGGCCTTCGACGCGCCGCCGACACCTGCTGCCGTAGACAAGCTCGCCGCGCTGCTGGACTACGGGCCGCCCAGCGCCGGGCCTGCGGACGGCGAAGCCGTGATCGTCATGCCGCGCCTTGGCACCGTCTCGCCCTGGGCGAGCAAGGCCACCGACATCGCGCGCAACTGCGGCCTCGACCTGCGCCGCGTCGAGCGCGTCACCGAATTCCGCCTCACGCTCGG
>CAUJJO010000022.1 GCA_963205125.1 Pseudomonadota bacterium | reverse complement strand
TCGCACGCTGGGGCCGCAGGCGCATCGGCGCCTCAGTCGCGGAAGTTGTCGAAGGCCAGCGGCAGCTCGGTGACGTCCTTGCGCAGCAGCGCCATCACCGCCTGCAGGTCGTCGCGCTTGGCGCCGCTGACGCGAACGAGGTCGCCCTGGATGGCCGCCTGCACCTTGAGCTTGCTGGCCTTCACGAGGCCCTGGATCTTCTTCGCCGTCGCGGCATCGACGCCGCACTTGAGCGGCAGGGTCTGGCGCATCTTGTCGCCACCCATCTTCTGCGGCTTGGCGCTGAGGTCGAGGAAGCGCACGTCGACCGAGCGCTTGGCCAGGCGCGCCAGCAGCAGGTCGCGAACCTGCTGGAGCTGGAAGTCGCTGTCGGCGTCGAGCTGCAGTTCGCGCTGCCTGGCGCTCTTGTCGATCAACTCGACGCGTGCGCTGCTGCCCTTGAAGTCGAAGCGGGTGCCGATTTCCTTGTTCGCCTGGTCGACGGCGTTGCGCACCTCGACGAGGTCGGGCTCGAGGACGGTGTCGAAGCTTGGCATCGGATGGCGGGGCGCGGGCCGCGGCAGGGGGAAGGCGAGGGCATTCTGCCATCGCTGCGGCTGGGCGAGAATCGACGCCATGAACACGACGGGATCGAGCATCGAGCGGCCGGGCGTGCCCGTGGCCACGCCGACGATCGAGCACGACCTCAGCCTGCGCGACCTCAACAGCTTCGGCCTGCCGGCGGTCGCGCGCACGCTGGCGCGCGTGACGAACGAGGCCGACGTGCGCCGCCTGCTGGCCGATCCGCGCTGCGGTGCGGCGCCCAAGCTGGTGCTCGGCGGCGGCAGCAACCTCGTCTTCAGCCGCGACCCGCAGGCGGTGGTGCTGAAGGTCGAGGTGATGGGGCGACGCCTCGTGGCCGAGCGACCCGAGGCGTGGATCGTCGAGCTTGGTGCCGGCGAGTCCTGGCACGAGGTCGTCGCCTGGACGCTCGGGCAGGGCTGGCCGGGGCTCGAGAACCTGGCGCTGATCCCGGGCACCGTGGGCGCAGCGCCGGTGCAGAACATCGGCGCCTACGGCCTCGAGCTCGCGGATCGCTTCGAGTCGCTGGACGCCGTCGACCTCGTCACCGGGCGCACGGTGACGCTGGATGCACGCGCCTGCGCCTTCGGCTACCGCGACAGCATCTTCAAGCGCGATGCACGCGAGGGCGGCCTTGCCGGCAAGAGCCTGATCACCCGCGTGCGGCTGCGGCTGCCCCGGCCGTGGCAGCCGGTGCTCGGCTACCTCGACCTCGAGCGCCGCATGGCCGAGACGGGCCAGGCCGCGCCCGATGCGCGCACGATCTTCGAATGGGTGTGCGCGATCCGCCGGGCCAAGCTGCCCGATCCCGCGCAGATCGGCAACGCCGGCAGCTTCTTCAAGAACCCCATCGTCAGCGCCGAGCAGTGCCGCGACATCATCGGCCGCGACCCGGAGATCGTGCACTACCCGATGCCCGACGGCCGCATGAAGCTGGCCGCGGGCTGGCTCATCGACGCCTGCGGCTGGAAGGGCAAGAGCGTGGGCCGCGCCGGCGTCTACGAGCGCCAGGCGCTGGTGCTCGTCAATCGCGGCGGCGCCACCGGCGCCGAGGTGGTGACGCTGGCGCGCGCGATCCAGGAAAGCGTCTACGGGCGCTTCGGCATTCGCCTGGAACCCGAGCCGGTGATCGTCTGACGGCGCGGGCGACTGAGCCCCCGCCTGCACCGGATCACCCGCGCGCGGCTTCGGGCGTGGGCAGCAGCGCGGCCTGCCTGGCCGCATCGCAGGTGGCGGCCAGCCTGTCCTCGAACTGCTGCACGAGGCGCGCGACTTCGTGCGCCGGCAGGTGCGCGGAGCCTTCCTCCAGCGCCCTGGCAGTGGCCGCCAGGGCGCCCAGGCCCAGGTCGAGCGCGGCGCCGCGCGCCGCGTGCGCGTGGCTGCGCAGCGCGTGCGGCTGCGCTTCGCGCACCGCGTTGCGCATGGCGGCGACGACCTCGCTGCCTCGAGCCAGATGGTCCTGCAGCAGCAGGGCGTAGCGCTGCGGCCCCAGCACTTGCGCCGTGCGGGCGGCGATCTCGAGATCGAGCAAGGGCGCGCCGGCTTCGTCGACGAGTTCGCCGCATCCGCCGGCTGCGGTCGCCGTGCTGCCGTCGGCCGTGCCGGCTTGCGCGCAGGCGCTCCCGAACAACTGGCGCAACAGTGCGCCGAGCTTCTCGCGACTGACCGGCTTGCCGAGGAAGCTGTTCATGCCGGCGACCAGGCAGCGCTCGCGCGTGTCGGTGAAGGCATCGGCCGTCAGCGCGACGATGGGCAGCGTCGCGGCGCGGCGGTCGGGCAGGGCGCGGATGCGTCGGGTCGCCTCGATGCCGTCGACCTCGGGCATGTGCAGGTCCATCAGCACGAGGTCGAAGGCGCGCTCCTGCACGGCGGCCACGGCCTCGCCGCCGCTGGCCACGAAGTGTGCGTGGTGGCCCAGGCTCTCGAGCAGCCCGCCGATGACCTGGCGATTCACCGCATGGTCCTCGGCCACGAGCACTTCCAGAATCTCGAGCGGCTCGGCGACGCCCTCGTCGAGTCCGGTGTCGCGCTCCGACGGGCCCTGACCTTCCACCCCTTCGGCCGCCGGCTCCAGCGGCAGCATGAAGACGAAGCGGCTGCCGCGCCCGAGCGTGCTGGTGACGGCAAGCGCGCCGCCCATGCGCTCGGCCAGGCCGCGCGCGATGGCCAGGCCCAGGCCGCTGCCTTCGACGCCGGCGATCGCGGTGTCGGCCCGTTCGAAACGATCGAACACGCGGGCAAGCATCGGCGCATCCATGCCCGGCCCCTGGTCGATGACCGTGAAGACCAGCTTCCTGACTTCACTCCCGTCGTCCTGCACGCGCAGTTCGAGCACGACGTCGCCGCGGCCGGAGAACTTGATCGCGTTGGTGAGCAGGTTGAAGAGCACCTGCTTGACGCGCGTCGCGTCCAGCCTTGCGCGCTCGGGCACCGCGGCGTCGATGTCGAGGTGAAGGGCCAGGCCGCGCGGGTCTGCCTGCGGCCGCATCGTCGCCTCGACTTCCTGCAGCAGCCGGCGCAGCGACACCGGCGTCGGGTTCAGCGGCAGGTGTCCGGCCTCGAGCTGCGAGAAGTCCAGGATGTCGGTCAGCACGGCAAGCAGGTGGTCGGCCGAGTCGGTGGCGGTGCGCAGGTAGTCGATCTGGCGAGCTTCGAGCGGCGTCTCGCGCAACAGGCGCAACATGCCCAGCAGCCCCTGGAAGGGCGTGCGGATCTCGTGGCTCATGTTGGCGAGGAAGCGGCTCTTGGCCTGGCTGCCCGCCTCGGCCGCCGCGCGTGCGGCCGTCAGTTCGTGCGTCAGCGCCTCGAGCGCGCGCTGGCGCTGCCGCAGCAGCAGCATCTGCCGCAGCGACAGCAGCGCAAAGAGCAGCGTCGCCAGGCCCAGCAGCCCGGTCATCGCAAGCGCGAAGCGGCTGTAGCGGTTGAGCAGTTGGCTGCGCTGCACGCGTTCGGCCGTCCCTTGGTGCGACACCGCCAGCGGCAGCTCCTGCATCAAGGCACCGAGGTCGACCAGCGCGGGCCGCAGCCGGGCGAGCTCGGTGCGGCGTGCGGCGTCGGACATGGCCGGCGGGCCGAGCGCGGCGTCGGCCTCCTGCGTGAAGGCGTCCACCCTTGCAAGGTCGGCGTCCAGCGTCGGCCGCACGCCGAGCGCGATGCGGCGAGCTTCGGAGTCCTCGCGCAGGAGCGCGATGCGGCCGAGCCAGATCTCGTAGCGCAGCGTGAGTGCGGCAAGGTCC
>CAUJJO010000021.1 GCA_963205125.1 Pseudomonadota bacterium | reverse complement strand
GCCGCCGCGGGCGCCGCGGCACCGACGGTGGCCTCGGTGTCGATGCGCGCGATGAGCTGCTCGGCCGTCACCGTGCTGCCGTCGGCGGCGACGATCTCGCTGAGCACGCCGCTGGCCGGCGCGGGCACTTCGAGCACGACCTTGTCGGTCTCGATCTCGATCAGGATCTCGTCCATCGCCACGGCCTGCCCGGGCTGCTTCTTCCACTGCAGCAGCGTGGCCTCCGCGACCGACTCGGAGAGCTGCGGAACCTTCACTTCAACGATTGCCATGATGTATCTCGCTTCTGCGCGCGTGTTTACTTGATCAGCGTGAAGCCCTTGAGCTTGCCGAAGGACTGGTCGAGCAGCCCCTTCAACTGCTCCTGGTGCAGGTGCGGGTAGCCCACCGCGGGCGAGGCCGAGGCCGGGCGGCCGGCGTAGCCGAGCTTCTGGCCTTCCTGCATGTTCTCGAGCAGCTGGTGCTGGACGAAGAACCAGGCGCCCTGGTTCTGCGGCTCGTCCTGGCACCAGACCAGCTCGGTCATGGCCGGGTACTTCTTCAGCTCCGCGGCAAAGGCCTTGTGCGGGAAGGGGTAGAGCTGCTCGACGCGCAGCAGCGCGACGTCGAAAGCCTTCTTCTCCTCGCGCCGCTTGACGAGGTCGTAGTAGACCTTGCCCGAGCAGGCGATCACGCGCTTGACCTTCTCGCCCACCACCTCGCGCGCATGCTCGCCGATCACGGTGCGGAACTCGCCCTTGGTGAACTCCGACAGCGGCGAGGTCGCGTCCTTGTTGCGCAGCAGGCTCTTGGGCGTGAAGACGACCAGCGGCTTGCGGAACTGGCGCACCATCTGGCGACGCAGCAGGTGGAAGATCTGGCTGGCACTCGTCGGCTGCACGACCTGGATGTTGTTCTCGGCAGCCAGCTGCATGAAGCGCTCGACGCGCGCCGAGCTGTGCTCGGGCCCCTGCCCTTCGTAGCCGTGCGGCAGCAGCAGCGTGAGGCCGTTGACGCGACCCCACTTGACCTCGCCGCTGGCGATGAACTGGTCGATCACGACCTGCGCGCCGTTGGCGAAGTCGCCGAACTGCGCCTCCCAGATCGTCAGCGTGCCCGGCTCGGCGCTGGCGTAGCCGTACTCGAAGCCGAGCACCGCCTCCTCGGAGAGGATGGAATCGATGACGACGAAGGGCGCCTGGTTCTCCGCCACGTGCTCGAGCGGCACGTAGGTGCCGGTGTCCCACTTCTCGCGCTTCTGGTCGTGCAGCACGGCGTGCCGGTGCACGAAGGTGCCGCGCCCGCAGTCCTCGCCCGACAGGCGCACGGCGTAGCCGCTGGCCACGAGCGAGGCGTAGGCCAGCGTCTCGCCCATGCCCCAGTCGACGTTGATCTCGCCGCGGCCCATCGCCGCGCGGTCGGACAAGACCTTCTGCGCCAGCGGATGGACCTTGAAGTCCTCCGGGACCGCGGTCAGGCGCTCGGCCAGGCGCCGGATCTCAGCCAGCGGCAGCGCGGTGTCGGCGGCGTCGGTCCACTTGCTGCCGAGGAAAGGCGCCCAGTCGACCGCGTACTTGCTCTTGAAGTTGGTGAGCACGGGATCGGCGGTGTGCTTGCCGGCGTCGAAGGCCGAACGCAGCTCCTTCACGAGCTCGTCGCCGCCGCCTGCGGGCAGCACGCCCTGCGCCTCCAGCTTGTCGGCGTAGAGCTTGCGCGTGCCCGGGTGCACGGCGATCTTCTTGTACATCAGCGGCTGCGTCAGGGCCGGCGTGTCCTGCTCGTTGTGGCCGAGCTTGCGGAAGCACACGATGTCGACGACGACGTCCTTCTTGAACTGCTGGCGGTAGTCCATCGCCAGCTCGGTGCACAGCACGACCGATTCCGGATCGTCGCCGTTGACGTGCAGCACCGGCGCCTCGATCATCTTCACGACGTCGGTGCAGTAGAGCGTCGAGCGGCTGTCGCGCGGGTCGCTGGTCGTGAAGCCGATCTGGTTGTTGATGACGATGTGCACCGTGCCGCCGGTGAAGTAGCCGCGCGTCTGCGCCAGCGCCAGCGTCTCCATCACCACGCCCTGGCCGGCGAAGGCGGCGTCGCCGTGCACGAGCACCGGCAGCACCTGGCTACCGTCCTTGTCGCCGCGGCGGTCCATGCGCGCCTTCACCGAGCCTTCGACGACCGGGTTGACGATCTCGAGGTGGCTCGGGTTGAACGCCAGGCTCAGGTGCACCGGGCCACCGGCCGTCGAGATGTCGCTCGAGAAGCCCTGGTGGTACTTGACGTCGCCGGCCGGCAGGTCCTCGGGCGCGGTGTGGTCGAACTCGGCGAACAAGTCCTTGGGCATCTTGCCCAGCGTGTTGACCAGCACGTTCAGGCGCCCGCGGTGCGCCATGCCGATGACGATCTCCTGCACGCCGTGGCGGCCGGCGCGCTGCACGACCTCGTCCATGCTGGCGATGAAGCTC
This sequence comes from Pseudomonadota bacterium, assembly GCA_963205125.1. Classification (GTDB taxonomy): domain Bacteria; phylum Pseudomonadota; class Gammaproteobacteria; order Burkholderiales; family Burkholderiaceae_C; genus Rubrivivax. The sequence goes on along the minus strand of CAUJJO010000021.1, from coordinate 5,379 downwards.
TCGCCGCCTTCGAGCGAGAAGCGCTTCTGGCCGACGTACTTGGTGTGCAGGTAGCGCTCGAGGCCTTCGGCGGCGGTCAGCCGCTCGAGGATGTGCTTCTTCTGCTCGGCGGTGTAGCTCGGCTTGCTGCGGATCGACTCCAGCCGCTCCTGCCACCAGCGCTTCTCGGCCGGGTCCATGCAGTGCATGAACTCCGCGCCGATGGTGCCGCAGTAGGTCTCGCGCAGCGCCAGCAGGATGTCGCGCAGCGACATGTGCTCGGCCTTGCTGAAGTAGGTGTTGCCGGCCGAGAACATGATGTCCATGTCCGGCTCGGTGAGGTCGTAGAAGGCCGGCTCGAGCTCGGGGATGCGCGGGCGCTCGGCGCGCTTGAGCGGGTCGAGGTCGGCCCAGCGGCTGCCGAGGTTGCGGTAGGCCGCGATCAGGCTCTGGACATGGACCTGCTTGCGCGCGACGGCGAGGTCGGCGGCACTCGCCTTGAGCGCGAAGGCATTAGCCTTGGCGCGCTGCGCGAAGGACTCGACGACCGAGCCGTGCGGCACGTCGCGCGCGTCGCTGCCGTCGACGGCAGGCACGTGCTGCAGGTTGTCGAAGTAGGTGCGCCAGTTGTCGGGCACGCTGCCGGGGTTCTCGAGGTAGGCCTCGTAGAGTTCCTCGACGTAGGGGGCGTTGCCCCCGAACAGGTACGAGTTGGACCTGTACTGCTGCATCATCGCTCGCTCACCTTTCGCCTGCGGTTTGCGCGGGCTCCGATGGGTTGCCAAACCTTCCGCGACCCCGGCTTCACCGGGCTGGCGGATTGCGACCCGCCTTGCTGTGGTCACGCTCGTTCAGCAAGGGGACGTGGAAGGACCATTTCTTCCGAAGGCTTGGACTCTAACACCCGGGTCAGGGGCCGCAGGACTCCAGGCCGACAGCCCCAATTGGGCCATGACAAGCCTGTTGTTTTGCTGACAGCGCAGCCCCAAGGCGCGCGAGCATGTCGCGCCCATGCCACCTGCTGCCGTCGATCGACGCGTCGTCCTGCTGCACCGCGATGCGCCGCCCAAGCCCGCGCCCGGTGCCGCCTGCAACGGCTGCGGGGTCTGCTGCGCGCACGAGCCCTGCCCGCTGGGCATGCTGCTCTCGCGTCGGCGCCGCGGGGCCTGCGCGGCGCTGCAATGGAGCGACGCCGAAGGCCGCTACGCCTGCGGCGCCCTGAGCGAGCCGACGAGCTGGCTGCCCTGGCTGCCGGCACGGCCCGCGCGCGCCCTCGCCCGCCGCTGGATCGCCGCCGGCCGCGGCTGCGACAGCACGCTGGAGGCGGGCTGAAGCCGACGGCGCGCGGCCGCGTCCGCCCGGGGCGGCTGTGCGCTCAGCGCACCCGCGCCGCTTGCTCGATCAGCCGCCCACGCGCCTCGACGTACTCGCGGTGCAGGCGCGCCACCAGTTCAGCGGCTGGCAGCACCGCCTTCACAGGTGCGATGCCCTGGCCGCAGCCCCAGATGTCCTTCCAGGCCTTGGAGGCATCGCCGCCGAAGTTCATCTTGCTCGGGTCGCTCTCGGGCAGCTTGTCGGGGTCCATCCCGGCCTTGCGGATCGAGGGCTTGAGGTAGTTGCCGTGCACGCCGGTGAAGAGGCTCGAGTAGACGATGTCGTCGCTCGTGCACTCGACGATGCACTGCTTGTAGGCGTCGCTGGCGCGCGCCTCGTCCGTGGCGATGAAGGCCGAGCCGATGTAGGCGAGGTCTGCGCCCATCGCCTGCGCGGCGAGCACCGCGTCGCCGGTGGCGATCGCGCCGGAGAGCGCGATCGGGCCGTCGAACCACTCGCGGATCTCGGCCACCAGCGCGAAGGGGCTCTTCACGCCGGCGTGGCCGCCGGCGCCTGCCGCCACCGCGATCAGGCCGTCGGCGCCCTTCTCGATCGCCTTCTTCGCGAAGGCGTTGTTGATCACGTCGTGCAGCACGATGCCGCCCCAGCCGTGCACCGCGTCGTTGATGTCGGTGCGCGCGCCCAGGCTCGTGATCATGATCGGCACCTTGTACTTGGCGCAGACCTGCATGTCGTGCTCGAGGCGGTCGTTGGTCTTGTGCACGATCTGGTTGATCGCGAACGGCGCCGCCGGCCGCTCGGGGTGCGCGCGGTTCCAGGCCGCGAGGCCTTCGGTGATCTCGTGCAGCCACTCGTCGAGCTGCGCGGCCGGCCTGGCATTGAGCGCGGGCATCGAGCCGACCACGCCGGCCGTGCACTGCGCGATCACGAGCTTGGGGTTGCTGATGATGAACAGCGGCGAGCCGATGATGGGCAGCGGCAGGTTCTGCAGCACGGGGGGAAGACGGCGCATCAGAAAGCCTCCGGGGCAAGCGCGGTGACGGAAGCCGCACCCTCGACGACGCTGTCCCGCAGCGCCGGGGCGCGCGTCAGCAGGTGCTCGGCGTAGAAGCGGCAGGTGGCGAGCTTGGCCTGCATGAAGTCGGCATCCGTGCCTTCGGCGAGGCGATCCTCGGCGGCCATCAGCGCGCGCGCCATCAACCAGCCGGCGACCACCGTCCCGGTGAGCATCAGGTAGGGCACGCTGCCGGCGTAGGCGGCATTGGGGTCGGCCTTGGCGGTGGCGGCGACGTAGTCCACCGCCTGCAGCAGCGCCTCGCGGCCGGCCTGCAGGCGCCGCGCCATCGCCGCACAGGCCTCACCTGGCCGCGCGCGCAGCGCGGCCTCGGTCTGCTCGATCTGCGCGGCCACGCCGCGCACGCCCTGGCCGCCGTCGCGCACGGTCTTGCGGCCGACGAGGTCGTTGGCCTGGATCGCCGTCGTGCCTTCGTAGATGGTCAGGATCTTGGCGTCGCGCAGGTGCTGCGCGGCACCGGTCTCCTCGATGAAGCCCATGCCGCCGTGCACCTGGATGCCCAGGCTCGCCACGTCCAGGCTCATCTCGGTGGACAAGCCCTTGACCAGCGGCACCATGAATTCGTAGAAGGCCTGGTTCTGCGCGCGAACCTCGGCATCGGCGTGGGCGTGCGCCGCATCGAAGGCGGATGCGGCAACGAGCGCGAGCGCGCGGCAGGCTTCGGTCCAGGCGCGCATCGTCATCAGCATGCGGCGCACGTCGGGGTGGTGGATGATGGGCGCGGCCCTGGCCATCGAGCCGTCGACCGGTCGGCTCTGCACGCGCTCGCGCGCGTAGGCCACGGCCTGCTGGTAGGCGCGCTCGGCCACCGCGATGCCCTGCACGCCGACGGCGAAGCGCGCCGCGTTCATCATCACGAACATGTACTCGAGGCCGCGGTTCTCCTGCCCGACCAGGTAGCCGACGGCGCCGCCGTGGTCGCCGTACTGCAGCACCGCGGTCGGGCTGGCCTTGATGCCGAGCTTGTGTTCGAGGCTCACGCAGTGCACGTCGTTGCGCGTGCCGTCGGCAAGCACCTTGGGGCAGATGAAGAGCGAGATGCCCTTGACGCCCTCGGGCGCGCCCACCACGCGCGCGAGCACGAGGTGGACGATGTTGTCCGCCATGTCGTGCTCGCCGTAGGTGATGAAGATCTTGGTGCCGAAGATGCGGTAGCTGCCGTCGGCCTGCGGCTCGGCGCGCGTGCGCACCAGCGCGAGATCGGAGCCCGCCTGCGGCTCGGTCAGGTTCATCGTGCCGGTCCAGCTGCCGTCGATCATGCGCGGGATGTAGGCCTGCTTCTGCTCCTCGCTGCCGGCGGTGAGCAGCGCCTCGATGGCGCCGTCGGTGAGCAGCGGGCAGAGCGCAAAGCTGAGGTTCGCCGACTGGACGATCTCGATGCAGGCCGCGTGGATCAGCTTGGGCAGGCCCTGGCCGCCATAGGCCACCGGGTGGTGCAGGCCCTGCCAGCCGCCCTGCACGAACTGCTGGAAGGCCTCCTTGAAGCCAGGCGTCGTGCGCACCTGGCCGTCCCGCAGCGAGGAGGGGTTGCGATCGCCCTCGGCGTTCAGCGGCGCGATCACGCTCTCGGCCAGGCGCGCGCATTCCTCGAGCACCGCGGCCGCCGTCTCGGCGCCCGCATCCTCGTAGCCGGGCAGCTGCGCGACGGCGTCGATGCCGGCCAGTTCCTTCATCACGAACAGGAGATCCTTGACGGGGGCGCTATAGCTCATGGTCGTGTCCTCTCGGAGAAAAAAAGGGGCGCCCGATCGAGCGCCCCCGCAGTCGTCGTTCCAGGCGCAGCCCGCCGCGCCATCAAAGGGCGGCGACCAGCTCCGGCACCGCGGTGAAGAGGTCGGCCTCCAGCCCGTAGTCGGCGACGCTGAAGATCGGCGCCTCCGGGTCCTTGTTGATGGCGACGATCACCTTGGAGTCCTTCATCCCGGCCAGGTGCTGGATCGCGCCGGAGATGCCCACCGCGACGTAGAGCTGCGGCGCGACGATCTTGCCGGTCTGCCCGACCTGCCAGTCGTTGGGCGCGTAGCCGGCGTCGACCGCGGCACGGCTGGCGCCCAGTGCTGCGCCGAGCTTGTCGGCCAGCGGGATCAACACAGCGTCGAACTTCTCGCTGCTGCCCAGCGCCCGGCCGCCGGAGACGATGATCTTGGCGCTGGTGAGCTCGGGGCGCTCGAGCTTGGCGATCTCGGCGCCCTTGAAGGCGGTCTTGCCGCCATCGGCCACCGCCGCCACGCTCTCCACCGCGGCGCTGCCACCGGTCGCAGCCGCCGGGTCGAAGGCGGTCGTGCGCACGGTGATCACCTTGATCGCGTCGCTGCTCTGCACGGTCGCGATCGCGTTGCCGGCATAGATCGGGCGCTCGAAGGTGTCGGCCGCGACGATCCTGGTCGCGTCGCTGATCTGCGCCACGTCGAGCAGCGCGGCCACGCGCGGGGCGATGTTCTTGCCGCTGGCCGTGGCCGGGAAGAGGATGTGGCTGTAGCTCTTGGCCAGTGCCAGCACCTGCGCGGCATGGTTCTCGGCCAGGCCGTGGGCCAGCGTCGGCGCATCGGCGTGCAGCACCTTGGCCACGCCGACGACTGCCGCGGCGGCCTGCGCCGCGGCGGCGCAGGCCGCGCCGGCCACGAGCACGTGCACGTCGCCGCCGCACTGCGCGGCCGCGGCGACGGTGTTCAGGGTCGCGGCCTTGAGGTCCGCGTTGTCGTGTTCGGCAATGACGAGGACGGCCATGTTCAGATCACCTTCGCTTCGTTCTTGAGCTTGGCCACGAGCGTGGCCACGTCGGGCACCTTGACGCCGGCGCCGCGCTTCTGCGGCTCCTCGACCTTCAGGGTCTTGATGCGCGGCGTCACGTCCACACCCAAGTCGGCGGGCTTGACGACGTCGAGCGTCTTCTTCTTGGCCTTCATGATGTTGGGCAGCGTGACGTAGCGCGGCTCGTTCAGGCGCAGGTCGGTGGTGACCACCGCCGGCAGCGTGAGCTCGAGCGTCTC
>CAUJJO010000020.1 GCA_963205125.1 Pseudomonadota bacterium | reverse complement strand
GCTGCGGCCGGGCTGCGCGCCGTACTCGGTGAGCGCGCCGCCGAGGTTGCCCTGCCACTGCAGCGCCAGGTCGACGCGCGGGAAGTGGTAGCGCGCCTCGGCCCAGACGAAGCGGCTGTGGTCGAGCATGTTGTAGCGAAGCAGCGCGGTGAGGTCGAGGTTCTTCAGGCCCGCGTCCTTCTGCGTCAGGTAGAGCATCGCGGCGCGCCGCGAGGCGATGTCCTGGCGGCGCTGCACCTCGTACAGGTAGCGGCCCATGGCGGGCAGGCCGTACTCGGCCAGTGCGGCCTGCCAGTCGGCCTTGTCGAGGGCGAAGCCGTTGTACTCGAACTCCGCGGTCAGCGACAGGCGGCTGGCCGTGGTGTAGGTCGCGCCGATCGCCGCCTGCTGGCGCGTGCGGATGCGCGGGGCGGGCCCGAGGCTCGCCGCGAGCAGTTCGGCGCCGCGCCCGCCCGACCACTCGGCGAAGGCCACCGTCGCCTCGCCCAGCAGCGCGGTGCCGCTGGCGCCGATCTGCGCGCCGACACCGCGCTCATGGAAGGCGAAGGCCTGCACGCCCAGGCGCTCCGACGGCTGCGCGCTGGCCGCCAGCAGCACGCGGTCGGCGTGGTTGGTGGCGCCCCAGTCGGCGCTGAAGGACTCGCGGCTGGGCCGATCGCGCAGCTTGGGCGCCAGCGCGAGACTCGCGCTGCCGCCCTGCCACAGCCATTGCCCGCGCAGCATCACCGTGCCCAGGCGATTCTCGCGCAGCGCCAGCGGGTCGGCGGTGGTGACGGCGCGCGAGGAGCCCTCGCGGAAGTAGTCGGTCGGGTTGTAGCCGTAGGCCGGGCCGTTGCGGTAGTTGACGCGGCCCAGGTCCGCGGCAAGGCGGCCATCGGCGGCCTGCCAGCCGACGAAGGCCTCGCGCAGGCTGTTGAGGGTCGAGCGCTCGCCGGCATCGACCGGGTGCATGTCGTCGAGGCGGTCGGAGATCACCGCACGCCATTGCGAGCCGAGCCTGGCGTCCCACACCAGGTCGAGCGAGGCGCGACGCACGTCCTCGCGGCCCAGTCCGTAGCGCTGGCCGAGGCGGCCTGCGGTCAGCTCGGCGTAGGCCCGCAGTGCCGGCCGCGCGGCGGGCTTGGCCGGCGCCTGGACCTCGGGCTCGAGGGCGAGCGCGTCGTCGTCCGAGGCAAGCGCCGCACCGCTTGCGCCAAGCCATGCGGCGACGAGCAGGGACAGCAGCGCGCCCGCGCGCGCGGGGGTGCGGAAGAAGCGCATCGGTTCAGTCTCCCTGGAAGCGTGGCAGGTAGTCCCGCTGGAACCACGTGACCGGAATGTTGCGTGCGGCGAAGTCGCTCAGGCGCACGAGCGTCACCTGCTGCGGGTTGAGGCCGTCGATGATCACGGTCTCGGTCGGTCGTTGCGTGCCCAGCGTCGGCTGGAAGCGGCGGTAGTAGGCCGTCTTCAGCAGCCTGCCGGAATCGGCGAGGAAGCGCGCCTTGATCGGGCGCTTGTTCTCGGCGTCGACCCAGAGCTCGATGGCGGCGTAGGTGGCGTCGTCGGAGGCGGCCGCAAGCAGCAGCTTGCGCGCCTGGCGCGGCTTGCGCTCGCCGTCGGTGATGGTCTCCTCGCCGCCGTCCTCGGCCTTGTAGTCGCGCGCGAAGTTGACGGTGACGACGTCGCCGTTGGAGGCCTCGCCCATCAGGCGCTGCTGCGGCGAGATGCGCACGCTGGACTTGGTGCCGGGGTCGAAGAACCAGAGATCCTTGCCGTTCTTCAGCATCAGCTTGCCGGCGTCGCGCGCGGGTTCGTCGAAGCGCAGCAGGCTGGCGAACTGGCCGCTGTTGTCCAGCGTGCGGGCAAAGCTGGTGAGCGTGGTGCTGTCGACCTGGCGGCCCTTCTCGAACTCGGTCACGGTGACGGTGGCGCGAAAAGGCTGCGTCGGGTTGCGGATGGCGTCGCTGGCGGCCAGCAGGGCCTGCGCGTCGACGGCCTGCGCCCGAGCGCGCCAGGACCAGGGCAGGGCCGCGGCCATGAGGCCGAGGTGGAACAGGCGGCGGGAAGGGTTCATCAGGCGTGCCTCAGCGCATCGACAATGGACAGCCGCGCCGCACGCCAGGCCGGCAGCCAGGCCGAGAGCGTGGCGATGACGACGAGGCCGATCGCGGTGCCGCCGATCATGCCGTACTCGCCGAAGACGCGGATGGACAGCGGCAGCGGCGTCGACGAGCCCGGCGGCAGCCAGGTCAGCCCGAGCGCGTTGACGATCGCCGCCAGCACGAGCGCGCTGACGACGCCCGTCACCGCGCCGACGCAACCCAGCAGGAAGCCTTCGGTGACGAAGAGACGGCGGATGCCCGACTGGCGCAGGCCGACCGCGCGCACGGTGCCGATCTCGGCGGTGCGCTCCATCACCGCGGCCATCATCGTGTTGCTGACGGTGAAGAGCACGATGCCGCCGATCAGCACGAAGATGAAGCCGAAGATGGTGTTGAAGAGGGCGATCGTCTCGTCGAAGAAGGGGTTGAGCTCGCGGAAGTTCATCACCGTGAGGGCGTGGCCCGGCAGCAGGCGGTCGAGCAGCGCGCGCAACTGCGCGGTGACCCGCGGCACGCTGGCCGTGTGCTCGAGCTGCACCATGATCGCCGTCGCCCGCGGCGGCGCACGGCCGTAGACCAGGCGCTGCGCCTGGTCGAGCTGCAGCTTGACGGTGACCTCGTCGAGCTCCTTGAAGCCCTGGTCCTCGGCGGCGCGCACCTTGACGGCGGCGACGTTGGGCGAGCCGCGCGGCTGCGTGGCCAGCAGCTCGAGCGCAACGCCGTCCGTGGTCCCCGCCTTGCCCGACTTGCCCGCCTTGCCTGCATTGCCCACCGCGGCCGCCTTGCCCGCCGCGCCCTGGCCGGGCTCGGCCGCGGCCAGCGCGGCGATGTCGTCGGGCAGGGCCGCGCCCTGCTCCGCGGCCTTGCCTTCATCGGCGGAAGGGCGCGGGCAGTCGGGCACCTGCAGACGCTCGCACAGCAGCAGCACGCGCGCCAAGCCGACGCCGACGATGACCGCGTCGTCGGGCGCGCCGACGAGCGCATAAGGCCCGTTGATCTCCGGCAGGCCGTACTCGTTCCACTGCCGCATGCGCGCCACGTCGTCGGCCACGTAGCCCACGCCGATCACCGGCCGCGACACGCCGGCCTCGTAGTTGCCGGCCAGGCCGCCGAAGACCAGCGTCGGCGAGACCACCCTCACCTCGCCCTTCAGCTCGGGGTCGTCCTCGATCGCCCGCACGATCTTCGGGTAGTCGGCGATGCCGTAGGCGGTCGGGTTGCCGCTGCCGAAGAGGTAGAAGTCCTTGTGCTGGATGCGCAGGTGGCCGCCGTTCTGCACGTAGTCGGTGAGCAGGGTGGCGCGGATGTCGGCGGCGTAGCCGCCGAAGAGCAGCACCGCGACGGCGCCGATCGCCAGCGCCAGCAGCGTGGCCAGCGAGCGCCGACGGTTGCGCAGCAGGTTGCGCGCGGCAAGCGAGAGGGTCTGGATCACGGCGCGGGCCGACTGCCGTCCTGGAGGAAGGCGAAATCGGTGTCGGGCAGGCCCTGCGGCGGCGGCTGCCAGGCGCCGATGTCCTGATCGTCGGCGTCGGCGTCACCCGGGATCGTCGACTCGCTCGTTCCACTGCCGCCGGCCTCGCGCCGCGCGCCTTCGGCCTTGCGCCGCACCGACTGGATCACGCCGTCGCGCAGCACGATCAGGTCGTCGGCGGCGTTGATGAGGCCGCTGTCGTGCGACGAGAAGATGAAGGAGATCGCGAACTTCTGCTGCATCCAGCGCATGAGCGCGATGATCGCCGCGCCGGTCTGGCTGTCGAGGTTGGCTGTCGGTTCGTCGGCAATCACCAGCTTGGGCTTGCGCGCCAGCGCCCGCGCGATCGCCACGCGCTGGCGCTGGCCGCCGGAGAGCTGCCCCGGGCGGTTGTTCGCGCGCTCGGCCAGGCCCACCGCTTCCAGCAGCCGCGCGACGCGGCGGCGGCGGCGCTCGGGCTCCATGCCGGCGAGCACGAGCGGGTACTCGACGTTCTCGAAGGCGGTGAGCACCGGGATCAGGTTGAAGGACTGGAAGACGAAGCCGATGGTCTCGGCGCGGAAGTCGGAGAGTTCGTCATCGTTCAGGCCGCCGACGTCGGTCCCGGCGACGACGACCTTGCCGGCGTCCGGCCGATCCAGGCAGCCGATCAGGTTCAGCAGCGTCGTCTTGCCGCTGCCCGAAGGCCCGAGCAGCACCGTGAAGTAGGCCGGCCGGATCTCGACGTCGATGCCCTGCAGCACGGGCACGGTGACGTCGTCCATGCGGTAGGACTTGTGGATCGCGCTGAGGCCGGCAACGGGGAGGACCATGGGCTTGGGGCGGTTCTCGTCGGGGGTTCTCGGCGTTGCCCGAGTCTAACGACGCGCACTGCGACTATCGCCCCCCGGTCGACAAGAAAGGCGGCCGGGTCGCGTCAACGACCGCAGTTCACCCGGCACCACGCCATGCACGGCGCAGTTCAGCCAGAAACGACCGGTCCACTTGCTGGGCCAGCGACTCGATACCAGCCGACAGCACTCCCGTCGCAGCGGTCGCCTTGTCGGTCGGCAGGAACTCCGCGTCGATCAGCGGCAGATCCTCGCTGAGCGGAAAACCGGCGCTGCGCCAGCTCTCGGCGGAGCGCAGCGATACCCCTCTCAAGGTCCGCACCAGGCCAGGTTCACCGATCAGGACGGGCCTTGCCGGATCCCCAGTCCACCAGAGGTAGAGGGTGTCGACCACCTGGTATCCATGGGCGTCCTGTGCCGCCATCAGGAGGCCTCAGGAGATTTGGCGGGGCTCCTCCTCGCCGCCGGATCGGACTTGGCCGCGCCAGCGGACTTGATGCGCGCCTCGAGAGAGAGCGGAGAGCGCACCGAGCGCGCCCTGGCAACCCGCACCTCGCTCTCGAGGGCGCCAAGGTCGAGGTTCGGCGCGGCCAGCTCGGGGATGGCCTGGGCACGGCCAATCATCCAGAGGGCAGTGGCGTACGTGCCGAAGGCGACGCCGGGATCGCCTTGCTCCATCCGTGCCAAGGTCGGCTCGGACACGCCGATGCGTCCGGCCCAGGCCTTGATCGACTCCTTGCGCCGCTTGCGGGCGATGGACAGGTTGGCCCCCAGCTCGCGCAAGAGTGCGCGCACCGCGGGGGGCAGTTCGATCGATGCTTGGGACCGCTTTGGCATGACATAGATATTATCAAACCTGCGATTTTCATGAAATCTTTGATTCTTGGATTCCATTTGCAAAGGCGCCAGGAGCTTGCGCGCCTGTCGCAAGCTCAAGAGATGGAAGTCCGTACCCGCATGCTTGCCAACTCGTCACGCGACCTCTGCATTCGCGATTCGGAAAAAGCCGATGGTCTCGACGCGGAAGTCGGAGCGCTCGTCATCGTTCAGGCGGCCGACGTCGGTCCTAGCGACGACGACCTTGCCGGCGTCCGGCCGATCCAGGCCGCCGATCAGGTTGAGCGACATCGTCTTGCCGCTACCCGAGGGCCCGAGCAGCGACGGAGTCCAGAGAGATCGGAACGGGCCGTTGCAGGACGACCCATGGATAGGCCAGATGCAGACCGCGCCGCTGTCGCGCGATGGGCACGAAGCCGGCGTCCCTGAACAGGTCCTCGTGCATCGGCAGGTAGTACGCGATGACGCACGGACGAGGCACCCGCTCGAGCGAGGCCACGAGGTTGGCGATGACCGGCCGCAGGACTTCGGGCCCGAACGGGTCGAACAGGAACACCAGCAGCGGCCCCTCGGGGAAGACGTAACTGCAGGCGTCGGCGCAGGCGATCTCGGCGTGCGCCGCCAGCGGTCGGCCTCGCTCGGCGAACAGCCGTAGGTTCCATCGGGCCACCTCGCAGAGCGCGGGCGAGAACTCGACGCCGATGAGCCGCTGGAACGGGAAATCGGTCGCGAGCAGCAGCGCACGCCCTTTCCCCGCACCGAGGTCGATGAACGTGTACGGCTGCAGGTCGCGGCCGCTTGCGGCCATCATGCGTTCGAACGGCTTGGCGCGGATGGGCCAATAGAGCTCGGCGCTCTGCTGATTGGCGCCGATGCCGGCCAGATCGCCGACCGCAACGGAGGTGTTGGTGTCCGTTCCGTGGACCCGGTCGAAGCGATCCAGCCGGTGCCGGATGAGCTCCGCCGAGTACTCGGGCGCGTAGACCAGCAACTCGAGCAGGCCCAGCGATTTCAGGCCCGACCACAAGGACATCCGGCGCTCCGAATGATGGACGACAGGCTCATAGGCCGGGAGATCGATGGCGCAGGACGCGCCGCCGCAAGGATCGCCCGCGGCGGGAGATCATACGACCTGTACGGCGGTGGGGAGAGCGCAAAAAAGCGGCGAGGCTCGCGCCTCGCCGCTTGTAGTCCCGTGAGGGTGCGCGATCAGGCCTGCTTGCCGCGACGGCGACGCGAGGCAACCCCGGCACCGAGCAAGGCCACGCCCAGCAGCGACAGGCTCATCGGCTCCGGCACATCGCGGAAGAAGAGCTGCGAACCGTCGACCGAGAAGATGTCTTCAACCGTGGGATCCTGGTCGATGGCGATCCCTGCCGCCTTGGTCGGGGTCATGAAGCCAGGGTCGGTCTGGCGGAACTGGAATTCGGAGCTGAAGCGGGTTCCGTCGAGCATCGGGCTGACGTAGGCCAGATTCTGCGAGGTGACCTGGCCGTTCAGGCCAAACCCGAACACGGTATTCGACGGATCGCTCTCGTCGAACGTGTTCGTCACGCCGGCGTCGAATGTTCCACCGAGGATCGAGATGCCATCGGTGAAGCCCGTCCACTCGCCGCCGTCAACCCGCTTCGCATTGAAGCTGGTGTCGTAGCGGATGTCGAAGCTGCCGCCGGTGGTTTCCATCTTCAGCTTGACGCAAGGCGGAACACTGCAAGTCCCACCCAGCACCGTGTACTCGGTCAGCTTGAGGTCAAGCGTCGCGAAGATGGTGTACTCGTAGCGGCTCTCGAACGGAGAAGGCAAGCCGTTGCCGACGCCGTCGGCCTTCACGTCAAGGTTCGGAGCCGAAACCGTGTTCTTGAGCGGATCGAGGATGCCGACCGCGTGGGCCACGTAGTAGACCTTGAACGTGTTGCCAGGGTCACCCACGCCGCCGGAGACGAACGCCGCTTCCGCCGCCGTGATGCCGGCCGTCCAGGCCGCGGCACCAGGCGCCCAGTCGAAGCCACCGAAATTGGTGAAGGGGGAGAGAGAGTCCGAGTTGGTCAGCGTGACGGCGGCGTTCGATGCGCCAGCCATCATGCCTGCAGCCGCCAACGCGACCACCTTGATGCACTTACCGATGTTCATGTTCAGCTCCTTGGCGCTGCGTGAGAGAGGATGCTCTTCTTTAAGCACTCGGCGTGCCACGTTTTCTATCTTATTGATTTTTCTTGTGTTTTTGACTTCGCTCGATGATTTCGCTCGCACCCGGGGATCCAACTGTCAAATTTTTCGACATAGCTGGCGGACATGGGCCGTTCAGGTCAGCGGCCGCCAGCCTGACGACGAAGCTCCGCCACGCGCGCCTGCGCGGGAAAACGGTCGCCCAGCGCGGCCAGTGCGTCGAGCTCGGCGATCGCCGAGGCCCGGTCATCGGCTCGAAGGTAGAGTTCGGCGAGCGCCAGGCGCAAGGCCGGCGCGCCGGAAGCCGCCGCCACCGCGCGCTTCTGGACGGCAATCGCTTCCGGCAGTCGCTTCTGGGACGCCAGGGCGCTTGCGTAGGTGTCCAACACCGCAGGCTGGCCGGGCAGAAGCGTGAGCGCGCGCTCAGCAGAACCCACGGACTCGGCCGCGCCACGCCGTGCCTGCACCAGGGCCAGATTGTTCCAGGCCGAGCCGTTGTTGGGCGCTCGCTGCACCAGAAGGACGAGCCACTTCTCGGCGACCCCGGCATCGCCCGCCATCATCGCCTTCTGCGCGACGTGCTCGACGAAGTCGACCGCCTCAGGCTGGCTCTTGCTCCAATCGGCCGCGAAGGCGCGCGCTTCGGCGGCCTTTCCCTGGGCCGCGAGGGCATCGAAGACCCGAGCGGCGATCTGCCCATCCGTCGGCGCACGCGCGAGGGCCGCGCGGTACGTAGCGTGCGCGGCGTCCAGGCGTTTGCGCGCCACCGCCACGTCGCCCTCGAGCACCAGGCCTGTCGCGGCCAGCGGGGGGCTCTTCTGCAGGCGTCGCGCAAGGCCGCCCACGAACTCGGCGCCGCTGTCACTCCTGGCCATGAGAAGCAGGCGCCGTCGCAGATCCGCAGAACCAGGCTCCAATTCCAAGGCTTGGCTCAGGTCCTGTCGGAGCGCGACGAGATTGCCTTGACGCTGGTGCAGCTCGGCCAGGCGCAGGTACGGCAGCGCCGACCGCGGCATCAGGGTCTTGAGTCGATCGAAGGTGGACGCCGCCAGGGTCAGGTCACGGCGGTCCAGGTAGGCAAGCCCCAGCGCGTCGACGACGACGGGACTGTCGGGCAGCGCCGCCTGCGCCGCCTGTGCCGCCGAGAGTGCGCCCGCGGAGTCGCGCAGTTGCGTCAGCACTTCGATCTGGTACACCCGCGTCGCGGGGTCGGAGGGGTTGTTGCGCACGGCCTCGTCGATCGCCGCCTTGAGCGCGTCTGCGCCAATACCCTGGGTCGCCATGACCCTGAGCCTGAGCAGTTGCGCGCCCACGTGCTTGGGATTGGCCTTCACCAGGGTGTCGAGGCGCTTTCGTGCGGCGTCGAAGTCGCGATCGTCCACGTCCATCATTGCCAGCGCGATCGCGGACGCGACGTAGCCCGGGTCGAGGCGCAAGGCCTCGGTGTAGGCCGCACGCGCGCCCGCTCGATCACCCTTGGACCTGAGCGCTTCGCCACGAAGATGGCTGGCGATCGGCCTGGTCGGCTGCTTGGCCTGCAGTCCGGCAATGGCCGCCAGCGCACCATCGAAGTCGTCACGCCGCAGGTAGGCGCTGATCGCAGCCATGTCGGCCACCACGCCGCTGTCCTTCGCCGCGATTTCCTTCAGCGTCGCGAAGCCCTTCTCGGTCTGGCCGCGCGCGAGATCGAACAGCGCGAGGTGGGTCGCCAGGCTGGCATCGTCAGGCCTCGACCGCGCGGCCTGAACGTAGGCCGACTCCGCAGACGCCACGTCGCCCTTCAGCAGGAACGCCTGCCCCGCACGCGAAAGCACGTCCGGATGCATGACGTGTGCGTCGAGCAAGGGGCGAAGCGAGACCAGGGCCCGCTCCGCATCGCCCATGCCGAGGTAGGCATCGGCCAACATCACGCGCGCACCAAGGCTGGCGGGCCCGGAAGCCTCGACCGCGCGCGAGAGCTTGGATGCAGCGGAGGTGTACTCACCCCGCCGCAGATCGATCGTCCCGCCGAGCAGCAGGACGCGCGCATTGCTGCCGAAACTGCGGACCAGGCCCTCGGCAAGGCTCTTGGCCTTCTCGAGATCACCCGTACGAAGCGCGAGGTAGGCTTCGGCGTACAGGGTGCCCGCGCTGCCGGCATAGCGCTTCTGCAGCAAGGCCAGCTGCGCACGGGCCTCGTCGGGACGGTTGTGCTCGGCGAGCACACCAACCAGGCTGGCACGGGCCGCGGCCTCGTGCGCACGATCCTGCGTCGCCAGTTCCAGTTCCTTGAGCGCCCCTTCGAAGTCGTTCTTCACGCCCACCAGGATGTCGGCGCGAAGGCGATGGGCATCTCCACTCGGAATCCCCTCACGAACCGAGCGTTGCGCCAGCGACAGCGCCTCGTCGAAGCGCCTGGCGGCGGCCGCCAGCTTGGCCTGCAACAGGAGAGCGCCCGGGTGATCGGGATTGCTCGCCAGCACCTCCTGCAGCGCGGCTTCTCCTTCCTTCGTCCGCCCCAATCGCAGGTAGGCCGTTGCCAGCTGGAGGCGAAGATCGTCCTGCGCCGACTTGCTGGCAAGCTTGACCTTGCCGAACTGCTGGACCACCTCCCGGGATTTCCCGCTGCCGACCCAGGCACGCGCCAGCAGAGGCGTCAGCACGTCCTGATCGACGGAAGGCATCTGCTGGGCCTTCTCGAACTCGATCGCCGCGGCCTGCGCGTCGCCTTGCCCGAGCAGGGCACGCCCCAGCATCACGCGCGCCTCGCCGTCCGACGGCTTGCGCTGAAGATAGCTCTTCAACTCGATCGTGGCCGACGCGTAGTCGTACTTGGAGAGGGCAGCCTGCGCCTTCGACAGGCGCGCCTCATCGGAAGGTTCACTGCAGGCGCCAAGGCACAGCGCCACCGCTGCGATCACCGGGCCCAGAATCCGTCTGTACACGATTGCCTCTCGTTCATGCATGCCCTGGCACCCGGGCACACGTACGCGCGGCGCCTGCTGCACCGCATGCGGCCATCGACCGACGGCCGATCGGCAGCGCCTACGCGCCCTGCGGCGTCAACCCTCGACCTGCTGTCGAATCGAAAGCCTGCCCATCAGGTCGTAGAGCGTGGGCCGGCTCACACCGAGCAATTCTGCCGCTTTCGCGACGTTGCCCGCCGCCCGCGCCAGCGCCGCTGCGATCGCCTTGCGTTCGGCGGCTTCGCGGGCGCTGCGCAGGTCCAGCGGCGCGGCGGCGCCGTCGTCGCCGTCGGCGGGCTGCAGGCCCACGTCCGCCGCCGTCACCCGGTTGCCGTCGGCCATGATGACCGCGCGCTTGACGGCGCTCAGCAGCTGGCGCACGTTGCCCGGCCAGTCGTGGCGCTCGATGGCGGCCATCGCGTCCTCGCTGAAGACCAGCGTGCGCCGCTGCTCCTGCGCGAAGCGCTTGAGGAAGGCCTGCGCCAGCAGCAGCGCATCGCCCTGGCGCGCGCGCAGCGGCGGGATCTCGACGACGATCTCGGCGAGGCGGTAGTACAGGTCCTCGCGAAAGCGCTGCGCCTTGATCAGCGCCTGCAGGTCCTGGTGCGTGGCGCAGACCACGCGCACGTCGACGGCGATCTCCTGGCGGCCGCCGACGCGCTCGATCCTGCGCTCCTGCAGGAAGCGCAGCAGCTTGGCCTGCAGCGGGTGCGGCAGGTCGCCGATCTCGTCGAGCATCAGCGTGCCGCCGTGCGCGGTCTCGATCTTGCCGACGGTGGTCTTGGCGGCACCGGTGAAGGCGCCCTTCTCGTAGCCGAAGAGTTCGCTCTCGAGCAGCGCCTCGGGGATGGCGGCGCAGTTGATGGCCACGAAGCGGCCGCTGCGCTTGCTGGCCTGGTGCAGGCCCTGGGCGAGCACCTCCTTGCCGGTGCCGCTCTCGCCCAGCAGCATGACGGTGGCGTCGGCGCCGGCCACGCGCTCGACCAGGCGCGAGATCTTGAGCATCTCGGGGTCGCGCGTGATGAGGCCGCCCAGCGCGTCGCTGGGCTGCAGCGCCTGCAGGCGGCGGTTCTCGCGCTGCAGTTCCCAGACGCGGTAGGCGCGGTCGATGGTCAGCGCCAGCAGCTCGGGCTCGAAGGGCTTGGCGAAGAAGTCGTAGGCGCCCTGCGCCACCGCGCGCAGGGCGTTGGCGCGGTCGTTCTGGCCGGTGAGGACGATGATCTTCAGGTCGGCGTCCTGCTCGAGCAACTGGCCGAGCAGCCGAAAGCCCTCGCTGGTGCCGTCGGCGTCGGGCGGCAGGCCCAGGTCCATCGTCACCACCGCCGGACGGTGGCGGCGGTAGGCGGCCAGCGCCGATTCGCGGTCGCTGGCCGTGACGCACTCGAACTGGTCGAGCGACCACTTGATCTGCTTCTGCAGCGCGAGGTCGTCCTCGACGATGATCAGCGGCGGCAGGTCGGTCCCGTTCGTGCTCATGGGGCGACCCTCCGCGCTGCGCGCTGCGGGATGAGCGCTTGGGAGCGGCCCGGCGCGCTCATTGGGCGACCCTCCGCGCTGCGCGCTGCGGGATGAGCGCTTGGGAGCGGCCCGGCGCGCTCATGAAGCGGATACCGGCAACTCGGCGCTCTGCCCGACCTCGAGCAGCGGCAGCAGCACGGTCAGCACGGTACCGCGGCCTTCGCGGCTGTCGACCTCGAGGCTGTCGCCGAGTTCGCGGATGTAC
>CAUJJO010000019.1 GCA_963205125.1 Pseudomonadota bacterium | reverse complement strand
CGCCCGCGCCCGACGAACACCGGCTCGGGGATGCGCCAGCCGTAGCGTGCGGCGGTGAGTTCGGCGAGGATGGAGACGGCGATCTCCGGCGGCGTGCGGGCGCCGTTCTTCAGGCCGACCGGGCCGTGCAGCGGCGCCATCTCGGCTTCGGTGAAGCCGAAATGCTCGGCCAGGCGCTGCTTGCGCCGCGCCTGGTTGGCGCGCGAGCCGATGGCGCCGACGTAGAAGGCCTCGCTGCGCAGCGCCTCCATCAGCGCCAGGTCGTCGAGCTTGGGGTCGTGCGTGAGCGCGATCACCGCGGCATGGGCATCGGGCGCGAAGTCGCGCACGGCGTCGTCGGGCATGGCCTTCGTCAGCGTGACGCCGGGCAGGTCGGGCGCGTACTCCTCGCGCGGGTCGCAGACGGTGACCTGGTAGTCCAGCGCCAGCGCGATGCGCGCGAGGTACTGCGACATCTGCCCGGCGCCGACGATGAAGAGCCGCCAGTGCGGCCCATGCGTGCTGACGAGCTGCGCCTCGTCGAGCTGCAGCACGTCGGCGCCGACGGCCGGGCGCAGCGTGACCTCGCCGCTTGCGCGCTGCAGCGCGCGGCGCACGCGCTCGCCCTTCTCCAGCGCGGCCAGCAGCTCGTCGATGCGGCTGGCCGGGCCGATCGGCTCGAACAGCAGCTCCAGCGTGCCGCCGCAGGGCAGGCCGAAGCGCGCTGCCTCGTCGCCGCTGATGCCGTAGCGAACCAGCTCGACGCCGCCGGCCGCCAGCGTGCGCTCGCGCATGCGCGCCACCAGGTCGTCCTCGATGCAGCCGCCGGAGACCGAGCCGGCGATCTGCCCGTCGCCGCGCACCGCCACCAGCGAACCCGCCGGCCGCGGCGCCGAGCCCCAGGTGCGCGTGATCGTTCCCAGCACCACCGGCTGGCCCTCGCGCTGCCACGCGCTGAGCTGGCGCAGCACGTCGAGATCGACGTTGTCCATCGCAGAGTCCTCCACCGCAGCGGCCTCGCCGCGGGTGCCGGACCATAGCCGATCGCCGCGCCCTGGGCCTCGCATCGCCCTGGGTTTTTCCTTATGCACATTCTTTCCTAAGCGTTTCTGACAGCGAGCCAGCCCGCGGCTTGCTGCCTAGGATCAAGGGTTCCATCCCGCCTTCCTCCACGGAGACACCATGGCCTTGCTCACCTTGACGGTCAACGGACGCGAGGTCTCGCGCGACGTCGCGCCCGAGACCCTGCTCGTCGAGTTCCTGCGCGAACACCTGCGCCTGACCGGCACCCACGTCGGCTGCGACACCGCACAGTGCGGCGCCTGCACGGTGCACGTCGACGGCCGCGCCGCCAAGAGCTGCAACATGCTCGCGCTGCAGGCGCAGGGGCGCGCGGTGACGACGATCGAGGGCCTGGCCGCCGCCGACGGCACGCTGCACCCGATGCTGGCGGCGTTTCGCGCCGCCCACGGCCTGCAGTGCGGCTTCTGCACGCCGGGCATGGTGATGAGCGCGGTCGACCTCGTGCAGCACCACGACTGCTCGAGCGAGGACAAGCTGCGCGAGGGCCTGCAGGGCAACCTCTGCCGCTGCACCGGTTATCACAACATCGTCAAGGCCGTGCAGCAGGGCGCGGCCGCGATGAAGTAAGGGCGAAGGAGCGCAGCATGAACGCACCCGACAGCGGCCTCATCGGCAAGTCCATCGAGCGGCGCGAGGACGCCCGCTTCCTCACCGGCCGCGGCCAGTACACCGACGACATCAGCCTGCCCGGCCAGACCTACGGCGTCTTCCTTCGCTCGCCGCACGCGCACGCGCGCATCAAGGGCCTCGACAGCGCCGCCGCGGCCAAGGCGCCCGGCGTGCTGGCGATCTTCACCGGCGAGCACTTCAAGGCCGTCGGCGGCCTGCCCTGCGGCTGGCAGATCAACAACAGCAGCGACGGCAGCCCGATGAAGGAGCCGCGCCACCCCATCCTCGCCGACGGCAAGGTGCGCTACGTCGGCGACCGCGTCGCGCTGGTCGTCGCCCAGACGCAGGCGCAGGCCAAGGCGGCGGCGGCACTGATCGAGGTCGACTACGAGGTGCTCGACGCCGTCGTCGACGCCGCCGAGGCGGGCACGGCCAAGGCGGCGGTGCACGACGAGGCGCCGGGCAACGCGTGCTACACCTGGGCCATCGGCGACGGCGAAGGCACCGACGCGGCGATCCAGGGCGCCGCGCACGTGACGCGGCTGTCCTTCCGCAACAACCGGCTGATCCCGAACGCGATCGAGCCGCGCGCAGCCAACGCCAGCTGGAACGCCGCCACCGACGAGTACACGCTCTATGTCGCCAACCAGAACCCGCACGTCGAGCGGCTGCTGATGTGCGCCTTCGTGCTCGGCATCCCCGAGCACAAGATGCGGGTCGTCGCCCCCGACGTCGGCGGCGGCTTCGGCAGCAAGATCTTCCTCTACGGCGAGGAGACGGCGCTGGTGTGGGCGAGCAAGCAGGTCGGCCGCCCGATCAAGTGGACCGCCGAGCGCGCCGAATCCTTCCTCTCCGACGCGCACGGCCGCGACCACGTCAGCGTCGCCGAACTGGCGATGGACAAGGACGGCAAGTTCCTCGCCCTGCGCGTGCACACGACGGCCAACCTCGGCGCCTACCTCTCGACCTTCTCGACGGCGGTGCCGACCATCCTCTACGCCACGCTGCTGGCCGGGCAGTACGCGACACCCAGGATCCACTGCACGGTCAAGGCGGTGTTCACCAACACCGCGCCGGTCGACGCCTACCGCGGCGCCGGCCGTCCCGAGGCCTCGTACCTGATCGAGCGCATCGTCGAGACCGCGGCCAAGGAGATGAAGCTCGACCCGGCCGAGATCCGCCGCCGCAACTACATCCGCAGCTTCCCCTACGCCACCCCGGTGGGCCTGACCTACGACACCGGCGACTACGAGGCGACGCTGAACCGCGCCATCGAGCTCGCCGACGTGAAGGGCTTTGCCGCGCGCCGCGCCGCCAGCGAGGCCCGGGGCCTGAAGCGGGGCCTGGGCTACAGCGCCTACATCGAGGCCTGCGGCATCGCGCCCTCGTCGATCGCCGGGGCGCTGGGCGCGCGCGCCGGCCTCTTCGAGGCCGGCGAGGTGCGCGTGCACCCGACCGGCAAGGTCACCGTCTTCACCGGCAGCCACAGCCACGGCCAGGGCCACGAGACGACCTTCGCGCAGGTCGTCGCCGACCGCCTGGGCATCCCGATGGAGGACGTGAGCATCGAGCACGGCGACACCGGCAAGACGCTCTTCGGCATGGGCACCTACGGCAGCCGCTCGCTGGCCGTCGGCGGCACGGCGATCGTGAAGGCGCTGGACAAGGTCATCGCCAAGGGCAAGAAAATCGCCGCGCACCTGATGGAGGCCGCCGACACCGACGTCGTCTTCGAAGGCGGTCAGTTCAAGGTCGCCGGCACCGACAAGGCCGTGCCCTTCGCGCAGGTCTCGCTCACCGCCTACGTGCCGCACAACTTCCCGCACGACAAGCTCGAGCCCGGGCTCAACGAGAACGCCTTCTACGACCCGAGCAACTTCACCTACCCGGCGGGCACCTACGTCTGCGAGGTCGAGCTCGACCCGGCCACCGGCGTCGTGCGCATCGAGCGCATGACCGCCTGCGACGACTTCGGCAACGTCATCAACCCGATGATCGTCGAGGGCCAGGTGCACGGGGGCCTGGCGCAAGGCATAGGCCAGGCGCTGCTCGAGCACGGCGTCTACGACAAGGACAGCGGCCAGCTCCTCACCGGCAGCTACATGGACTACGCGATGCCGCGCGCCGACGACCTGCCGAGCTTCACCGTCGAGACCGCCAAGGGCACGCCGTGCACGCACAACCCGCTGGGCGTCAAGGGCTGCGGCGAAGCCGGCGCCATCGGCAGCCCGCCGGCCGTCATCAACGCCATCTGCGACGCGCTGGGCGTCAAGGACATTCCCATGCCCGCGACCCCCTTCACCGTCTGGACGGCCGCGCAGGCCGCAGGCCGCGCCGCCTGAACGAGGAGAACCATCCATGCAGACCTTCGACTACAGCACTCCGGCCTCGGTGGCCGACGCGGCCAGGGCCGCGGCCGGCGGCGCGCGGCTGATCGCCGGCGGGCAAAGCCTGCTGCCCTCGATGAAGCTGGGCCTGGCCGCGCCCGAGGCGCTGGCCGACCTCGGCGGCATCGCCGAGCTGCGCGGCATCACGGTGGCCGGCGGCGTCGTGAAGATCGGCGCGATGACCACGCACGCCACGGTGGCCGCCAGCGCCGAGGTGCAGAAGGCGATTCCGGCCCTCGCCGATCTCGCCGGCCGCATCGGCGACCGCCAGGTGCGCAACCGCGGCACCCTCGGCGGCAGCCTCGCCAACAACGACCCGGCGGCCTGCTACCCCGCCGCCGTGCTGGGCCTGGGCGCCACCGTGCACACGAACAAGCGCGACATCGCCGCCGACGACTTCTTCCAGGGCATCTACACCACGGCGCTGGCCGAGGACGAGGTGATCACCGCGGTCAGCTTCCCCGTCCCCGAGAAGGCCGCCTGGCAGAAGTTCAACCAGCCGGCCTCGCGCTTTTCCATCGTCGGCGTCTTCGTCAGCAAGGGCCCGCAGGGCGTGCGCGTGGCGGTCACCGGCGCGGGTGCGGGCGGCGTCTTCCGCGCCAAGGCGCTCGAGGACAGGCTGGCCGCGAACTGGTCGGGCGCGGCGCTGGCCGGCGCGAGCGTCGCCGCCGATGACCTCGTCAGCGACCTGCACGGCTCGGCAGAGTATCGTGCGGCCCTCATCCCCGTGCTGGCCGCGCGCGCCGTCGGCTGACCAGCGATTCCCCTCGCTGACCTGCAAACGCCGCAGCCGCAGCCGCTGCGGCGTTTTGCTTTTCGATGGAACCGAGAACCGTGAGCGAAATCCCGCAGAGCATCGACGACACCGCCGCACGGCTGCTCGAGCACGACTACGTCGCCGACCGCGCGCTTGCCACCGTCGTCTTCCTCGCGCTGAAGCTGCAGCGCCCGCTCTTCCTCGAAGGCGAGCCCGGCACCGGCAAGACCGAGATCGCGCGCACGCTCGCGCGCATGCTCGGGCGCGAGCTGATCCGGCTGCAGTGCTACGAGGGGCTGGACATGAACAGCGCCGCCTACGAGTGGAACTACGGCCGGCAGATGATGGAGATCCGCCTCGCCGAGAAGGAAGGCCTCGGCCGCGAAGCGCTCGCGGCCGAGCTCTTCAGCGAGCGCTTCCTCAACAAGCGCGCGCTGCTGCAGGCGATCGACCCGGCGCGCGCCGTGCCGCCGGTGCTGCTGATCGACGAGCTCGACCGCGCCGACGAGCCCTTCGAGGCCTTCCTGCTCGAAGTGCTCTCCGACTTCCAGATCACCATCCCCGAACTCGGCACCGTGCGCGCGCCCTCGCCGCCCATCGTCGTGCTCACCAGCAACCGCACGCGCGAGATCCACGACGCCGTCAAGCGCCGCTGCCTCTACCACTGGGTCGAGTTCCCCGACGAGGCGCGCGAGCTGCAGATCCTGCAGCGCCGCGTTCCGGGCGTGGGGCCGGAGCTGGCGCGGCAGATCGTCGCCTTCGTGCAGCGCCTGCGCGAGATCGAGCTCTACAAGCTGCCGGGCATCGCCGAGACGATCGAGTGGACGCGCGCGCTGATGCAGCTCGACGCCTTCGTGCTCGACCCGCGCGTGGTGCAGGACACCTTGGGCGTGCTGCTGAAGTACCAGGACGACATCGCCCGCGTGCAGGGCAGCGAGGCCGCGCGCATCGTCGAGCAGGCGCGCACGGCTGCCGCGCGCGGCTGACGCAGGGCGCGCAGGCGATGCTGCCGCTGCAGCAGGGCCCCGGCCATCTGGCCGAGAACGTGATGCACTTCGGCCGCGTGCTGCGCGCCGCGGGAATGCCGGTGGGCAGCGACCGCATCCAGCTCGCGCTGCAGGCGCTGCAGGTGGCCGGGCTCGAGGGCCGGCGCGACTTCCACGCCGTGCTGAGTGCGTGCCTGCTCGGGCGCATCGAGCATCGCGAGCTCTTCGACCAGGCCTTCGAGCTCTTCTGGCGCGACCCCGACCTCGAAGGCCGCATGCGCGCGCTGCTGCTGCCCAAGGTGCAGGCCAAGGAAGGCCCGCAGCCGGCACCCGAGAACCGGCGCCTGGCCGAAGCCCTCTTCCCGCCACGGCCGGAAGACCCGCCGCCGCCGCCCCCGCCGACGCAGCAGCTCGAGCTCGACGCCGCACTCACCTTCAGCGACCGCGAGCAGTTGCAGAAGGCCGACTTCGAGACCATGACGAGCGAGGAATGGCGCCAGGCGCAGCGCCTGCTCGCGCAGTTGCGCCTGGCCTTCGAGCCCATCCGCACGCGGCGCAGCCGGCGCGCCAGCCACCCCGGCCGTCCCGACTGGCGCGCCACGCTGCAGGCCATGGCGCGCCACGGCGGCGAGCTCTGGAACCTGCGCTGGCGCCAGGTGCGCACGAAGCCGCCGCCCATCGTCGTGCTGGCCGACATCTCGGGCAGCATGAGCCGCTACTCGCGCATGCTGCTGCACTTCGCGCACATGCTCGGGCACGCCGACGCGCAGGTCGAGAGCTTCGTCTTCGGCACGCGCCTCACGCGCACGACGCGGCTGCTGAAGAGCCGCGACCCCGACATCGCCGTCGCCGAGGTCGTCCGCGCGGTGCAGGACTGGTCCGGCGGCACCCGCATCGCCGCCTGCCTGCGCGAGTTCAACCGCCGCTGGGCGCGCCGCGTGCTGTCGGGCCGCGCCACCGTGCTGCTCATCACCGACGGCCTGGAGGCCGGCGAGGCCGGCACCCTCACCTTCGAGATGGAGCGCCTGCACAAGAGCTGCCGCGAGCTCGTCTGGCTCAACCCGCTGCTGCGTTTCGAAGGCTTCCAGCCGCGCGCCGCCGGCATCCGCAGCATGCTGCCGCACGTCGACCGCTTCATGTCGGCGCACAACCTGCAGAGCCTCGCCGAGCTGGTGCAGGTGCTGGGCGGCGCAGCCGGGCCCGAGCGGATGCGCAAGGCAAGCCGACGCGAGGCGTAAGCGGGGCCCGCGAAGGCGGGCCGCATGTCAGATCAAGGTCAGCGGCTTCAACTTCACGCGTGCGGCGTTGCGCGCCATCACCGAATCCAGTGTCGCAAGGCTGCGCGCGCCGACCCGTTCCGCGCATGCGAGGTGCAAGGCGTCGGCGGCCCGAATGCCGCTCACGGCGTCCAGGATCAGCAGCGCGGCGCGATGGAAGTCGACCATCTCGACGGGGAGCAACCTCAGGTCATGCGCCACCAGGCGCTGGAAGCGCTCCCAGGCTTCAAGAGCCTGATCGGCGTCGAGCTGCGCCCTGCGTTGCTTCAGGCCCAGTGCACTTGCGAACTCGGTCACGCACCACGTCGCCGAAACGAGCTCGCTTCGTGCAGCCTCGTACCAGGCCGCGGCCGCTGCGCTCCCAGGCTCATGGACGACGAGGGCGACAAGGACACTGGTGTCGACGTAGATCATGAACGGCCGACCTCGCACAGCCATGGTGTTCGGAGCTGCCCCGGCGCCGACCGTTCGTCGGCCGCATCAGTAGCGGGCTTGCGCGCGCAGCTCCTCGATCACCGGCTGGCCGAGCGGAAGCTGCTGCCGCGCCGCGGCCAGTTCGGCGGCAAAGGCACGTCGGCTCCAGCCGGCGGGCCGGATCGTCAAGCCACCGTCGGCGGTCAGCCGCGCCTGCACGCTGTCGCCCTCGCGCAAGCCGAAGCGGCGCACCAGATCCGCCGGCAGGCGCATCGCCAGGCTGTTGCCCCACTTCGCGATCTGCAGGTTCAGG
>CAUJJO010000018.1 GCA_963205125.1 Pseudomonadota bacterium | reverse complement strand
GCCGGAGTCCTTCTCGACGCGATCGGCCCAGGGCTTGAAGAGCTTGGTCTGTGCCGGCGCCATCGGCGAGAGGAAGTGCGACATGCGCAGCTTGATCGGCTCCTGCGCGCCGGCCCTGTGCGCGAAGACGCTCAGCCCGAGGGTGGCGGCGGCACCGGTCTTCAATACGGTGCGTCGAGATGCGTGAGTCATCGAGGTCTCCTGTGGTGAAACGGCCTTCGAGCGCGGAGGATCCGCAAAGCGCGCGGCGACATTACCACAGCGATGTCGCCGCCGGCACTGGGGGATGCGCGTTTTCCGGGCGCCCGCGTTGCGCAAAACGCGAAGAATCGGCGATTGGGTGAACGTTCATTCAACTTGCCGCGAGCGCCCGGCGCGCCGGGCCGCCAGCCCAACGCAAGCGGCCCGCATCCGCGGGCCGCTGGAACGCAAACGGCCCGCGGGTGCGGGCCGTCGGGCTTGGCGGAGAGCCAGGGATTCGAACCCTGGAGCCCTTGCGGGCTGCCGGTTTTCAAGACCGGTGCAATCGACCACTCTGCCAGCTCTCCATGGGCGGCATTGTAGGTGGGGGAACCCCGGCGCCTCGTCGGCCCCGGGCCTCGCGCTGCCCTCAGTGCGCGCGCGCCTGCTCGCTGCAGTCCACCTGCACGAATTCGCGGCGGCCGCCGTCCACGCGCACCGCGGTGAGCTGGCGTCCCCAGACGCAGCCGGTGTCCAGGCCAAGCAGCGTCGGGCGGTCGATCAGGCCCTGCGCGCTCCAGTGGCCGAAGGCCACCGGCTGCGCGCGCGTGGCGCGGTCGGGGATCTCGTACCAGGGCAGGTAGCCCGGCGGCGCCTCGGTTTCCTTCGAAGCGAACTCGAGATCGCCCTCGGCGCTGCAGTAGCGCATGCGGGTGAGGGCGTTGATGACGAAGCGCCAGCGCTCGGGGCCGCTCAGCGCTTCGTGCCAGCGGCGCGGCTCGTCGCCGTACATGAGGGGCAGGAAGTCGGCGAAGCCCGGGCCGCGCACGAGGGCGTGCACCTCGTCGGCCACGCGCAGCGTGTCGGCCGTCGACCACTGCGGCGGCACGCCTGCATGCACGCACAGCCAGCCGCTGTCCAGCACCGCCAGCGGCTGCGCGCGCAGCCACTGGAGCCAGGCCTCGCGATCCGGCGCGGCCAGGATCGCGCCCAGCGTGTCGCTGCGATGCGGGCGGCGCAGTCCGGCGGCGACGACGAGCAGGTGCAGGTCGTGGTTGCCGAGCAGGCAGGTGGCCGCGCCGTCGAAGGCGCGCAGGCGCTGCAGCACCGCCAGCGAGGCCGGGCCGCGGTTGACGAGGTCGCCCAGCACGACGATGCGGTCGCGCGAAGGCGAGAAGTCGATCGCCTCCAGCAGGCGGGCCAGGGCGCGGTCGCAACCCTGCAGGTCGCCGATCAGATGAACCATCGGACGATTCTGCTACGCTTGCCTCCCCCCGAAACGCCACCGTCGGCCGCGTGCCGGCGGCGCGCATGGACGTCGCCCTCCTCCTCCTGCTCATCCTGCTCAATGGCCTCTTCGCGATGTCGGAGATGGCACTGACCGCCGCGCGCAAGGCGCGCCTGGCGGTCATGGTGGAAGAGAGGCAGCCCGGCGCCACCGCGGCGATGGAACTGCACGAGAACCCGACGCGCTTTCTCTCGACGGTGCAGATCGGCATCACCTCGATCGGCATCCTCAACGGCATCGTCGGCGAATCGGCCTTCGCGGCGCCGCTGGCACGCTGGCTCGGCCAGTTCCTGCCGCTGACGCCGGGGGTGGTCTCGGTCATCGCCACCGCGCTCGTCGTCGTCATCATCACGGTGCTGACGATCATCTTCGGCGAGCTCGTGCCCAAGCGCCTGGGGCAGATGTACCCCGAGACGGTGGCGCGGCTGGTGTCGCGGCCGATGAACGGCCTGACGGCGGCGACGCGCCCGCTCGTGCTGATGCTCTCGGCCTGCACGCACGGCGTGCTGCGGCTGCTGGGCATCCACGGCTCGGCGATGCGGCCGGTGACCGAGGAGGAGATCGCCGCCCAGCTCGCCGAGGGGCTGGATGCCGGCGTCATCGAGCAGCAGGAGCACCAGATGGTGCGCAACGTCTTCCGGCTCGACGACCGGCAGATCGGCTCGATGATGCTGCCGCGCGCCGAGATCGACTGGATCGACGTCGCCGCCCCGCTGGACGAGGCGGTGGCGACCATCGTCGAGCATGGCCACGCGCGCTACCCGGTCTGTCGCGACGGCCTGGACGACGTGATCGGCGTGCTGGGCACGCTGCGGCTGCTGCAGCCGCTGGCGCGCGGCGAGCGGCCCGCGCTGGCCGAGCTGCTCGACCCGCCGGTGTTCGTGCCCGAGACGCTCTCGGGCATGGAGCTGCTCGACCACTTCCGCAGCTCCGGCGCGGAGCTGGTCTTCGTCGTCGACGAATACGGGCTGGTGCAGGGGGTGATCTCCGAGCACGACCTGCTCGAGGCGATCACCGGCGAGTTCGCCAGCCCCGTCGAGGACGACGCCTGGGCGGTGCAGCGCGCGGATGGCAGCTGGCTGATGGACGGCCTGATCCCCGTGCCCGAACTGAAGGACCGGCTGGGCCTCAAGGAGCTGCCCGACGAGGATCGCGGGCGCTACAACACGCTGGCCGGCATGGTCATGCTGCTGCTCGGGCGGCTGCCGCGCACGGCCGACCGCGTCGAGTGGCAAGGATGGGTCTTCGAGGTCGTCGACCTCGACGGCAAACGAGTCGACAAGGTGCTCGTTGCGCGCACCGAACAACCTGGAGAAAGCCAATGATCATTCCCGCCCTGCACCGCCAAGTGGTGCCGATGGACAACCAGGCGCACCGAAACCTGCGCGTGAAGCCGATGGCCGACTGGCGCATCGCCTCGGCGCTCAACTCGGCCTTCATCACCGCCAGCGAGATGATCGACGCCTGCCGCGAGTACCCGATCGTCTTCGTCAATGCCGGCAAGGACGCGCAGGGCGCCGACCAGGTGGCGCCGGTGGCCGTGTTCGGCCTGAGCAACCAGGAGAACCTCTTCCTCGACGGGCCGAACTGGCGCGCGACCTACATGCCCGCGGTGCTGCGGCTCTACCCCTTCGTCATCGGGCGTCTCGATGCGGAGCAGTTCGCCGTCTGCATCGACGCTTCCTGGAGCGGCTTCTCGCAGACCGAGGGGCAGCCGCTCTTCGACGACAAGGGCGAGCTCTCGGATCTCGGCAAGCGCGTGAGCGAGCAGCTGCAGAACTACGAGGTCGAGGTCCAGCGCACGCGCAACGTCTGCGCGCGCTTTCACGAGCTGGGCCTGCTCGACCCGATGCGCTTCGACCTCACCGCGACCGACGGCCGCAGCTTCGCCGTGGACGGCTTCATGGCGATCAACGAGGAGAAGTACCGCGCGCTGCCCGACGACAAGGTGCTCGAGCTGCACCGCAACGGCCTGCTCGCGCTGCTGCACGCGCACATGATCTCGATGCGCAACATGCAGCGCCTGGGCCAGTGGAAGATGGAGCGCCTGGACAAGCCGGCGGCCAACGGCTGAGGGGGGCCGGCCGCAGGCGCGCGGCCGCTCAGCGGGCCGGGCCCTGGCCGGCCACGCGCGCGAGCAGCTCGATCAGCATCGCGTGCTCGGCCGGCGACAACCGCTCCTGCAGCTCGCGCTCCATCGGCTCGGCGGCCTCGGCGCAGGCCTGCGCAAGCCGCCGCCCCTTGGCCGTGAGCACGATGTGCTGCGAGCGGCCGTCGTGGGGGTTGGGCTCGCGGCGCAGCAGGGCGCGCGCCTGCAGGCGGTCCAGCAGCATGCTGAGCGTGGGCGCGCCCAGCATGAGGGTGCGGGCCAGTTGACCCGGCGTCAGCGCGCCGTTGGCCTGCAGCAGCATGAGCAGCGAGAACTCGACCTTGCGCAACTCGAAGGGCTTGCCCAGGTGCTGCTCGAAGCGGGCATAGGCCACCACCGCGGCCTGCGCGACGTGATAGCCGAGCAGCCGCGACAGCGGCCCGAGCTCGATCGCGGCATCGGCCTGCTCGGCTCGTTCGCCCCGTTCGCCCCGTTCGCTGCGTTCGCCGCGATCGGCTGCCGCCGCAGACGGCGTCGCCGAGCTCGCCCTGCGCCGTCGCGGCGGCGCGCGTTCAGTCTGCGGCAGCATGCTTCCTGGCCGCGGCGCCGAGGTAGGTGTCGATCACGCGCGGGTCGCATGCGAGTTCGGCAGCCGCGCCCTGCAGCACCAGGTTGCCGGTCTCGAGCACGTAGCCCTGATCGGCGACCTCGAGCGCCGCGCGCGCGTTCTGCTCGACGAGCAGGATGCTCGTGCCCTGCTCGCGCAACTGCTGGATGATACGGAAGATCTCGCGCACGATCAGCGGCGCGAGCCCCAGGCTCGGCTCGTCGAGCATCAGCAGCTTGGGCGAGGACATCAGCGCGCGCCCGACGGCCAGCATCTGCCGCTCGCCGCCCGAGAGCGTGCCGGCGAGCTGCGTGCGGCGCTCCTTCAGGCGGGGGAAGAGCTCGTAGACGCGCTCGATCTCGCGCTGCCAGTTCGGCACGCGCAGCTTCATCGAGCGGTAGCCGCCGAGGATCAGGTTGTCCTGCACCGGCATGGTGCCGAAGAGCTCGCGCTTCTCGGGCACCAGCGCCAGGCCGAGCATGACGCGCTCCTCGAGGGTGCTGTCGGCGAGGTCCTGGCCGTCGAAGACGATGCTGCCGCGCGCGGGCAGCACGCCCATCAGCGCGGCGAGCGTCGTGCTCTTGCCGGCCCCGTTGGGGCCGATCACGGTCACGACCTGACCCTCGCCGACGTCGAAGGCCAGGCCGCTGAGCACCTCGGCGCGGCCGTAGCCGGCGTGCAGCTCGCGTACCTGCAGCAGCGGGGTGCTCATCAGTGTTCCGTCCCCAGGTAGGCGGCGCGCACGGCGGGGCTCTCCTGCACCTCGGCGGGCGTGCCTTCCATCAGCTTGTTGCCGAACTCCATCACCACGATGCGGTCGGTGAGGCCCATCACGAAGTCCATGTCGTGCTCGACGAGCAGGATGCTCAGCCCCTCGCGCTTGAGCTGGCGCAGCACCTCGGCCAGCGCCTGCTTCTCCTTGTGGCGCAGGCCGGCGGCGGGCTCGTCCAGCAGCAGCAGCGCCGGGTCGGTGGCCAGCGCCCGCGCGATCTCCACCAGACGCTGCGGCCCGAGCGCCAGGTTGCCGGCGAGCTCGTGGATCTGCGCGCCCATGCCGATGCGCTGCAGCTGGCGCTCGGCCTCGGCCATGAGCTGGCGCTCCTCGGCGCGCTCGAGGCGCAGCATGGCGCGCAGGCTGCCGGCGCGCGTGCGCAGGTAGCCGCCGAGCGCGACGTTCTCCAGCACCGTCATCTCGGGCACCAGCTTCACGTGCTGGAAGGTGCGCGAGATGCCGAGCCGGGCGATCCGGCGCGAGGGCAGGCCGGTGATCGGCTGGCCGCGGAACTGCACGCTGCCGCCGCTGATCGTGTGCACGCCGGTGATCAGGTTGAAGGTCGTGCTCTTGCCGGCGCCGTTGGGGCCGATCAGGCCGACGATGTCGCCTGCATGGATGGCAAAGCTCACGTCGTTGACGGCGACCAGGCCGCCGAAGGTCTTGCGCACGCCCTGCACCTCGAGCAGCGCCTGGCCGCGCGCGGGCTTGTCGCGCGCGGGCAGCGGTGCAGCGCCGTCCCAGTCGCGACCGCGCGCGCGCTGCGGCAGCCGGCGCTGCACGAAGGCCCAGATGCCGTCGGGCGCGTACTTCAGCACGGCCACGAGGACGATGCCGAAGACGATGGTCTCGAAGTTGCCGCTGGTGCCGATCAGGCGGGGCAGCAGCACCTGCAGTTCGTCCTCGACGATGCGCACGACGCCCGAGCCGGCGAAGGCGCCCCAGACATGGCCGATGCCGCCGAGTACCGCGATGAAGAGGTACTCGATGCCCTTGATGATGCTGAAGGGCGAAGGGCTGACGCTGCGCTGGAAATAGGCAAAGAGCCAGCCCGAGATCGCGGCCAGCACCGCGGCGAGCACGAAGACGACCAGCTTGTAGCGCAGCGTCGAGATGCCCATCGCCTCGGCCATCGTCGCGCCGCTGCGCAGCGAACGGATCGCGCGCCCGGGACGCGAATCGAGCAGATGGATGGCCGCGAGCGCGGCCAGCAGCGTGATCCCCCAGACCAGCGGGTGCAGGCTGCGGCCGCTGCCGAGGTCGATGCCCAGGAGCGAGAGCGTCGGGATGCCGAGAATGCCGTCGTACTTGCCCAGGCCCTCGACGTTGGCCATCGTGTAGTTCAGCGCGAGGCCCCAGGCCAGCGTGGCCAGCGGCAGGTAGTGCCCCGACATGCGCAGCGTGATCAGCCCGAGCACGAGTGCGGCGAAGACGGCCAGGCCGACGCCGGCCACCAGCGTGACCAGCGGCGGCAGGCCCATGCGCGTGCTCAGATAGGCCGCGGTGTAGGCGCCGATGCCGACGAAGGCCGCCTGGCCGAAGGAGATCAGGCCGGCGACGCCGGTGAGCAGCACGAGGCCCAGGGCCACCAGGGCGTAGAGCGCGATGTAGATGCTCTGCGTGATCCAGAAGTCGGGCACGGGGAGCAGGGGCAGCAGGAGCATCACCGCCGCGAAGGCGGGGAAGGCGAGCTTCGTCACTTCAGTGCTCCTCGTCGCCCGGGTCGCGCAGCGAGCGCCACAGCAGCACCGGCAGGATGGTCGAGAAGACGATCACCTCCTTGTAGGCGCTGGCCCAGAAGGCGCCGAAGCTCTCGAGCAGGCCCACGCCCAGCGCGCCGACCAGCGCCAGCGGGTAGCTCGCCAGCCCGCCGACGACCGCGGCGACGAAGCCCTTGAGGCCGATGAGGAAGCCGCTGTCGTAGAAGACCGTCGTCGTCGGCCCGATCAGCAG
Organism: Pseudomonadota bacterium; assembly: GCA_963205125.1. Taxonomy (GTDB): domain Bacteria; phylum Pseudomonadota; class Gammaproteobacteria; order Burkholderiales; family Burkholderiaceae_C; genus Rubrivivax. Next base: position 19,891 of record CAUJJO010000018.1, on the reverse strand, counting down.
GCCCGAGAGCGCGCCGATGAAGGCGGCCATCGTGAACGACAGGCGTCCCGCGCTCGTCGTCGGGATGCCCATCAGTCGCGCGCCGAGGCGGTTGACCGCGGTCGCGCGCAGCGCCTTGCCCGAGAGCGTGCGCTCGAAGTAGAGCCACAGCGCCACGATGAGCACGATGCTCGCGACGACGATGATCAGCGCCTGGCCGGAGATCGCCACGCCGCCGAGGTTCATGCGCGCATCCCAGAAGCTCGGGTTGCGGAAGCCCTCGGCGCCGAAGAAGTAGAGGCCCAGGCCCACCAGCGCGAAGTGCACGCCGACCGAGACGATCAGCAGCACGAGCACGCTCGCGTCGGCCAGGCGCTCGTAGGCCAGGCGGTAGATCAAGGGCCCGAATGCGGTCACGAGCGCGACCGTCAGCAGCGCCTGCGCGGCCGTCGACCAGCCGCGCGGTGCGGCCCAGATCGCCAGCAGCGAGACCGCGACAGGCCAGGCCAGGGTGCGCGCGGCCGCCGCCAGCAAGCGCGTCGGCGCCTGGTGCTGGCGCAGGCCGTGCCAGAGCTCGGCCAGCGCGACGGCCGCTGCGAGCACGAGCAGGAACCAGACCGTGCCCGGCACCTTCCCGGTCTGCAGCAGCGCAAGCGTCAGCGCCGCGAAGGCGACGAACTCGCCCTGCGGGATGAAGATCACGCGGGTGACGGCGAACAGCAGCACCGTGGCCAGCGCCAGCAGCGCGTAGATCGCGCCGTTGGTCAGGCCGTCGACGGCGAGGAAGCCGACGATCGTCGCATCCATGGGTGTTCCTGAGGGAAGCGCAGGCCGCGGCGGCCAGCCCTCCGGCGTTGTGGGGCGTTGTGGAGCAGGGAGAACCGCAGAGGCGCGGTGCGCGCAGCGCACGCACCGCGCCGCGCGGCTTACTTCTCGACGAGGAACTTGCCGTTCTCGACCTTGAGCATCACCCCGGTCTCGTTCGTGTAGCCGCCGTGGTCCTCGGCGGTCCAGTTCATCACGCCGTGCGCGACCACGGTGCGGCCCATGGCCTCGATCGCGTCGCGCAGCGCGCTGCGGAACTCGACCGTTCCGGGCTTGGCCTTCTTCAGTGCCACCGGCAGCGTCTTCTCGAGCACCAGGCGCGCATCGTAGGCGTGGCCGGCGAACTGGTTGCGCGTGCCCGGGCCGTAGGCCTTCTCGAAGGTCGTGACGAAGTCGGTCGCCGCAGCCTTGGAGGGATGGTTGTCCGGGAGCTGCTCGGCCATCACCGCCGGGCCCGAGACCAGGAAGCTGCCCTCGACGTCCTTGCCGCCGATGCGCACGAGGTCGGGAGTGGCCGCGCCGTGCGTCTGGTAGATCTTGCCCTTGTAGCCGCGCTCGATCAGCGCCTTGTGCGGCATCGCGGCCGCCGAGCCCGAAGCGGCGATGAGGATCGCATCGGGGTTGGCGGCCACCAGCTTGAGCGCCTGTGGCGTGGCGCTGGCGTCGGTGCGCTGGAAGCGCTCGGAGATCGTGACCTTGAGCCCTTCCTTCTCGGCCAGCGCGCTGAAGTCCTTGAGCCAGAGTTCGCCGTAGCCGTCGGTGTAGCCGAAGAAGCCGACGGTCTTGACGCCGTGCTTCTTCATGTGCTGCACGAGCGGATAGGACATCACCGCGAAGCTCTGCGGCAGGCGGAAGACCCAGTGCACCTGGTCGGCGGGCACGCCCACGGGAGCCAGCGTGATCTGCGTCGTCTTGTTCTCGGCGGCGATCGGCGCGATCGCCGCGGTCGTCGGCGTCACCGAGCTGCCGATGATCACGTCGACCTTGTCCTCGGTGACGAAGCGGCGCGCGTTGACGACGGCCTTGCCGGGGTCGGTCGCGTCGTCGAGCACGATCAGGTTGATCTTCTCGCCGGCGATCGTCTTCGGCCAGAGCTTGAACATGTTGCCCTCGGGAATGCCCAGGCCCGAGCCCGCGCCGGTCAGCGAGATCGAGACGCCGATGTTGACGTCGGCCAGCGCCGGCGCGGCCAGCAGCAGGGCGGCCGCGGCGGCGACCAGGGTCTTCAGGCTCTTCTTCGAAACGGGATGCATCGCGTGGTCTCCAGGACAGGGGGGAAGAGAAGGGGTGGGCGCCCGGGCGCCGGGGCGGTCGGCGTCATTCGGCGGTCGGGTCCGCCGCGCCCTGCGGCAGGATGATCCAGGGATCGGCCGCCGGGCCCTCGTACATGGCCTCGACGAGGGCCGCGCGATGGCCGAGCACGGCGCGCTGGTTGATCGAGCCCTTGTCGGTGATCTCGCCCTTGTCGATCGAGGGCGGCTCGGCCAGCACGTGCAGGCGCGCCACGCGCGAGGCGCTGCCGGTGGCCTCGTGCGCGAGCCGGTCGGCCATCGCCTGGAAGAACGCGCGCGCCGCAGCGCTCTGCAGCACTTCGGGCAGCGGCGCGTCGGCGGCGGCGCCGAGCAGGCGCTTCAATTCGTCGGCACGGGGGATGATGAGCGCGCCGACCTCGTTGCGGTTGAGGCCGGTGATCACCGCGTCCTGCACGCAGGGGTGGCCGGCGACGACGATGCGCGCGCGCAGCGGGCCGACGCTGACGAAGGTGCCGCTGGCGAGCTTGAAGTCCTCGGCGATGCGGCCGTCGAAGAGCAGGCCGCGCTGCGGGTCGGCGGCATCGACCCAGCGCACGGCGTCGCCGGTGCGGTAGAAGCCCTCGTCGTCGAAGGACGCGGCGCTCACCTCGGGCAGCCGCCAGTAGCCCGGCATCACGTTCGGGCCGCGGAAGCGGATCTCGGTCTTGCCGCTCCCGGCGTCGGCGACCAGCTTCACGTCCACGCCCGGGTTGGGCAGGCCGACGTGGCCGGCGGCGACGGCCGTGCCCACGGCGTAGGTCGAGCTGGGCGCGGTCTCGGTCATGCCCAGGCTGGTAACGATGCGTATGCGCTCGCCGATCGAAGCCTCGGCGTGCATGTCCAGCTTGTCCCACACCGCCTGGCTCAGGCCTGCACCCGCGTACATCAGCGCCTTGCAGCGGGCGAACAGCGTGTCGCGCAAGCGCGTGTCGCTGTCCATCGCGCTGGCGATCTCCTCGAAGCCCTTGGGCACGTTGAAGTAGATGCTCGGGCTGATCTCGCGCAGGTTGCGCAGCGTCTCCTGCATGCCCGCGGGCGTGGGCTTGCCGTCGTCGAGGTAGAGCGTGCCGCCGTTGTAGAGCACGATGCCGACGTTGTGGCTGCCGCCGAAGACGTGGTTCCACGGCAGCCAGTCCAGCAGCACCGGCGGCTCGTCGGCGAGGAAGGCCAGGCACTGGCGGATCATCTGCTGGTTCGAGCACAGCATGCGGTGCGTCGTGATCACGCCCTTGGGCTCGCGCGTCGACCCGGAAGTGAAGAGCAGCTTGGCGACGGTGTCGGCGTCGACCCTGGCGTGCGCCCCGGCTAGCGTGGCGCCCGGCGCGGTGGCGAGCATGTCGTCGAAGCGGCGCGTCGCGCGGCCTTCGAGCTGCCCCTGCGCCAGCACCACCGGCAGATCGGCCGGCACCGTGGCGGCGATGGCGCGTGCGTACTCGGGGCCGCTGGCGAAGACCATGCCGGGCTCGGTGATGGCGAGGATATGGCGCAGCTTGCCGAAGTCCTGCGAGATGAGCGAATACGCGGTGGAGACCGGGATGTAGGGCACGCCCGCCCACATCGCCGCGAGCGCCAGCGTCAGGTGCTCGACGTCGTTGCCCGAGAGGATGGCCAGCGGCCGCTCGCGCGACAGCCCCGCATCGAGCAGCGCCTGCGCCATCGCCTGCACCCGCTGCAGCATCTGTGCGTAGCTCACGTGCTGCCAGGCGCCGTCGGCGCCGCGGCGGGCGACGAAGCTGCGGTCCGGCGCTTCGGCGGCCCATTGCTCGAGGCAGTCGGTCAGCCGCGCGGGATACCAGCGCAGCGCTTCGGTCGAGCGCAGCAGGATGCTGCCGTCGGCGTGCTGCTGCACGGTGGCCTCGGTGCAGCCGCCGACGTGGGCGTCACGGTAGCGTGCCATGGCTACTTCCCCTTGGTTCCCGGCGTCGCCTTCACGACCTTGCCGGCACGGCCCTCGAGGAAGGCGCGCAGGCGGCGCTGCGCCTCGGGCGTGCTCTCGGCCACCGCGGCCATCAGCGACTCGGTGAACTGGCCCTGGCTCTGCGCCTGCTCGGCGATGCGCGGCAGCGCGTGCATCACGGCGAAGTTGCTCATCGGGGCGTTCTGCGCGATGCGCTCGGCGAGCTCCATCGCCTTGGCCAGCGCCTGGCCCTCGTCGACGAGGTACTGCGAGAGGCCGACCGCCAGGCCCTCGTCGGCGTCGTAGACGCGGCCGGTCATCATCAGGTCGGTCATGCGCGCCACGCCCATCAGGCGCGGGATGCGCCCGGAGCCGCCGCCGCCGACGAAGATGCCGCGCTGGCCTTCGGGCAAACCGTAGTAGGTGCTGCGGTCGGCCACGCGGATGTGCGCCGCCGCGGCGAGCTCGAGGCCGCCGCCGACCACCGCGCCGTGCAGCGCGGCGACCACCGGCACGCGGCCGAACTGGATGGCGTCGAAGGCGGCGTGCCACATGTGCGAATGCAGCACCGCGCTCTGGATGTCGCGCTCGACCAGCTCGGAGAGATCGAGCCCGGCGCAGAAATGCGCGCCCTCGCCGCTGAGCACCGCGGCGCGGCAATCCTCGGGCAGGGCCGCGAAGCAGTCGTGCAACTGCAGGATCAGCGGGTCGGACAGCGCGTTCCGCTTGGCCGGGCGGCTCAGGCGCACGTGCGCGACGGCGCCGTGCCGTTGGACCTGCAGCAGCGCGGGTGCGGCCTTGGGCCGCGCCGCGGATGGGGTTGACTTGGGGCTCATGCGATGGTTTCCTCGGGGCGATAAGATAGTTCTTGGCTTGAAATAAAAAATACGCGCAAACCCGGGGTTTGTCGCATCTTGCACAGCAACATGCTTGACGGCCGACAAGCGCAATTGTTTCACGACGCAAACGGAGCCTGCGATGAAGACCGACGAGCTGGTGGCCATCGACATCCACACCCACGCCGAGGTGTCGTGCTGGAGCCCCTTCGACGCCTACGGCGAGGAGTACGACCGCGCCGCCGACCGCTACTTCGGCAGCGACCGTCGGCCGACCATCGACGAGACGGTGGCCTACTACCGCGAGCGGCGCCTGGGCCTCGTCATGTTCACCGTCGACAGCGAGGCGCAGATCGGGCGGCGGCGAATTCCCAACGAGGAGATCTGCGAGGCGGCGCAAAAGAACAGCGACATGATGATCGCCTTCGCCTCCATCGACCCGCACAAGGGCCGCCTGGGCGCGCGCGAGGCGCGCCGGCTGATCGAGGAGCAGGGCGTCAAGGGTTTCAAGTTCCACCCCACGGTGCAGGGCTTCCTGCCCTACGACCGCATGGCCTGGCCGCTGTACGAGGTGATCGCCGAGCACCGGCTGCCGGCGATCTTTCACAGCGGACACAGCGGCATCGGCTCGGGCATGCGCTGCGGCGGCGGCCTGCGGCTGCAGAACAGCAACCCGATGCTGCTGGAGGACGTGGCCATCGACTTCCCCGACATGCAGATCGTCGTCGCGCATCCGAGCTGGCCCTGGCAGGACGAGGCGCTGAGCCTGGCGCTGCACAAGCCCAACGTCTGGATCGACCTCTCGGGCTGGAGCCCGAAGTACTTCCCGCCGCAGCTCGTGCAGTACGCCAACACGCTGCTCAAGGAGCGCATGCTCTTCGGCAGCGACTACCCGCTGATCACGCCCGAGCGCTGGATGAAGGACTTCGCCGAGGCGGGCTTCAAGGAGCAGGTGCGCCCGCTCATCCTCAAGCAGAACGCGATGCGCCTGCTTGGCCTGAGCTGAAGTCGGCCTGAGCGGGCCGGAGGTCGACCGGCAGTCGGCCTGAGCGGGCCCGAGGTGGACCTGAGGCAGACTTCGGTGCGATCACCCGAGAGAGCGCCGCATGAACACGCCGACCGTCCGCCGCACCCGCCAGAAATCGACGCCGCCCGCGACCGCGGCAGCAGCCGTCGCCGCACGCGCCGACGCCGCGGCGAAGAACCGGCCGCTCGTCGAGGACATCCGCCTGCTCGGGCGCATCCTCGGCGAAGTCATCCTCGAGCAGGAGGGGCGGGCGGCCTTCGAGCTGGTGGAGCGCGTGCGCCAGCTTGCGGTGGCCTATCGCCTCAAGCGCGACGACAAGGCCGGGCGCGAACTCGACCGCCTGCTGAAGGGCCTGTCGGGCGACCAGACGGTGAGCGTGATCCGCGCCTTCAGCTACTTCTCGCACCTGGCCAACCTCGCCGAGGACCGCCACCACGTGCGCCGCCGCCTGCACCACGAGCGCCTGGGCCACCGCCAGGAGGGGTCGCTGGCGAGCTGCCTGGAGAAGCTGCGCAAGGCCGGCCACGACGCCCAGGCGATCGCCAAGGCGCTGCAGCAGGCCTACATCTGCCCGGTGCTGACCGCGCATCCGACCGAGGTGCAGCGCAAGAGCATCCTCGACGCCGAGCGCGCGATCGCCGGCTTCGTCGCCGCGCGCGACGGGCTGCACGGCAGCGCCGAGCGGCGGGCCAACGAGGAGGCCATCCGCGCCCGCGTCACCCAGCTGTGGCAGACGCGCATGCTGCGCACCGCCAGGCTGACGGTGGCCGACGAGATCGAAAACGCGCTGAGCTGGTATCCGATCACCTTCCTCCCGCAGATCCCGGTGCTCTACCGCGAACTCGAGCTGGCGCTGGACGGTCGCCCGGTGCCGGCCTTCCTGCGCATGGGGCACTGGGTGGGCGGCGATCGCGACGGCAACCCCAACGTCGGTGCCGACACGCTGCGCCTGGCGCTGCAGCGCCAGGGCGAGGTGGCGCTTGGCCACTACCTCGCGCAGGTGCACCAGCTCGGCGCCGAGCTGTCGATGTCGGCCCTGCTGGCGCCGCCGAGCGCCGAGCTGCTGAGGCTTGCCGAAGCCTCACCGGACCGCAGCGAGCACCGCCTGGACGAGCCCTACCGGCGCGCGCTGATCGGCATCTACGCGCGGCTGGCGGCCACGCTGCAGGCGCTCACCGGGCAGCAGGCGCTGCCCGGCACGCTGCCGCAGGCGCTGGCGGCGCAGCAGCCCTACGCCGACGCCGAGGCCTTCGCTGCCGATCTGGCGGTGGTGGCGCAGTCGCTGCGCGAGCGCCATGGCGAAAGCCTCGTCGAGGTGCGGCTGGCGCCGCTGCAGCGCGCGGTGCAGGTCTTCGGCTTTCACCTTGCCACGGTCGACCTGCGGCAGAGCTCGGACAAGCACGAGGCGGTGATCGCCGAGCTGCTGCGCGTGGCGCGCCTGGAGCCCGACTACGCCGCGCTGCCCGAGCCCGAGCGCTGTCGGCTGCTGCTGGCGCTGCTGGGCGACGCCCGGCCGCTGCGCGTGCGCGAGGCCGTCTACTCGCCGCTGCTGCAGAGCGAGCTGGCCATCGGCGAGGCGGCGGCACAGTTGCGGCGGCGACACGGCGCGATGGCCATCCGCCACTACGTCATCAGCCACACCGAGGAGGTGAGCGACCTGCTCGAAGTGCTGCTGCTGCAGAAGGAGTGCGGCCTGCTGCACGGCACGCTGGACGAGGGCGCACGGGCCGAGCTGGTCGTCGTGCCCCTGTTCGAGACCATCGGCGACCTGCGCCGGGCCGCGGCCATCATGCGCGACTACCTCGCGCTGCCGGGCGTGCTGCCGATGGTGTTGAAGAGCGGCGCCGAGCAGGAGGTGATGCTCGGCTACAGCGACAGCAACAAGGACGGCGGCGTCTTCACCAGCAACTGGGAGCTCTACCGCGCCGAGACCGCGCTGGTCGAGCTGTTCGCGCCCTACGAGCGTTCGCACGGGCTGCGGCTGCGGCTCTTCCATGGCCGCGGCGGCACGGTCGGGCGCGGCGGCGGGCCGAGCTACCAGGCCATCCTCGCACAGCCGCCGGGGACGGTGAACGGGCAGATCCGCCTCACCGAGCAGGGCGAGGTCATCGCCTCCAAGTACGCCAACCCCGAGATCGGCCTGCGCAACCTGCAGACGCTGGTGGCGGCGACGCTGGAAGCCACGCTGCTGCGCCCGACCCGGCCGGCGCCCAAGGCCTTCCTCGATGCCGCCGAGGCGATCAGCGCGGCGGGCTTTGCCGCCTACCGCAAGCTGGTCTACGAGACGCCGGGCTTCGTCGACTACTTCCTTGCCGCCACGCCGATCCGCGAGATCGCCGAGCTCAACATCGGCTCGCGGCCGGCCTCGCGCAAGGCCGCCGCCGGGGGCCCGGGCGCGATCGAGGACTTGCGCGCCATCCCCTGGGGCTTCTCCTGGGGCCAGTGCCGCGTGGCGCTGCCGGGCTGGTGCGGCTTCGGCTCGGCCATCGAGGGCTTCCTCGGCGCGGGGCAGGGCCGCGCCGCGCGCCTTGCGCTGCTGCAGCGCATGCACCGGCAGTGGCCGTTCTTTCGCGCGCTGCTCTCCAACCTGGACATGGTGCTGGCCAAGACCGACTTCGGCATCGCCGCGCGCTACGCCGAACTGGTGCCCGATCGCCGCACGGCGCGGCGCATCTTCGGCCTCGTCCAGGCCGAATGGCAGCGCGCCAACGAGGCGCTGGGGCTGATCACCGGGGAGCGCGCGCGGCTGCAGTCCAACGCCGCGCTTGCGCGCTCGATCGAGCACCGCTTCCCCTACCTGGACCCGCTCAACCACCTGCAGGTCGAGCTGATGCGGCGCCACCGCGCGCTCGACGCCCAGGCCGGCGCATCGGCCGAGGAGGCGGCCGACGAGGCGGGCGTGCAACGCCTGCGCCGCGGCATCCACCTCTCCATCAACGGCATCGCGGCCGGATTGCGCAACACGGGCTGATGAATTGGGGGGTCGGCGCCGACCGATCCTCGGCGAGAGCGGCTGCGGCGTATACAGTGAAGCCCAGGGCCGTCCTCCGGCCCGCAACGCGAATCGGTCCTGCATGAGCCTGCCACCTCGCGGAAGATCGCTGTTTGCGCGCATCGCGCTGGCCACCGTGCTCGGCCTGGTGCTGCCCGCGCTGGTGCTTGGCGGCGCCTGGGTCGGCTGGCGCGAGGCCCGGCTCGCCGACGAGGAACTGCAGCGCTCGATCGCAAGGCGCATGGACACGCTCACCATCAGCCTGTCGGTGCTGCTGTGGAACCTCGATGCGACGGCGACCACCGAAGTCGTTCGCGCGGTGATGCAGTCGCCCGACGTGGTCCGGGTCGAGGTGATCGAGGGCGTGAGCGGCAAGACCTTCGTCGCGCTGGACGAACCGGCGCGACGCCTGGGCCACTCCATCGTCATCGAACGTCCCGTGCGTCGCGCCGGCGAGCGGATCGGCACCGTCGTGATGGAGGTCGACGACCACGTCGTGCAGGCGTGGCTTGCCGATCGGCGCGTGCTCTTCGCGGCCACCGTGGGCAGCCAGCTGCTGCTGTCGCTTGCGGTCGTGCTCTGGCTCATGAACGCGCGCGTGATGGTGCCGCTGCGGCGGCTCGGGCGTTTCGCGTCGGAGCTGGCCGAGGGGCGCTTCGGCGCCGAGCCGCCGCCTTTCGGCGCCGACGAGATCGGCCAGCTCGGGCAGGCGATGGACCACATGCGCCAGGCGCTGCAGCAGCAGTTCGACGCGCAGGCCGCGCTCATCCGCCGCCTGCAGGGGTTGGCCGAGGCCGTGCCCGGCGCGCTCTACCAGCTCGAGCGCCCGGCCGCGGGCCCGTTGCGCTTTCGCTTCGTCAGCGAGGCCGTGCAGGGCCTGCTCGGCGTGGCCGCGGCGGACCTGATGGACGACGCGGACCTTCTGCTGGCCTGCGTGCACGAGGACGACCGGCCGCGGGTGCGCGAGTCGCTCGAACGCTCGGCGCGCGAGGGCAGCGCCTGGCAGCAGGAGTTCCGCACGGCGCGCGTCGAGGGCGCGGCTGCGCCGGCCAGCGCGCCGCGCTGGGTGTACGCCAACGCCGTGGTTCGGCGCGAGCCTGGCGGCAGCGTCGTCTGGCACGGCTTCCTCACCGATGTCTCGCGCCAGCGGCGCGACGCCAGCGAGCTCGAGCGCCACCGCTTTCACCTCGAGGAGCTGGTGCAGGCGCGCACCGCCGAGCTGGCGCAGGCCACCGAGGCGGCGCAGGCCGCCAATCAGGCCAAGAGCGCCTTCCTCGCCAACATGAGCCACGAGATCCGCACGCCGCTCAACGCCATCATCGGCCTGAGCGGGCTCGCCCGGCGCGACAGTCACGAGCCCTGGCAGGTTGAGCGGCTGGACAAGGTCGGCGAGGCCGCGATGCACCTGCTGTCGGTGGTCAACCAGGTGCTGGATCTCGCCAAGATCGAGGCCGGCAAGCTGGCGCTCGAGCCGGTCGAGTTCTCGCTCGGCGAGCTGATGCGCAGCGTGCACGGCATGCAGGCGCCGCACGCGGCGGCCAAGGGCCTGGCCTTCGAGCTCGATCTGCCGCAAGCGCTGGCCGCAAGGCGGCTGGTCGGCGACCGCGAACGCATCGCCGAGATCCTGCTGAACCTCACCGGCAACGCGATCAAGTTCACCGACAGCGGCAGCATCCGGCTCGGCGTGCGCGGCTTCCTGCCGACCACGGCGGGCCTGCCGCTGTCCTTCGAGGTTGCCGACACCGGCATCGGCATCGCCGCCGACGAGTTGCCGCGGCTGTTCCGCGAATTCGAGCAGGCCGACAGTTCGACGACGCGCCGCCATGGCGGCACGGGCCTGGGCCTGGCGATCTGCCGGCGCCTGGCCGAACTGATGCACGGCGAGGTCGGCGCGCGCAGCACGCCCGGCCGCGGCAGCGTGTTCTGGCTCGGGCTGACGCTGCCGCTGGCCGCCGCGGCGCGCGACCTGCCCGCTGCGGCCGCACCGGACGAGGCCGAATGCGAAGCCCCGACGCCCTTTGCCGGCCAGCGCGTGCTGCTGGTCGAGGACAACCCGGTGAACCAGGAAATCGCGGTGGCGATGCTCACGCACCTGGGCCTTGCCGTCGACGTGGCTGGCGACGGCGAGGAGGCGCTGGCCAAGGCCGCAAGCACCGACCATGCGCTGGTGCTGATGGACATCCAGATGCCCGGCATGGACGGCCTGCAGGCCACGCGCCTGCTGCGCCTGCGGGGCTGGCGGGGCCCGATCATCGCGATGACGGCCAACGCCTTTGCCGAGGAGCGCCAGCGCTGCCTGGACGCCGGCATGGACGATCACCTGCCCAAGCCGGTGCTCGCGCCGGTGCTGGAGGCGATGCTCGCGCGCTGGCTCGCACAGCGCCCTTCCACCGAAGCGGATGCGGCGCCCGCCGCGCAGGGGTGAGCCCATGAGCGATCGAACGCGTCGACACCCTCGGGCACCGCGGCTGCGCGGCGCGCTGCTTGGCGGCATGCTGCTCGGGCTGGCGTTCACTGCCGCGGCCCAGCCCGCGGCGGAGCGGGCAGGCGCCGACGCCGCGCCGGGCACCTGCAAGGCGATCCGCGCATCGGGCAATCCGCAGTACCCGCCCTACCTGTGGCCCGAAGGCGGCGATGGCCGCTCGGGCCGCCTGGTGGGGGCCGCAGCCGAACTGGCGCAGTGGATCGGCCGCGAGATCGGCATTCCGATCGAGGTGCACTACATCGGGCCCTGGGGCCGCGTGCAGCAGGAGGTGCGCGCGGGCAAGCTGGACGCGATCGTCGGCGCCTTCTACACGCAGGCGCGCACCGAGTACATGGACTACATCCATCCGCCGTTTCGCGAGACGCGCTCGGTGATCTGGGTCGGGCCGCAAGGCAGCCTGCACTACCGGCGCTGGAGCGACCTCGAGGGCAGGCGCGGCGCAACGGTGATCAACAACAGCTTCGGCGAGGCCTTCGACCGCTACGCCCGCGACAAGCTCGACATCCAGCAGCTGCCCTCGCTCGAGCAGGCGATCCAGATGCTGCAGCGCGGGCGGGTCGACTACCTCGTCTACGAGGACAGCCCGGGCGAGGCCTACCTCGCGCGGCTGGGCGTCAAGGGCGTGCGCCAGCTGCAGCCGGCGGTGGCCAGCGAGAACCTCTACGTCACGCTCTCGCACCGCTCGCCGTGCAACACGCCCGAGATCCGCGGACGCCTGCAGCGTGCGATGTATCGCTTCGCGCACAAACCCAGGCTGATGGACGAGTTCGTCGGCCGCGCCCAGGCGCTCTGGCGCAAGCCCGGCGAGTAGGGCGCGGCGAGCAGGGCGCGGCTACGCCTGCCGCGCCGCCGGCAGCGGCGGTAGCACCAGGCGCCTGCGCTCGGCTTCGGGTGCGGTGAGCGGGCTCACCTCGCGCAGGCTGGCCAGGCTGCGCCGCGCCAGCTCCTGGTAGACCGCGGTGCCGGCGCGCTTGCGCCGGATCTCGTCCTCGCCGAGCTCGCGCACGACCTTGGCCGGCGCGCCGACCGACAGGGTGCGCGGCGGCAGCCGGCGCCCGGCGGGGACGAAGGCGCAGGCGGCGACGATCGCCTGCTCGCCGACCTCGGCCTCGTCCATCACCACCGCGTTCATGCCGACCATCGCGTCGCGGCGCACCGTGCAGCCGTGCAGCACCGCGCCGTGGCCGATGTGGCCGTTCTCCTCGACCACCATCTCGTGGTTGGGGAAGCTGTGCAGCACGCAGGCGTCCTGCACGTTGCAGCCCTCGCGCAGCACGATGCGGCCGAAGTCGCCGCGCAGGCTCGCGCAGGGGCCGACGTAGCAACCCGGGCCGACGAGGACGTCGCCGATCAGGACCGCGCTCGGGTGGACGTAGGCGCTCGGGTCGACGACCGGCGCCACGCCGTCGATGGCGTAGCAGGGCATGAGCTCACTTCATGCGGCAGCCGCGCCCGGGGTCGGCCAGCGCCTTGGAGGCGACCTCGACGACCTTGTTCTCCTTGCCCTCGACCTTGCGCAGGTAGATGTCCTGCACCGGGTTGTGGCTGGGCGAGAGCGTGAAGCGCCCGCGCGGGCTGTCGATGCGCGCCTTCATCAGCGCCGCGGCGAACTCGGCCTTCTTCGAGACGTCGCCGCCGACCGCGGCCAGGCCGATGCCCAGCATCTGCGCCGCGTCGTAGCCCTGCATCGCGTAGACGTCGGGCTGCAGCTTGTAGGTCTTGGCGTAGTCCAGGCGGAAGGCGTTGTCGCGCGGCGTGTTCAGCGAATCGCCGTAGTGCAGCGTCGTCAGCAGGCCCTCGGCGGCCGCGCCCTGCGCCTCCAGCGTGCCGTCGGTGAGGAAGCCCGCGCCGTAGAGCGGGATCTTGTCCTTCAGGCCCGCGGCGGCGTAGTCCTTGACGAACTTGACCGCGCCGCCGCCGGCGAAGAAGGTGTAGACGGCGTCGGGCTTGAGCGCGGCGATCTCGGTCAGCAGGGCCTGGAATTCGACGTTGGGGAAGGGCAGCGTCAAGTCCTTGACGATCTTGCCGCCGGCCTTGGTGAAGGCCTCCTTGAAGCCGTTCACCGATTCGTCGCCGGCAGCGTACTTCCAGGTGATGGTGACGGCGTTCTTGTGGCCGCGCTTGGCCATCACCGCGCCCATCGCGTAGCCGGGCTGCCAGTTCGAGAACGAGCTGCGGAAGAGGTTCAGCGCGCACATCGGGCCGGTGACGGCGTCGGCCCCGGCGTTGGGGTCGATCATCAGCGTGCCGGTCTCCTTGGCGACCTTGGCCATGCCCATGGCCACGCCCGAGTGCACGGTGCCGATCAGCACGTCGACGTTGTCGCGCTTGATGAGCTTGTTGACGTTGTCGACCGCCTTGGCCGGGTCGGACTCGTCGTCGACCTTGAAGTACTCGATCTCGCGCCCGCCGAGCTTGCCGCCCTGCTCGGCCACGTAGAGCCTGAAGCCGTTCTCGATCGCGTTGCCGAGTGCGGTGTAGGTGCCGCTGTAGGGCAGCATCAGGCCCACGCGCAGCTTGGCACCGCCCTGGGCGGCAGCGGGGCCGGCAAGGGCCAGGGCGGCGACGGCAGCGGCAAGGGCCAGCGGAGCGCGACGAAGGAATGGCATGGCTTGTCTCCTTGGAGGTTGTGGGCGCACGATGGTAGACCGGCCGCGCATGAACCCGCGGCCGCGTGGCGAGGCGAGGCTGCCTCAAGCCGCCGGGATGGCGGCCGTCGCTTCGAGTTCGATCTTGCCGGGGTGGTCCAGCAGGTCGGAGACGAAGATCATGCTCATGGCCGGGTAATGCGTGCCCATCAGGGCACGCCAGACGCCGCCCAGTTGCTTGCGCACCGCGAGGTAGCCGGGCTTGTCGCAGCAGAAGGCGGTGATGCGGCAGATGTGCTCGGGGCGCCCGCCGGCCTCGGCCAGCACGGCCAGCACGTTCTTCAGCGCCTGCTCGAACTGCGGCACCAGGTCGACGCTCTCGAACTCCTGCTGCGCGTTCCAGCCGACCTGGCCGGCGAGGAACACGATGCGCGCGCCCACCGGCGCGGCGATGCCGTTGGCGTAACCGATGGGGGCCTTCCAGCCTTCGGGCAACAGGGTCTGCATGCGCTCGTCTCCGTTCCTGGGTTGTTCGGGTCAGTCCATGTAGCGGGGCGGATCGGGATCCTCGGCCCAGTCGTCGTCGGGCTTGGGCACCTTCTCGAGCCACTCGCGCACCAGCGCGACGTGCTCGGCCTCTTCCTGCCGCATCTCTTCGGCCGCCTGGCGCACCGCCTCGCTGGCGGCGGTGCCGGCGAGCTCGGCGAAGAAGGCCTCGGCGCGCTGCTCGGCGGCCAGCGCCAACTGCAGCGCGTGCCAGGGGTGCATCAGGTAGTGCATCTCCTCGATGGGCACCACCTCGGGCGACTCGGGCGTGTTCCAGAAACCGCTCTGGCGCGGCACGACGACGTCGTCGGCCCAGCCCATGTCGGCGAGGATCTGGTTGACGTGGATCTGCTCGTAGCCGGCCATCTTGCGGAACAGCGCCGCGACGTCCTGGTTGTTGTGCGTCTCCATCATGTCGGCCAGCTCGTTGTAGCGGGCCACGGCCTCGCGTTCCATCGTCAGGGCCTGGCCCATCAGTTCGGTCAGCGTCTTGGGCGCGGCCTGGGCGCCCGGCTTCTGCAGACGAGTCACAGCGCGAACTCCTGTTCGATTTCCGTCAGCGTCGCGCTGGCGGCGGGGTTCTTGGCGTAGGGGGTGCGGCTGCCAGCATAAAGCACGCCGACGTTGAAGCCGTCGTCGGTCATCAGGCGGCGCGCGGCGCGCGCGGGGTCGTCGGTCTCGGGCACCGCCGCCGTGTGGATGTGCTCCTTCCAGGCGCGCTGCTCGGGGCGGAAGGTCACGCAGGGGCTCAGGATCTCGATGAACGAGAAGCCGGGATGGCGGATCGCCTGCGCGATCAGCTCGGCGGTGCCGTTGGGGTCGCCGGAGAAGCCGCGCGCGACGAAGTTCGCACCCGCGGCCAGGGCGATCACCAGCGGGTGGAAGGAGCGGATGCCGGTGCCCCCGGGCATCAGCTTGTTGTCCCAGTCGGGCTCGGTGGTCGGCGAGGCCTGCCCCTTGGTCATGCCGTACACGTGGTTGTCCATCACGATGTAGGTCAGGTCCATGTTGCGCCGGCAGGCGTGCATGAAGTGGTTGCCGCCGATCGAGTAGCCGTCGCCGTCGCCGCCGGTGACGAGCACGGTCATGTCCGGGCGCGCGGCCTTGAGCCCCGCGCCCGCGGCCAGCGCGCGGCCGTGCACGCCGTGAAAGCCGTAGCAGGTGGTGTAGGCGGGGATGCGCGAGCTGCAGCCGATGCCCGAGACGACGGCGACCTCGTGCGGCGGGCGCCCGATGATGGCCAGCGCCTTGGTGATCGCGCCGAGGACGGAGAAGTCGCCGCAGCCCGGGCACCAGACGGGCTTGTAGTCGGACTTGAAATCCGCGGCGGTCAGCTTGGCGGCTTCGGTCATGTCGTTCATGCGGTCACTCCGGTGCGGGCGTGCGCAGCGGCCCAGTCGATGAAAGCGCGAGTCAGCTCACCCGGGCGCAGCGGCAGCGGTCCGGGGCGATGCAGGCCGGAGGCGCGGCCGGGCAGGTCACAGCGGCTGCGCAGGTAGCGCAGCAGCTGGCCGCCGTGGTTCTGCTCGACCACCAGGACCTGGCGCACGCCGGCCAGCGCCTGGTCGAGCAGCTCGGGCTTGAGCGGCGCCAGCAGGCGCAGCGAGACCATGCGCAGCGCCGTGCCCTGCGCCGCGGCGCGCGCGATCGCCTCGCGCACGGCGCCGGTGGTCGAGCCGAAGGTGATCACCGCCAGGTCGGCGTCGCCTTCGACGTCGGCCCAGCGCGAGCCGTAGTCGTGCTGCATCAGCTTGCGCAGCCGCTTGTCGAGCTGCTTGATGTGGTCGCGCGCCTGGCTGCTCGGGATGCCGCGCTCGGTGTGCTCGAGGCCATCGGCGGTGTAGGTGACGCCGGGCGTGCCGGGGATGGCCATCGGCGAGACGCCCGAAGGCGTGTCGCGGTAGCGCAGGTAGCCCTCGGTGTTGGCGTCGACGACCAGGCGCGTGGCCGGTGCCGGTGCGTGCCGCGGCGGGTCGATCACCGAACGCGACTGGCCCATGAACTGGTCGGAGAGCAGGATCGCCGGGGCCTGCAGCGCTTCGGCCAGTTGCACCGACCACTCGGCGGTGTCGAGGCAGTCGGCGATGCTGTTGGGTGCCAGCACGAGCCGCGGCGCGTCGCCGGGCAGGCCGTCGACCGCGAAGGAGAGGTCGCTCTGCTCGCTCTTGGCCGGGATGCCGGTGGAGGGGCCGCCGCGCATCACGTTGACGACGACGATGGGCACCTCGGCGGCGACCGCGAGGCCGATGGCCTCGGTCATCAGCGCAAGGCCCGGGCCGGCGGTGGCGGTGAGCGAGGGCACGCCGCCGTAGGAGGAGCCGATGATCATGTTGACCGAGGCCAGCTCGTCCTCGGCCTGCAGCAGGCTGCCGCCCAGGCGCGTCAGCGCAGGCGACATCCATTCGAGCAGCTCGGTGGCCGGCGTGATCGGGTAGGCCGCGACGAAGCGCACGCCGCCGCGCAGCGCGCCGCAGCCGGCGGCCTCGTTGCCCGAGATCAGCCAGCGGCCCGCGCCGTTGCCGCGTCCGTCGACCGACAGCGGCTGCGGCTTGGCGCCCTCGATGCCCTGCGCCAGCGCAATGCCCTGCTGCAGCGTGGCGACGTTGGAGGCCAGCGCCTCGGCGCTGCGCTTCCAGCTCGCGCGCAGCGCGTCCTCGAGCGCCTGCGCGGGCAGGCCGACGATGGTGCCCGCCAGGCCCAGCACGATCATGTTGACCCAGCCGCCGCCCGCGGCCTTGGCCGCCTTCTTCATCGGCACCGTGACGAGGCGGGCGCCGGTCTGCAGGAAGACCTCGGGAGCGTCGCCGGCATCGCTGTCGCCGATCAGCAGGCTGCCCGGACCGATCGGGATCTCGTCGCCGAAGCGGTTGAGGTTCTGCCAGTCGACGGCCAGCAGCGCGTCGAAACCGTCGTCCAGCGTGGCCACGGGCTGCTGCGAGATGCGGATCAGCGCCGCGGCTTCGCCGCCGCGGATCTGCGGGCCGCTGGTTCGCACCATCAGGCCGTAGAGGCCGGCGCGCGCTGCGGCGTCGAGCAGCAGCGTGCCGGCGGTCATCACGCCGGCGCCGCCGCTGCCGGCAATGGCCAGCGAGAAGCTGCGCGAGGTCGTGCTCGCCAAGGGGGATTTAGGGGGCATGAAGCTCCTCCGGTTCGATGCCTGCAAGTGAACCCGCGACGGCCCTGCATGCATCTGATCCAGCGCAAACGGTCGCTGCAAAAACGCCTCAGAATCGCCTCAAACGGGTAAATCAGTACTGCAATACCGTAATAACTCGCGAGCGATCTGTCAACGGATCCGTCAACGGGTCGGCGAGTGTGGCTTCGGCGCCGCAACCGCGGCGCACCCAGGGTCACCGAACCGCCTGCAGCCGACAGCCGCGCGCCCCGATTCGACGAGGAAGCCTTCCGATGAGCCTTGCCGCCCACCGCTGGATGTTCACCGCGCCCGGCGCGCCCCTGCAGCGCGCCGACTTCATCGCCCACGCCGGCGACGGCGAGGTGGTGATTGCGGTGGCCGGCTGCGGCGTCTGCCACACCGACCTGGGCTACTACTACGACGGCGTGCGACCCAACCAGGCTCTGCCGCTGGCGCTGGGCCACGAGATCAGCGGCCGCGTCGTCGCGGCCGGCGCCGGGGCCGAGTCCTGGCTGCATCGCGCGGTCATCGTGCCCGCGGTGCTGCCCTGCGGCGAGTGCGATCTCTGCAAGCGCGGGCAGGCGACGATCTGCCGCCAGCAGAAGATGCCGGGCAACGACATCCAGGGCGGCTTCGGCAGCCACATCGTCGTGCCCGCGCGCGGCCTGTGCCCGGTCGACGAGGATCGCCTGGCCAAGGCCGGCCTCACGCTGGCGCAGGTGTCCATCGTTGCCGATGCGCTGACCACGCCCTACCAGGCGGTGCGCCGTGCCGGCGTCGAGGCCGGGGACCTGGCCGTCGTCATCGGCGTCGGCGGCGTCGGCGGCTACTGCGTGCAGGTGGCGCGCGCCTTCGGCGCCCAGGTGGTGGCCATCGACGTCGACCCGCGCAAGCTGCAGTCGGCCAAGGACGAAGGCGGCGCGGCGCTGGCGCTGAACGCGCGCGAGCACGACGCCAAGGCCCTGAAGAAGGCGATCGCGGAGTTCGCGCGCAGCGCCGGCCTGCGCGGCACCGAGTGGAAGATCTTCGAATGCTCGGGCACGGCGGTGGGCCAGACCAGCGCCTTCAACCTGCTCGTGCACGGCGCCACGCTGTCGGTCGTCGGCTTCACGATGGACAAGGTGGAGGTGCGCCTGTCCAACCTGATGGCCTTCGACGCCAAGGCGATCGGCAACTGGGGCTGCCCGCCCGAGTACTACCCCGCGGCCCTGGATCTCGTGCTCGACGGCCGGGTGCGCCTTGCGCCCTTCGTCGAGACGCATCCGCTGGACCGCATCAACGATGTCTTCAAGGCCGTCCACGATCGCGAGATCACGCGGCGCGCCGTGATGGTGCCCTGAACGCCCATCCGCGCGGCGGCGGCCGCGCGTCCCGAAGAGCGGTCCGCCGGACTGCTCCGATCCTGCCCTGACCCTGTTCCGACCCTTTCGAACCCGACCTGGAGAACGCCCGATGAATGCCCCCACCACCCAGCCGATGCGCGAGTTCAAGAACCATGACTTGGTGGACGACATCAGCCGGCCGGGCGTGCGCTACGAGAAGCGCCCGGCCAAGCTCCCCAGCGGCGAGGTGGTTCCCGGCCTCTATCACGTCTGGATCACGCTGGACAACCCGAGCCAGTTCAACAGCTACACGACGGACATGGTGAAGGGCGTGATCCTCGCCTTCCGCGCCGCCAGCAACGCGCGCGACGTCGCCTGCGTCGTCTTCACCGGCGCCGGCGACAAGGCCTTCTGCACCGGCGGCAACACCAAGGAGTACGCCGAGTACTACGCCGGCCACCCGCAGGAGTACCGCCAGTACATGCGGCTCTTCAACGACATGGTCAGCGCCATCATCGGCTGCGACAAGCCGGTGATCTGCCGCGTCAACGGCATGCGCATCGGCGGCGGCCAGGAGATCGGCATGGCCTGCGACTTCTCGGTGTCGTCCGACCTCGCGCGCTACGGCCAGGCCGGCCCCAAGCACGGCTCGGCGCCGATCGGCGGCGCGACCGACTTCCTGCCCGTGGTCGTCGGCGCCGAGCGCGCGATGGCCGCCTGCGTGCTGTGCGAGCCCTTCAGCGCGCACAAGGCCTACCAGATGGGCATCCTCACCGACATCGTCCCGGCGCTCAAGGTCGACGGCAAGTTCGTCGCCAACCCGCTGGTCGAGACGCAGCGCATGGTCGACGAGTTCGGCCGCAACACCTACGGCGAGAGCAAGACCGGGGCTGCGCTCGAGGAGGGCAAGGCGCTCATGAAGAAGGGCACGGTCGACCTCTCGATGCTCGACGCCAAGGTCGAGGA
>CAUJJO010000017.1 GCA_963205125.1 Pseudomonadota bacterium | reverse complement strand
CGTCGACGCCGCCTGCGCGCTGCTGCAGCGCGTGGGCCTGCGCGAGCAGGTGATGATCGACTGCTCGCACGCCAACTCCGCCAAGCAGCCGCGCCGGCAGAGCGAGGTCGCCGCCGAGCTCGGCGCGCGCATCGCCGCGGGCGAGCGCCGCATCCTCGGCGTCATGGTCGAGAGCCACCTCGCGGAAGGGCGGCAGGACCTGGTGGCCGGCCAGCCGCTGCGCCACGGCGTTTCGATCACCGACGCCTGCCTCGGCTTCGACGACAGCGCCGCGCTGCTGCGCGGGCTCGCGCAGGCCGTGCGCGAACGCCGCCGCGCGGCAGGCTGAAGCGGGCTCGACGAGGTCGCAGCAACATGGACGAAGGCCGCTTCAAGATCCCGCGCTCGGTGCTGGTGGTCATCCACACCCCGGCCCTCGAGGTGCTGCTGATCGAGCGCGCCGACCACCCCGGCTTCTGGCAGAGCGTCACCGGCTCGATCGACTACGAGCAGGAGCCGCTGCCCGTCACCGCGCGCCGCGAGGTGCAGGAGGAGACGGGCATCGTCGACGGCGAGCTCGTCGACTGGGAGCAGGACAACGTCTACGAGATCTACCCCAGCTGGCGTCGCCGCTACGCGCCGGGCGTGACGCACAACACCGAGCACGTGTTCGGCCTGCTGCTGCCCGCGCGCGTGCCGGTGCGGCTGCGCCCCGACGAGCACATCGCGCACCAGTGGCTGCCCTGGCGCGAAGCGGCGTGGCGCTGCTTCTCGCCGAGCAACGCCGAGGCCATCCTGCAACTTCCCGAACGGGTCCGATCCGAATGACGCGGCATCACGGCGCCCTGCAGACGACGCTCCTCTCGCCGACCACCGGCCTGAACGCGCTGCGCGTGGCGACCTACAACATCCACAAGGGCGTGCGCGGCATGGGGCCGCGGCGGCGCCTCGAGATCCACAGCCTGGGGCTGGCGGTGGAGGCGCTGGACGCCGACATCGTCTTCCTGCAGGAGGTGCACCTCTACCACCGCCGGCACGCACAGCGTTTCGATCGCACCTGGTTCGGCTGGCCCGAGCAGGGGCAGGCCGACTTCCTCGCGCCGCAGGGCTACGACGTGGCCTACCGCACGAACGCCGTCACGCGCCACGGCGAGCACGGCAACGCGCTGCTGGCGCGCTGGCCGCTGGGCGACATCGGCCACCGCGACGTGAGCGACCACCGCTTCGAGCAGCGCGGCCTGCTGCACGTGCCGGTGCAGTGGAACGGCAGCAAGGTGCACACCGTGGTCGCGCACTTCGGCCTCATCCATTCCAGCCGCGTGCGCCAGGTGCAGCGCCTGGCCGACTACCTCGAGCGCGAGGTGCCGCCCGACGCGCTGCTGATCGTCGCGGGCGACTTCAACGACTGGGGCGAGAAGCTGGACGCGCCGATGGCCGAGATCGGCCTGCAGCGCGCGCGCGGGGCCAACGGCGCGCTGCAGCAGACCTTCCCCTCGCTGATGCCGGTGTTCTCGCTCGACCGCTTCTACCTGCGCGGCCTGCAGTGCCGCACGACCATGGTGCCGCGCGGCACCGCCTGGGCGCGCATGTCGGATCACCTGCCGCTGGTGGCCGAGCTGGAGCCCTGCTGAGGCGCGAGCGATGCCCGACGAGGCCGGACCCGCGCGCGATGCAGAGCCCGGTGCCCTCGGCGAGCTCGTCGAGATCGCCGGCATCGCGGGCGTGGCCGGTGCCACCGAGATCGCCGAGTTCGCCGGCCTCGAGGCGATCCAGGGCGCGCGCCTGGTGGGCGGCAACCGCATCGAGCTGCTGCAGGGCGGCGACGAGCTGTTCCCGGCGATGGTGGCGGCCATCGCCGCGGCGCGCCACGAGGTCTGGCTGGCCACCTACATCTTCCACGACGACGGTGCTGCCCGCCTGATCGCCGACGCGCTTTGCGCCGCGGCGCGCCGCGGCGTGGCGGTGCGCGTCGTCGTCGACGGCTTCGGCTCGCACGGCCGCCTGGCGCAGCTGCGGCGCTGGTTCGCGGGTTCGGGCATCGCGCTCGAGGTCTTTCGCCCGCTCGAGCGCTGGTGGGCCTGGCTGATGCCGGGTCAGCTGCGCCGCCTGCACCAGAAGCTGTGCGTGGTCGACTACGCCTGCGCCTTCGTCGGCGGCATCAACATCATCGACGACCGCAACGACCTCAACCACGGCTGGACGGCTGCGCCGCGGCTGGACTTCGCGGTCGCGCTGCAGGGTCCGCTGGTGCGCTCGGTGCGCGCCGCCGCGCAGGCGATGTGGACGCGCGCGCAGCTCGGGCACCTCTGGCGCGACGAGGTGATCGCGCTGGCCGCCAGCCCGCGCCCGGTGAGCGAGGCGCGCCGGCTGATCCGCCGCCTGCGCGGGCGCCGCCCCGGCGCGCCGCCGCCGCACGCCTCGCGCCCGGTGGTGGCGGCCTTCCTCGTGCGCGACAACGTCGGCCAGCGCCGCGCCATCGAGCGAGCCTACGTGCAGGCGATCCGCAGCGCGCGCCGGCGCGTCGACCTCGCCGTGCCCTACTTCTACCCCGGGCGCGCCTTTCGCCGCAGCCTGCGCCACGCCGCGCGCCGCGGCGTGCAGGTGCGGCTGCTGCTGCAGGGCAAGGTCGACTACCGCATCGCGGCCCTAGCCGCGCGCGCGCTCTACGACGAGCTGCGCGGCCACGGCGTGCGCATCTTCGAGTACACGCCGGCCTTCCTGCACGCCAAGGTCGCGGTCATCGACGACGACTGGGCCACGGTGGGCAGCTCCAACATCGACCCGCTGTCGCTGCTGCTCAACCTCGAGGCCAACGTCGTCGTGCGCGACCGCCGCTTCGCCGCGGTCCTCGCCGAACGCTTCGAGGCCGCCTTCGCCGCCTCGACCGAGGTCAGCGGCGCCCCGCAACGCGCCGGCTGGCGCGGCCGCCTGCAGCGCACCGTCGTCGCCTGGCTGGCCACCGTCTACCTGCGCGTGGCGGGGATCACGGGACGGTATTGAGGGCCCCGGCGCGGGCGCTCCGACGCCGACGCAGGCGTGCAGGGTTGCGCAGCGGCACCGAGGCTTACCCGGCCAGTTTTGCCCTGCACGTTCTTCTCGACGATGCCCTTCTCCCAGCCCGAGGCGATGTTGCAGAAGTCGGCGTCGAACAGGTAGTGCGCACACATCGCGGTGAAGCGGGCGTTGACCGTGCGGCCCTTACCCTTGTCGATCCTGCTGCTGAAAAGCGCAGCAGGCTACGTTGAACACCCGGGTCAAATCTGGATCGGCAGGCAACCTGCCAGATCATCGCCCACTGCGACGCACCACCTGATCGAGCGAGTAGCCGCCGCCATCGCGCAGCCGGATCGTGATGTCACGCCACCGACGGCCTTCGTCGTGCTCTTGCGTAGCCCGCACCCGGACCCACGTGGACCGCCCCCGACCCAGGCAGTCGACGGACTCGACGTCGTACTGGTTGTGATCGTCATTGAGCTCGGCAATCGAGACCGTCTTGACGACCACCGCGGACTGCTCCTGGGTGGCCTGCGTAACCCACTGCACATACAGCTCGCTGCCGGCGCCATCGTAGACATCGCCCACCACGATCCGGTAGTAGCCGTCGCGGCCCTGGGCCTGCCACGATCCGCAGCGCTTGACGATGCGCCACCCCACCGCCAGCTCTTCCACCTGGGTGGCCAGCTGCGACTGCACCGCCTGGCAGGGGGCCAGGAACATGGCCAGGGCCAGGGCCGGCAGCAGGTGCTTCACCATCGGGCGCTCGCCGCTTCGCTGGGTTGCTTCCACGAGACCTCCGAGTGGCGAAAGACGTCAGACCGCGATAGCCTCAGGCTGTGGAGCAACTCGGCGACCAGCCACTGTAGCGCCGTCTGCTGTGCGGGCGTAACGGACTCGAACACGTTGCCGGGTGCCAGCGAGACGATCTCGATCCCGATGGAGTCGCTGTTGGTCGGATATCGAGCCGGATATTCCTTCCGGCGCTCGACCGCACCGATGCCCGCGCCGACCCGCTTGCCCCGCAGTTTCGCCAACTCGGCCGGGGAACAGGAGCGCTGCGCGACGCACCGGGACTTGATGTGTCCCACATGGCGAGTCTTTCTCAGCACCGAGGCCGTTTGGAAAATGGTGCCGTCCTTGTCGATCAGAAAGTGCGCCCCGCTCGCCCCCGCGACCTTGTAGCTGCTGGGCGTGGATGCGGCAGTCGCACTCTTTCAAACCCTCGTTGTGATAGCGCGTCTTGCCCTTTGCAACGCTGCAATCACCCGCGCAACGATGGAACGCCTCGCACGTGCAACGCACCGTCGTCGCCTGGCTGGCCACCGTCCACCTGCGCGTGGCGGGGATCGCCGGGCGGTTCGAGGGGCCGGCGGGCCGCCGGGATTTGCACCTCGATGGACCTTGACAGAAGGCGTACCGGGCCCTAGCGTAGCTACATCGACGTTTCTACATGCGGCATCGCCATGACGACGCACCTGAACCTGCAGATCGCGAAGTGGGGCAACAGCCTGGCGATGCGCCTGCCGGCGGATCTGGTGCGCCGCTTCGGCTTGCGCGAGGGCGACAGCGTGCAGGCGCGGCTGACCGCCGACGGTGGCTTGACGATCCGGCCCGC
>CAUJJO010000016.1 GCA_963205125.1 Pseudomonadota bacterium | reverse complement strand
CCGTCGCGGTGACCGCGATCGACTCCGTACCGCCGGTTGTCGTGGCGGTCGTAGCCGTTGGGAATGCCGTCACCGTCGCGGTCCCAGCGCGGGTTGTAGCGGTGGTCGTGGCGATTGGGGATGCCATCGCCGTCACGATCCCAGCGCGTGGGCTGGCGGTAGGCGCGTGGGTGGCTGTACGCCAGGTAGGCCGGCGGCACCTGGCGGACCAGCGGGACCAGCGGGACGGGCGGCACGGGGGGCAACATGACCGATGCCAGGATCGGCGCGACCGGCAGGCGTCCGTGCGATCCGACGGTGACCGACCAGTTGACATCGGCGGCTTGTGCGGCACCCACACCCGACATGCCCGTCAGGGCCAAGGCGGCGGTGGCGAGAAGGCGGCTCTTGCTCATGCGTTGCTCCTGCTGCGCGATTCCAGGCGATCGCACCTGCACAACGCGGTGTGGCACACGTGCGTTCACTCGCAAGGCGCAAAGCTGGCGTAAAGCTGCGTGTCCGATCGAGACGAGCTGTTGCAGGTCGGCGCTTGCATCAGGCGCGCGCCGAGCCGGGGCTGTCTGAACTTCCGTGTGCGAGGTCTCGGAGACTGGTCCACGGCAACCGACCTCGAAGCCGACTTCGACAAACTCATCCAGGCCTTGCGCGAACACGAGGAAGACCTCGCCGCCGTGCGCTCGCGTGCCAAGGAACGCGCGCTGAGCTACGAAGAATTCCTGAGCAAGCTCAAGGCCGATGGCACGCGATGAGCTGCGCGTCAGGCCTTCGGTCGCGAAGGACCTGCGCGGCATCCCCCAGGGCCGGCGTCAAGCGCACCCTGACGCGCATCGAGGCGCTGCGCGACGAACCACGGGGCCCGGGCTGCGAGAAGCTCAGCGGCGCGGAGGTGTATCGCGTGCGCCAGGGGGTCTGCCGCATCGTGTACGAGATCCGCGACACGCACGTCGTCGTCGAAGTGATCCGCGTTGAACTAAACCGCTGACGCGGTGGCTGCAGCCCGAAGGCTGCATGGCGGTAGCTGCCGAACAGCGTTGCTGGCCATACCTTGATCGGTGCGGGCAAGTGCCCGCGCCCTGATCGAGGAGATGGGCGTGGAGCAGGGTAAGGGCGGCAAGAACCGCTACGTGCCGCTGGCCGACGACGTGCTGCAGGTGCTGCGCCGGCACTGGCGCACGGCGCGGCCTGCGGGGCCTAGGCTGTTCGCAGCGCTGGGCGATGCGGCGCAGCCGCTGAACCCCTGCAACGCTCAGCGCTGGTATGAAGGCGCCCGCGCGGCCGCGGGCATCATCAAGCACGGCGGCATCCATACCGCCCAGCGCCGCGCCGAGCGGGCCGCCGCGCTGCGCCGCCATGACTGGGTGGTCTATGCCAAGACCGCCCTGGCCGGGCCCGCCGCCGTGCTCGACTACCTCAGTCGCTACACCCACCGCACCGCCATCGGCAACGAGCGCCTGCTGGCCATCGAGGGCGATGCGATGGACGGCCTGGTGCGCCTGCGCGTGCGCGCCGGCCACCACGGCGGCAAGCGCTGCATCACCATGCCCGGCCAGCAGTTCATTCACCGGCTGCTGCAGCACATCCTGCCCACCGGCTTCAAACTCATCCGCCACGACGGCCTGCTGGCCCCGGCGGCCAAGGCCGACCGCCTGGCGCTGGCCCGCCAACTGCTGGCCATGCCGGCAGCCGACCCCCAACTGTGCGAAGACGCCCAAGCCTTCATGCGGCGCGTGGCGGCCATCGACATCGGCCGCTGCACGCATTGCCCCAACGGCCGCTGGAGCGCCTTCGCCTGCATGCTGCCGCACTGCCCAGGGACGGCCCGGGCCGAGTGCCTCATGCCAGCCTCGGCCCCCGCCTCGCACGCCTGCCGCGGACCGCCCAAATCGCCAGGCCCACTCGCATGACCGCGGCCCCCACTCTCTTGTCATGCCACCTCATCCCAACCGACGATGACCCTGCCGGTCGCGTCACGGCCAAGGATGTCTCGGCGTGCACCGTGCCCTGTCGCACACCGCTTCGCACGCCGCCGGCCGGCACTGGGCAGCCTCAAAGTGCGTGGCCCGAAGTGCCGCGCCGCTCCTGCGCTGCCAAGTCTTCGACCTGCGCCAACCCGGCCGCAATCCTCACCGCAATCCTCACCCTTGCTTGCGCCCGCGCCTGACCTTACATTGCCCATTCAGCGGCCCGCGCGGCGCTTCAGTTCAACTCGGTTTATCTGACGCTGGCAACGACTCGCCGCTCCGGCAAGGCCCGCCACGCGTCAGATAGACGCCATTCGTTAGACCTCAGAATCACGACCTCCGCCCTTCCATCGCTGCTCATGGTCTCGCTCCCAAAGCCTCTTCGCCCCGGTGATCTCATTGCGGTTACAGCACCGTCATCCGGCGTCTCTGGGCCAGCACTCGCCCGGCTTGATCTGGTCCTTGAACATCTTCGCGATCGTGGCTATCGCGTGATTGAAGGGAATTGCCTCCGAACGGAGCATAAAAATGCAAGTGCGCCGAGTCACGAGCGTGCCGCCGAGTTCAATCGCTTCCTGAAGGACCCCAATGTCTCAGCGATCTTTCCTCCGTGGGGTGGCGAGCTTGCCAGCGAGTTGCTTGATCAAATTGACTTCGAAGGCCTTCGCCTCTCTACGCCAAAGTGGCTTCTTGGGTTCTCCGATATCAGTACGCTTCAGTTGCCCCTGACGCTCATGTCAGGGTGGGCTACCGCGCACGGCCCCAACCTCATGGACTTGGCGCCAACCCAAACCGATACCCTGACTGCCGGGGCTCTCGCGGTGTTGGAACAAGGCCTTGTCGCTCCCGTAGAACAGCGCTCTTCCGAGAAGTACCAGACGAAGTGGACAGACTTTGCCATTCGCGCTGACGCCCCGTTCAACTTGACAGAGGAAACTTCCTGGAAGCGCCTTGATAGCTCAACTGAATCTGTTTCAATCCACGGCCGACTGATCGGCGGCTGCCTGGACACCATTGCCTGGCTGGCAGGAACTCGGTTCGGAGACATACCGTCCTTCGTCAAAACGAATCGAAGGCAGGGAACAATTCTCTATCTTGAGAACGTGGAGATGTCCCCAACGGGACTTGTTCGTGCACTGCTGTCGATCAAGCGACATGGCTGGTTCAATCATCTTGCAGGATTAATGATTGGACGAAGCGCAGGTCCGACGCCACCTTCTTCTACTAGCCTCAGTTACCAAGATGCTCTCCTTGCCGCACTCGGTGATCTTCCATATCCAATCCTCTACGACACAGACATTGGACACCGGCCGCCGCAGTTCACGCTCATCAACGGCGCATTTGCACATGTCACCTTCTCTGACGGCAAAGGGTCGATTGTCCAGGCGGCTGAGGCCAACCCTTCGCTCGAGCCGACCCGCTCCGGCAAGGCCCACTGGCCGCCGATAGCCCAGTACCATGTTGCTCTCGTCGGCCAGTGGGCCTTGCGTAAGCGGTAACCCAGCAGCGTTCTTCCCCACGCCAATGCGGCTGCCAACAATGCCCCATCGACAACGACACGAAGGCGATGCGATGGGCACGAGCAAGCGTAGGCGATTGGGGCTGACCGGGTGGCGCGAGGTGATG
>CAUJJO010000015.1 GCA_963205125.1 Pseudomonadota bacterium | reverse complement strand
GCGCCTTCGCGGGTCCAGGCGGGGCCGTCGAACCAGGCCTCGCCGCGCAGCGCGTCGGCGAGCATGGGCAGCGCGTCCAGGCCCCAGAAGACGCGGCCGTCGAGGCCGAAGCTCGGCACGCCGAAGACGCCTTGCGCGATCGCCTCCTCGGTCGCGGCGCGCAGTTCGTCCTTCACCTCGGCCGCGTTCGGGTCGCGCGCGGGCACGCGGTCGGCCTGCGCCTCGGCCTGCAGTTCGGCCTGCAACTCGGCCTGCAGCGCGGCCAGGCGCGCGGGGTCGCCGGCATCGGCGCCGCCCTGCCAGACGTGGCGCAGGATGAGCTCGATGACGCGCCGGTTCGGCCCGCAGGCGATCGCCAGGCGCAGCAGCGGCAGCGGATTGAAGGGGTGCACGGACGGCGTGTCCATCACGATGCCGTGCTGCTGCGCAAGCCAGTGCACCTGGCGAAAGGTCCAGGCGCGCTTGGGCTCGATCTCCGCCGGCCCCTTGCTGCCGTGCCGCTGCAGCAAGGCCGCCAGCAGCACCGGGCGATACGCGACCTCGTAGCTCTGGCCCTGCAGCACCTCGGGCAGGCGCAGGAAGGCCAGGTAGGCGAAGGGCGAGATCGGATCGAACCAGAAGACGATGCGCTTCATCCCGCCTTGGGCTCCTGAACCACGTCGGCCACCGGCGCGCCGGTGAGCTCGACGAGTTGCTGCGGCGAGAGCGGGAAGACGCCGTTCGGGTGGCCGGCGGCGGCCCATACGAGGTCGAAGCGGAAGAGCTCGCGGTCGATCAGCAGCACCGGCGGCGTGAGGTGCGCAAGCGGCGAGACGCCGCCGATCGAGAAACCGGTGGCCGCCTTCACGAAGTCGGCGTCGGCGCGGCCGAGTGCACCGGTGATCGCCGCGACGCGCTTCTCGTCGACGCGCTTGTCGCCGCTGGTGACGACGAGCACCGCCGCATCGTCGGCCTTGCGGCGAAAGACCACGCTCTTGGCGATCTGGCCGACGGTGACGCCCAGCGCATCCGCCGCCTCCTGGCTTGTGCGGGCGCTGGCCTCGAGCCAGCGCGCCGGGTGCGGGTGGCCGCGCTCGGCAAGCGCGCGCGCCACGCGCTGGAAGCCCTCGGGGCGGTTCTGCAGATCCTCGGTCGACACGGTCACGCAAGCTCCTTCTTCATCGAACCTCCTGCGCCGCCGCACGCCGCGCCAGCAGCGCGCGGCTGACGCGCGCCACCGGCGCACGCCCGAGCACGCCGGAGATGTAGGCCGCGGCGTCGACGAGCGCATCGAGCGCGATGCCGGTCTCGATGCCCATGCCGTGCAGCATGAAGACGACGTCCTCGGTGGCGACGTTGCCGGTCGCGCCCTTGGCATAGGGGCAGCCGCCCAGGCCCGCCACGCTCGCGTCGAAGCTGGCGATGCCGAGCTGCAGGCAGGCGAGGATGTTGGCCAGCGCCTGGCCGTAGGTGTCGTGGAAGTGCCCGCTGACTTCGGCCAGCGGATAGTGCTTCAGCGCGCGCTCCATCACCGCCTGCGCCGCGCGCGGCGTGCCGGTGCCGAGGGTGTCGGCGATGCCGCAGTGGTCGACGCCGATGCCCTTCATCAGCACGACGACGCGCTCGACCTCGTCCGGGCTCACCGCGCCCTGGTAGGGGCAGCCCAGGGTGCAGGAGATCGCGCCGCGCACCTTCACGCCGGCCGCGTGCGCCGCCTGCACGACGGGGGCAAAACGCGCGATGCTCTCCTCGATCGAGCAGTTGATGTTCCTGCGGCTGAAGGCCTCGGTGGCGGCGGCGAAGACCACGACTTCGTCGGCGCCGGCCGCGAGCGCCGCTTCCAGCCCCTTGAGGTTGGGCGTGAGCGCCGAGAAGCGCACGCCCGGCCGACGCGCGATGCCGGCCATGAGCTCGGCGTTGTCGGCCATCTGCGGCACCCACTTGGGGCTCACGAAGCTGGTGACCTCGATCTCGCGGCAGCCCGCGGCCTGCAGGCGGTTCACGAGCTCGATCTTCTGCGCCGTGGGAATGAGCTGCGCCTCGTTCTGCAGGCCGTCGCGCGGGCCGACTTCGACCAGGGTGACGCGCTCCGGGATCATGACGCCGCCGCCAGACTGAGCAGGTCGGCGCCCTCGGCCACCGGGTCGCCCGGCGCGAAGAAGAGCTCCTGCACGCGGCCGTCGCGCGGCGCGCTGATGGTGTGCTCCATCTTCATCGCCTCCAGCACGGCCAGCGGCTGGCCGCGCCGCACGGCCTCACCCGCGGCCACCAGAAAGGCGATCAGCTTGCCCGGCATCGGCGCGCACAGGCCGCCGTCCCCGCCGGCGAGTTCGCCCGCGCGCGCCAGCGGATCGGGCCGCAGCACCTGCGCCGAGCCCGTGGCGGCAAAGACGCTGAGCTGCTCGCCCTCGGCGTACACCGCCAGCCGCAGTTGCTGCTCGCCGAGCTGCACCTCGTAGGTGTTGCCCTCGAGCGCGCGCGCGCTGATCGGCCAGCGCTGGTCCTCGATCTGCAGGATCGCGCTGCCGTCGTGCAGGCGCAGCACCTGTGCTGCCAGCGGCTGGCCGTCGAGCACGAGGTCCAGCCGCCGCTGCGCGCCGCCGTGCAGCCGCCAGCCGTCGCGCCGCGACCAGGGGTCGGCGTCCTGCAGCGCCTGCTCGGCCACGCGCACCTGCGCGAACACGCCGGCCGCAACGACCTGCGGCGGCAGCGACGCCTGGCCGAAGAGCGCGCCGCGCTCGCGCTCGATCAGCGCGGTGTCGAGATCGGCGGTGGCGAAGGCGCGCGTGGCGACGACGCGGCGCAGGAAGGCGACGTTGCTGTGCAGGCCGACGACATGCGTGTCGCGCAGCGCCGCGTCCAGGCGGGCGAGCGCCTGCGCGCGCGTCTGGCCCCAGACGATGAGCTTGGCAATCATCGAGTCGTAGTAGGCGCTTACCGCGTCGCCCTCGCCGAAGCCCGTGTCCACGCGCGGCCGCACGTCGTCGGGCGTGAAGCTCGCATGCTCGGGCCAGCGCATCACGCGGAGCAGGCCGGTGGCGGGCAGGAAGTCCTTCTCCGGGTTCTCGGCGCAGATGCGCGCCTCGATCGCGTGGCCGCGCCGCTCGACCTGCTCCTGGGCCAGCGGCAGCCGCTCGCCGGCGGCCACGCGCAGCTGCCACTCGACGAGATCGAGCCCGGTGACGGCCTCGGTCACCGGGTGCTCGACCTGCAGCCGCGTGTTCATCTCCATGAAGTAGGCCTGGATGTCGCCGTCGTTGAGCTCCTCGGCGACGAACTCGACCGTGCCCGCGCCGACGTAGCCCACCGCCTTCGCGGCCGCGACGGCGGCAGCGCCCATCTCGGCGCGGCGCTGCTCGCTCAGGCCGGGCGCGGGCGACTCCTCGAGCAGCTTCTGGTGACGACGCTGCACCGAGCAGTCGCGCTCGCCGAGGTGGATGACGTTGCCGTGGCGGTCGGCGAAGACCTGGATCTCGATGTGCCGCGGCCGCGTCACGTAGCGCTCGACGAGCACGTGCGGGTTGCCGAAGGCCGCCTCGGCCTCGCGCTGGCAGCTCGCCAGCGCCGCGGCGAAGTCGGCCGCGCGCTCGACGCGGCGCATGCCCTTGCCACCACCGCCGGCGCTGGCCTTGATCAGCACCGGGTAGCCGATCGCCCCGGCCTCGCGCGCGAGCAGCGCGGGGTCGTTGTCCTGCCCGTGGTAGCCGGGGACGAGCGGCACGCCGGCCGAGGCCATCAGCGCCTTGGCGGCGGACTTGTCGCCCATCGCCGCGATCGCCCGCGGCGGCGGGCCGATGAAGACGAGGCCCGCGTCGGCGCAGGCCTGCGCGAAGGCCTCGTTCTCCGAGAGGAAGCCGTAGCCCGGGTGCACCGCCTGCGCGCCGCAGGCCAGCGCGGCGTCGAGGATGCGCCGCCACACGAGGAAGCTCTCGCGCGGCGCGCTGCCGCCGATGTGGACCGCCTCGTCGCAGGCCAGCACGTGGCGCGCGCGCGCGTCGGCATCCGAGTAGACGGCCACGGTGCGCACCGACAGCCGCCGCGCGGTGGCGGCGATGCGGCAGGCGATCTCGCCGCGGTTGGCAATCAGGATCTTCTGGAACATGTCGTCTCCGCGGCTCGATCGCCTCTCGCTTCCAACTCGAATCCCCTCACCTCGGCAGCACCGGAACAGGCGTCGTCTGCGCCGCCCGACCGCTCACGCGCCGCCACAGCGCGCGCACGAAGCGAAAGCTCAGCACGATGAGCACGAGCGCCACCAGCAGCGCGAGCGCGAGGGCGGCGAAGAAGGCCAGCGGGTGCTGCCACGCCAGCCACAGCAGCGCCGGCACCGAGACGTCGCCCAGCAGCGACAGGCCGACGTTCGAGAAGGGCTCGGGCGAGGTGTTCACCGCCGCGCGCGTGCCCGCCTTGGCGGTGTGCGCCGTGGCCGCCAGCGCGCCGCCCAGCAGCCCGGCGACCGTCGCCCAGGTCGCGTGGTCGCCGCCGAACACCGCGGCGGCCAGCGCCGCGCCCGCGGGAATGCGGATGAAGGTGTGCACCGTGTCCCATACGCTGTCCAGCAGCGGGATCTTGTCGGCGAAGAATTCGAGCGCCACGAGCAGGCCGGCCACCGTCATCACGATCGGGTGCTGCAGCATGGCCAGACCCGGCGGCAGCGGCACCCAGCCGAGGGCGCCGGCAGCACCCGTGAGGAAGACGACCGCGTAGAGCCGCATGCCGCTGCCGAAGCCGAGTGCGGCGGCCAGCGCCGCGAGCTGCGTCATGTCGAGCGCGTTCAGTTGGTTTTCCATGCCGGCTCCCGCTTCTCGAGGAAGGAGCGTACGCCTTCGCGCCCTTCGGCGCTGGCGCGGATGTCGGCGATGCGGCGCGCCGTGTCCTCGCGCAGCGCCGCGTCGATGGGTCGCGCGGCGAGATCCTTCACCAGCCGCTTGCAGGCGCGCACGGCCTGCGGTCCGTTGGCCACCAGGGCGTCGACGATCTGCGCCAGCCGCGCGTCCAGCTCCTGCGCCGGCACGCATTCGTGCACGAAGCCCAGCGCCTGCGCGGTGCGCGCGTCGAAGCGCTCGGCGGTGAGGAAGTAGCGCCGCGCCGCCTGCTCGCCGAGTGCGCGCACGACGTAGGGGCCGATGGTCGCGGGCAGCAGCCCCAGGCGCGCCTCGCTCAGGCAGAACTGCACGCCCTCGGCGGCCAGCAGCACGTCGCAGCAGGCGGCCAGGCCCACGCCGCCGGCATAGCAGTCGCCGTGCACGCGGCCGACCACCGGCAGCGGGCAGTCGTGCAGCGTCCACAGCATGTCGGCCAGGGCCTGGGCATCGGCGCGGTTCTGCTCCCAGTCGTAGCCGGCCATCGCGCGCATCCAGTTCAGGTCGGCGCCCGCGCAGAAGGCCTTGCCGCGGCCGCCGAGCACGATCACGCGCAGCCGCTCGTCGGCGACCAGCTCGCGAAAGGCCTGCTGCAGGCCGGCGATCAGCTCGCTGTTGAAGGCGTTGCGCACCTCGGGCCGGTCGAGCCAGACCTCGGCGACGAAGGGCGTGGGGCGGCGGATCTCGAGGGTGGGCATCGCATCTCCTGCGGGGCGATGGGGCAGACCGGGAAAACCGTGCGAAGGGCGCGGACGGCGCGTCCGCTCACATGCGGAAGAGCCCGAACGCCGGCCGCTCGGGGATGGGGGCGTTGAGGCTCGCCGAGATCGAGAGCGCGAGCACGCGGCGCGTGTCGGCGGGGTCGATGACGCCGTCGTCCCACAGGCGCGCGCTGGCGTAGTACGGGTGCCCCTGGTGCTCGTACTGGGCGAGGATGGGCTGCTTGAAGGCGGCCTCCTCCTCGGCACGCCAGTGGCCGCCCTTGGCCTCGATGGCGTCGCGCTTGACGGTGGCCAGCACGTTGGCGGCCTGCTCGCCGCCCATCACCGAGACGCGGGCGCTGGGCCACATCCACAGGAAGCGCGGCGAGTAGGCGCGCCCGCACATGCCGTAGTTGCCGGCGCCGAAGCTGCCGCCGATGATCAGCGTGAACTTCGGGACGGTGGCCGTGGCCACCGCCGTCACCATCTTCGCGCCGTGGCGCGCGATGCCCTCGTTCTCGACCTTGCGCCCGACCATGAAGCCGGTGATGTTCTGGATGAAGACCAGCGGGATGCGGCGCTGGCAGCACAGCTCGATGAAGTGCGCGCCTTTCTGCGCGCTCTCCGAGAACAGGATGCCGTTGTTGGCGATGATGCCCAGCGGCATGCCCTCGATGTGCGCGAAGCCGCAGACCAGCGTCGTGCCGAAGCGCGCCTTGAATTCGTCGAAGGCGCTGCCGTCGACGACGCGCGCGATCACCTCGCGCACGTCGTAGGGCTTGCGCGGGTCGGCGGGGATCACGCCGTGCAGCTCCTGCGGGTCGTAGAGCGGCGGCCGCGCGGGCTGCAGCACGAGCTGGTCGGGCTTGCGCCAGTTCAGCTTGCCGACGATGCGCCGCGCCAGCGCCAGCGCGTGCAGGTCGTTGTCGGCGAGGTGGTCGGCCACACCCGAAAGCCGCGTGTGCACGTCGCCGCCGCCGAGGTCCTCGGCCGAGACGACCTCGCCGATCGCCGCCTTCACCAGCGGCGGGCCGCCCAGGAAGATCGTGCCCTGATTGCGCACGATGATCGCCTCGTCGCTCATCGCCGGCACGTAGGCGCCGCCGGCGGTACAGCTGCCCATCACGACGGCGATCTGCGGGATGCCCTTGGCGCTCAGGTTGGCCTGGTTGTAGAAGATGCGGCCGAAGTGCTCGCGGTCGGGGAAGACCTCGTCCTGCGTCGGCAGGTTGGCGCCACCGGAGTCCACGAGGTAGATGCAGGGCAGGCGGTTCTGCTCGGCGATCTCCTGCGCGCGCAGGTGCTTCTTCACGGTGAGCGGGAAGTAGCTGCCGCCCTTGACGGTGGCGTCGTTGCAGACGATCAGGCACTCGATGCCGGCGACGCGGCCGACCCCGGTGATCAGCCCGGCACCCGGCGCGGCGTTGTCGTAGACGTTCAGCGCCGCCAGCGCGCCGACCTCGAGGAAGGGCGTGTCGGGGTCCAGCAGCATCTCGACGCGCTCGCGCGGCAGCAGCTTGCCGCGCGCGGCGTGGCGCGCGCGCGCCGCCGCGCCGCCGCCCTCGGCGTTCTGGCGCAGCTTCTCGCCGAGGTCGGCGACCTGCTGGCGCATCGGCGTGCTCGCGGCCTTGAACTCCTCGGAGCGGACGTTGAGCTTGGAGCTGAGCGTGGCCATGGTGTCTCCGGCAGGGCTGCGGGGCCGTCCGTGCGGCGGCGGTCGCTGAAGCGCTTGACGTTTACGTCAACGTGAAGATCGATTCTAGAGGGGGCTGCCCTCGGCTTTCTTCACGCCGAAGGGGCCGGTTCCTCTCGGCGCCGGGACCGCAGCGCTCAAGAAGCCGCCACCCCTGGTCGATACTGGCAGACGAAGCGCTGCGCCGGGACCGGCCATCGCGCCGATCGAGGGGTTCACGCAGGATTGCCATGCCGTCGGGTGGGTGTCGTCATCGCGGGTTGGAGCGGGCGCTCGGGCTGATGTCCCGGCTCGGGCCCTGGCTTGGCGCCGTCCTCGTCGCCGTGCTGGCTCTTGGCGCCGCGCCGGCCGCGGCCGCGCCCGGCGAGGCCGGCCTGCCGCTGCTGCGGATCTTCAACGCCGCCGGGCACGTGAGCTCGAGCCAGAACTGGGCGATCGTGCAGGACCGCCGCGGCGTGATGTACTTCGGCAGCACCGACGACGGTGTGCTCGAGTTCGACGGCGTGAGCTGGCGAACGATCCCGACCCCCCACCGCACGACCATCCGCTCGCTGGCCCTGGGTGCGGACGGTCGCATCTACGTCGGCGGCATCGGCGAGATCGGCTACCTGGCGCCCGACGCCGCCGGCCGGATGAGCTACGTCTCGCTGCTGGACCGCGTTCCCGAAGCGGATCGCGAGTTCGCCGACGTCTGGAGCACGCTGGCCACCGCGCAGGGCGTCTACTTCACCACCTTCAAGAAGCTGATCCGCATCGGCGCTCCGGGGCCGGCGCAGGTCTGGCGCGCCGGCACCAGCTTTCACATCGCCCACATGGCGCGCGAGCGCCTGTACGTGCGCGAAGTCGGCCGCGGGCTGATGCAGCTCGTCGACGACCAGCTCCAGCCGGTCCCGCAGGGCGAGCGCCTGGCCGACGAGAAGATCGCCGCCGTGCTGCCGTGGCCGCGCACCGACGGCAGCGGCGATGACGCCCTGCTCATCGGCACGCGCACCAAGGGCTTCTTCCTTCTCGAGGACGGCCGCCTGCGCCGCTGGCAGACCGAGGCCGACGCCGTGCTCGAAAGCGGCCAGTTGTACACCGCCATCCGGCTCGCCGACGGTCGCGTGGCCGGGGGCACGCTGATGGCCGGAGTCGTCCTGTTCGACGCCAAGGGGCGGCTGGCCGGGCGGCTGGAGCGATCGACCGGACTGCCCGGACCGACCGTCTACAGCCTGCTGCAGGATCGCCGGGGCAGCCTGTGGCTGGCGATGGACAAGGGCATCGTGCGTGCCGACGTGGCGGCGCCGCTGACGCAGTTCGGGCCGCTGTCGGGGGTTCAGGGCAACGTCATCGCCATCCACCGCCACCAGGGCATCCTGTACGTCGGGTCGACGCAGGGCCTGTACCGGCTGCAGCCCGCCGCGACTGGCGGGCACTTCGTGCCGGTGCCGCAGGTGAGCGGGCAGACCTGGGTCCTGCGCAGCCTCGGCGACATCCTGCTGGTCGGCGGTGCGCAGGGCGTGCACGAACTGCGCCACGGCCGCTGGCGGCTCGTGCGGCCATCGACGCAGAACACCGTCGCGCTGGCGCAATCGACGGTGAACCCCGAGCGCGTCTACGTCGGCATGATGGATGGGCTGGCCTCGATGCACCTGCAGGGCTCGCAATGGGTCGACGAGGGCCGCGTCGGCGACATCGACGAGGAGGTGCGCAGCATCGTCCAGGACGCCGACGGCCGCGTCTGGCTGGGCACCTTCTCCGCGGGCGTGATCGCGCTGCCGCCGGAGACTCCAGGTGCGCTCGGGCCGCTGGCGAGGGTGCAGGCGCACCGCTTCGGCGCCGCGGAGGGCTTGCCGGTGGGGCCGGTGTTCGTCTGGGAAATCCAGGGGCAGCCGGCGTTCGCAAGCACGCGCGGCACGCTCCGGTTCGACGCGAAGCAGGCCGCCTTCGTGAGCGATCCGCGACTCGCCGGGCTGTTCAAGGACGGCCCTCGACAGGTCTTCGACGGCGTCGAGGACGAGCAAGGCAACCTGTGGATGTATAGCCAGGACGCCACGCGCACGCTCAAGGAGAGCGGCGTGGCCCGGCCCCTCCGCGACGGCAGCGGCGCGTACCGCTGGGATCCGCGGCCGACCGCCGAGATCGCCGACCTCTCGCAGGCGCTGTTCCTGGCGGACGAGGGCGGCGTGATGTGGATCGGCGTCGGCGAGGGCATCTACCGCCTCGACCGCCACGCGCCAGGCGCCGACGCCGACGCCGACCCCGAGCCCGCCCTGGTGCGCCGCGTGGCCGGCCGCGACGGCAGCCTGCAGTTCGGCGGCGCCGGCGCGGGCACGACGCCCGACATCGCCTTCGAGCGCAACGCGCTGCGCTTCGAGTTCGCCTCGCCGAGCTTCGGGCAACGGCCGCCTCGCTACCAGGTGATGCTGCAGGGCCTGGACCGCGACTGGAGCGCGCCGATGGCCGAGACCTACCTCGACTACACCAACCTGCGCGAAGGCGACTACCGCTTCCGCGTCCGCGCGATCGACCCCTACGGCCACGTCAGCCGCGAGAGCGGCTGGAGCTTCCGCATCCTGCCGCCCTGGTACCGCACGCCGCTGGCCTACCTGGCCTACGTGATGGCGACCGTGCTTGCCGTGCTGGGGCTGGCCGGCTGGCGCTCGGCGGCGCTGCGCGCACGCAACCGCCATCTGGCGCAGCTCGTGGCCACGCAGACACGCGAGCTCTCGGAGGCCAACCGCGCGCTGCAGTCGGCCAATACCTCGCTGGCCGAGATCTCGCTGACCGACGCGCTGACCGGGCTGAAGAACCGCCGCTACCTCGCCGAGCGCATCGCCGAGGACATGGCCGCGCTGCGCCGCTCGCACACCCAGGCCACGCGCGCGGCCCAGGGCGCGGCGCCGGCCGACGATGCCCAGCTCACCTTCATCATGGTCGACATCGACCACTTCAAGCAGATCAACGACCAGTACGGCCACGATGCCGGCGACCGCGTGCTGGAGCAGTTCGGCAGCATCCTGCGCAGCATCTGCCGCGACACCGACACCGCCGTGCGCTGGGGCGGCGAGGAGTTCCTGGTGGTGGCCCGCCACACCCCGGTGGAAACCGGCATGGCGCTGGCCGAGCGCATCCGCATGCAGGTCGCCGCCCACCCCTTCGTGCTCGACGACGGCCGCGTGCTGCAGCGCACCTGCTCGCTGGGCTTCGCCGGCTTCCCGCTCTACCCCGCGGCCCCCGAACGCATGAGCTGGGAGGTCTCGGTCAAGCTCGCCGACCAGTGCCTCTACGAGGCCAAGCACGGCGGCCGCAACGCCTGGGTCGGCGTGCGCCCGACGACGCAGGCCCTGCCCGCGCACGGCGCCCCGCCCAGCGAGCTCGCCAGCGCCGTCGCCCAGGGCTGGCTCGAGCTGCTGCGCATGCCCGAGCTGGCCAGCCAGCTCGCCGTGTCCGGAAATTAGTTTCCGCGCGGAGCCGGCCGCGGGCGCCCCTCCGCCCCGGCGCCAGATCCCAACCGAGCTCGATACCCTGCGGGTCTTCCCGCATCGGCAGCGGTTTTCGATCGCCGTAGCGTCCGGACCCCATCTGGAAAATGTTTTTCAGATGCCCGAGACCGAGGAGCGCCGATGAAACCCTCCCTGCTGCGCCTGGCCCGCACGCTTGCGCTGGCCGCCACCTGCCTGGCCACCGCCGCTGCCGGCGCCAAGACGCTGCGCCTGGCCAACCAGGGCGACGCCAGCTCGATGGACCCGCATTCGCTGCAGGAGTCCTTCCAGCTCAGCTTCCTGGCCAATGTGTACGAGCCGCTCGTCACCCGCGGGCGCGACTTCTCGCTGCAGCCGGCGCTGGCGGTCGCCTGGAAGCAGGTCGATCCGACGACCTGGCGCTTCACGCTGCGCCGTGACGTGCGCTTTCACGACGGCAGCCCCTTCACCGCCGACGACGTCGTCTTCACCTGGCAGCGCACGCGCGCCGACTCATCGGACACCAAGCTCTACGTCGCGCCGATCCAGGAGGCGCGCAAGGTCGACGACTACACGGTCGACTTCGTCACCAGGCAGCCCTACCCCATCCTGCCCGACCTCATCACCGGCTGGCTGATGATGAGCAAGCGCTGGTGCGAGCAGCATGGCGCGCAGGTGCCGATGGACGTGCGCAAGAACCAGGAGAACTTCGCCACGGTGAACGCCAACGGCACCGGCCCCTTCGTGCTGAAGTCGCGCCAGCCCGGCGTGCGCACGGTGCTCGCACCCAACCCCGCCTGGTGGAACGGCAAGCCCGAGCACAACCTCACCGAGGTCATCTTCACGCCGATCGGCAACGACGCCACGCGCGTGGCAGCACTCGTCTCCGGCGAGATCGACGTGATGGAGCCGGTGCCGCTGCAGGACCTCGAGCGCGTGCGCCAGGCGCCGCAGCTCAAGCTGCTGCAGGCGCCCGAGCTGCGCACCGTCTACCTGGGCCTGGACGTCTTCCGCGACGAGCTGCTGGACAGCAGCGTCAAGGGCAGGAACCCGCTGAAGGACCAGCGCGTGCGCCAGGCGCTCTACCAGGCGATCGACATCGACGCCATCCGCAACAAGATCATGCGCGGCGCCGCCGCCCCCGCGGGCCTGCTGCTGGCGCCCGGCGTGCGCGGCTACGAGGCCGCGCTCGACAAGCGCCTGCCCTACAGCACCGACGCGGCCAAGAAGCTGCTGGCCGACGCCGGCTACGGCGAGGGCTTCGAGATCGGCATGCGCTGCCCCAACGACCGCTACGTCAACGACGCCGAGATCTGCCAGGCGGTGGCGGCGATGTGGGCGCGCGTGGGGGTCAAGGTCAAGCTCAGCGCGGAGACCAAGACGCTCTACTTCCCGAAGGCGCTGCGGCGCGAGGTCACCGTCTACCTGCTGGGCTGGCAGCCCGCCGCCAACGACGGCCAGAACACGCTGTGGGCGCTGCTGAACACGCCCGCACCCGGCGGCCAGGGCCAGTTCAACCTCGGCCGCTACAGCAACCCCAAGGTCGACGAGCTGACGCAGAAGATCGGCGTCGAGACCGACCCCGCGCGCCGCCAGGCGATGATGCACGAGGCCTGGACGATCGTGAACGCCGACATCCCCGTGCTGCCGCTGCTGCACCAGACGCTGGCCTGGGGCATGAAGCGCAACATCGATCTCGTGCAGCAGCCCGACAACAGCATGCCGCTGCGCTACGTGCAGGTGAACTGAAGGGGTGCGGGCGCAGGCGCATGATCCGCAGGCCAGCGCAGAGGCCTTGGCTGAGGACGCAGTCCCCCCGGGCGGCGAGGACGACGCCGCCGCGGTCGGCGCCTCGCAGCGGCTGACCCAGCGCTTTGCGGCACTGACGCCGACGCAGCGGCGCCTGGGCGACTACGTGCTGGCGCACCGCTTCGAGGCGGCGACGCTGGCGATCGACGAGCTGGCGCGGCGTGCCGGCGTCTCGGTGGCCTCGGCCAACCGCTTCGCGCGCGCGCTCGACTACCCGGCCTGGGCGGCATTCCGTCGCCACTGGCAGGCCGAACTGCAGCCGCAGACGCCGGCGCTGGCCAAGCTGCTGCGCCAGCAGCAGCGCCCGCACACCGACGCCGCCGGGCAGGTTCGCGCCGACCTGCACACGGCCGCGGCGGACCTGCAGCGCTGTGCCCGCGACCTGGCCGACGCGCCGCTGCGCGAGCTCGCCGAACGCCTGCGCAGCGCGCGCCGCATCGCCGTCTTCGGCTCGGACGTGAGCGGCTACCTGGGCGGCTACTTCGCGAGCTACCTGAGCCTCTTTCGCGCCGACGTGCAGAACCTGGCGCAGGGCGGCGGCCCGGGCGAGCCCTTTCGCCGCCTGCTCGACCTCGGCGGCGAGGACCTGCTGCTGCTGCTGTCGCTGCCGCGCTACTCGACGCTGACGCTGGAGCTGGCCGACTTCGCGGCCAAGCGCGGCGTCCCCGTGGCGGCGATCACCGACAGCCCCGGCGCACCGATCGCCAGCCGCGCGCGCTGACTGCTGCTGGCGCCGACCACCGCCGCCGTGCTGCCGACCTCGGCGGCGGCGACGCTTGCCCTGCTCGAAGGCCTGTGCGCCGCCGTCGCCGCGCGCAGCCCGCGCCGCAGCGGCGACTTGCCGGCGCTGATGGAGGCGCTTGCGGCGC
Organism: Pseudomonadota bacterium; assembly: GCA_963205125.1. Taxonomy (GTDB): domain Bacteria; phylum Pseudomonadota; class Gammaproteobacteria; order Burkholderiales; family Burkholderiaceae_C; genus Rubrivivax. The sequence goes on along the minus strand of CAUJJO010000015.1, from coordinate 54,208 downwards.
ACCAGGTGCACGAGGAGCCGCCGCGTCGCTGAAGGCGACGCCGCGCGCCTTCCCCGCTCAGGACGCCGTGGAAGCCGGCGCGGCAGCGCCCTCCGGCGCCGACGCAGCCGGCGCGCGCGCCGTCGGCACGAAGGCGTCGGAGAAGCAGTACTGCTCGCCCAGGCCGTGCGCGAGGAAGTCGGGCACCGCCGCCTGCACCATGCGCACCGAGCCGCAGGCGTAGACCTCGTGGCCGCTGAGGTCGGGGTGGTCGTCGAGCAGCGCCTGGTGCACGAAGCCGCGCCGCCCGGTCCAGGGGTCGTCCGGTGCCAGGTCGGAGAGCACCGGCACGTAGCGGAAGTGCGGCTGCTCGGCCTGCCAGCGCGCGAGCAGGTCCTGCAGGTAGAGGTCGCTCTCCTTGCGCACGCCCCAGTAGAGCTCGATCGGGCGGCGCACGCCGCGGCGGAAGGCGTCCTCGAGGATGCTCTTGATCGGCGCAAAGCCCGTGGCACCGGCGACCATGAGGATCGGGCGCTCGCTGTCGTGCAGGGTGAAGCGACCCAGCGGCCCCTCGAAGTCGACGCTGTCGCCCTCCTTCATCTGCTCGAACACATGCGTCGTGTAGCGCCCGCCGGGAATGAGGCGGATGTGCAGCTCGACCACGTCGCCGGATGTCGAGGGCGGCGCGGTGAGGTCGCGCGGCGCCGTGGCGAAGGAGAAGGCGCGCTTCTCGCCGTCGGCAAGAACGATGTTGATGTACTGCCCGGCCTGGTAGTCGACGTGCTGGCCCGCGGGCAACTCCAGCCACACCAGCATGAGGTCGGGCGACAGGCGCTGCATGCGCTGCACCCGCGCGCTGTAGCGCCGCAGCGCCTGCGCGTCCTCGGCGGCAAGCGAGGCCACGCCCTCGACCTCGATCTCCATGTCCTCCAGCGGCACCGCGCAGCACATCAGCGCCTGGCCGCGCGCGCGCATCGCCGCGGTCAGCGCCGCCTCCTGGTAGGGCCCGTGGTCGAAGCGGCCGTTGAGCACCGTGCACACGCAGACGCCGCAGCCGCCGGCGCGGCAGTCGTAGGGCAGCGCCAGACCCGCGCGCAGGCCGGCCTCCAGCAGCGTCTCGCCGTGGCGCGCGCCCACGCGCGCCGGCCCCGGGTGCATCGCCACCTGGCGCAGCGTCTTGCCGCTGCGCTTGGGTGGCAGCCAGGGCATCAGCATCAGCACCATCGTGCCGCCGATCACCACCGCCCACACCACCGCGAGCGCGCCGGACTGGATGAACGGGAAGATCGCCAGCAGGAACCAGTCCAGCGACAGCGTGGACGAGGCCGAGTGCAGCTCGGCCGGGCCCTGGCTGGCCACCGGCAGCACCAGCGCGAGGACGACCAGCATGATGCCCATCGCCAGCGCGATCGGGCGCGGCGGCTGCGTCGTCGCCTTGGGCACGCGCTGCACGTGGATCCACATCAGCAGCAGCGTCACCAGCGGCACGCCGATGTGGATGAAGACGAGCAGCGAGAACAGGCGGTCGCTGACGTGCTCGGGCAGGATGAAGTTGCGGATCAGCCGGCCGCTGAAGCCCGGCAGCCAGTCCAGCCACTCGAAGCTGGCCTGCGTGACGAACTGCGCCAGCCGGTCCCAGGGCAGCATGAAGCCGTTGATGCCGGCGATGTAGACCAGCCACAGCAGCGCCACGCCGGTGACCCACGAGACCCAGCGAAAGCCGCGCAGGCGGTCGAAGGCGAAGTAGCGCAGCATGTGCGCGAGCATGGTCAGCACCATGGCGTCCGAGGCGTAGCGGTGCACCGCGCGCAGGATGCTGCCCAGGCCGAGGCCGCCGTGCGTGATCGCCTCCACCGAGCGGTAGGCGCCGCTGACGCTGGTGTCGAAGAAGGCATAGAGCACGAGGCCCGTGGCCGAGACGACCCAGAACAGGAAGAAGGTGATCGGCCCGAGGTGGTAGAGCGGATTCATGCGGTCGCCGAAGGCGCGGTTGAACACCGCCTCGGCCGCCATGAAGATGCGGCGGATCAGACCTTGCAGCAGTTCGCTCATCGCGCCGCCCTCGTGTTTTCGGTTTCCGGCGGCATGCGCATCGCGCGCAGCACGACGACGGCGAAGAGCAGGCCGCCGACGATCGCCAGCAGCCCCCCCAGTCCCATCAGGCCCATGCCGGCGATCTCGCCGGGGCTGCGCAGCACCTGCTCGGCGCCGGCCACCTTGCGCTGCACGCCGTAGCCGCCGGACCAGACGAGGCCGACGATGTGCAGCAGCTGCCCGATGCCGTAGACCCAAGGCTGCATCCGGGCCAGCCGCCCCTGCGGCGCGCCGTAGCCCAGGTCCGGCAGCAGCCGGTAGACCACGCCCATCAGCGCCAGCGTGACGCCGACGATGCAGCCGTGGTAGTGCGCCGGGATCTTCACGTTGCTGCCCTGGATCGTCATGCCGATCAGGCCGCCGGCCACGAAGAGGAGCATCGAGGCCAGCAGGGCCGCGCGCAGCGGCTGCTGCGTCGGCGCCAGCGGGCGCCGCGAGGGCAGCGCCAGCAGCACGGCCAGCGCCATCGGCGCGATGGCCAGGCCCCCGCCCACGCGCATCGCCCAGGTGTGCAGGTCGCGGTGCTCGACCGTGCTCACGTCGTGCATGAGGTAGGCCAGCGGCGTCACGAAGACGCTCACCAGCGCGACCGCGAACAGCAGCAGCACGACGCGCGCGCTCAGCGGCACGCGCGCGCCGCAGGCGTGCGCCAACGCCAGCCAGGCCACGAGCATCAGCAGCGTCCAGGTGAACTGCAGCGCGTGCCCGCCGCCCCAGTAGAGGATCTCGTAGTAGGCCTTGGCCGGCAGCGTGGTCGGCACGACCGCCAGCGACCAGGCGAAGGCCACCAGCGCCACGCCCGCCGCGACCGCGCTGGCGTGCAGGCCAAAGCGCAGCGCCCCGGTGCCGTCGACCGCGGGGCCGACCTTCTCGGCCCGCGTGAGCGCCAGCAGCACCAGCAGCAGCGCGCCCGCCGCGAAGGTCCACAGCGCGGCGCGAAAGCCGGCGCTGTCGAGCATCGGGATGTAGTTGGCCATCACCGCCTCGCCGGGATCGGCGAAGGCCGCAAGCGCCATGCCCAGGGCGCCCAGCCCGCACAGCGCGAGCGAGGCATGCGCAACGCGCAGGCCGCCGCGCTCGGACAAGGCGCGCAGGTTCAGGCTCCACAGCAGGCCGGCGATGGCGACGAACCAGACCAGCACCGAGAGGTCGACGTGCACGACGAGCGCGATGCGGAAGAAGTCGCCGGCCGGCAGGAAGGCGTTGACGCCGGGCGTGCGCGCCAGCACCAGCAGCACCGAGAACAGGCCCGAGCCGATCAGCGCCGCCAGCGCCAGCATCAGCCAGGCGCGCGCCAGTCGCCGCCGCGCCGCGTCGAGCGTCGGCAGCAGGTAGGCCGCAGGCGTGGAGGCGGTGTGCCCCGGCGCCGGGGCGGCAGGCAGCGCCCGCAGCGCGGCCCGCGCGGGATCGCGCAGCGGAAGCGAGTCGGAGTTCATTGCAGCGTGATGCCGCCTTTCTCGGCGTCGAAGTCGATCACCAGCACCTGCCCCGCCGCGAGCTTGACGGTGGCCTCGCGCTCGTGCGTCGGCGCGCCCGGGCGCTTGTCGTCGTTGAGCTTGACGCGCAGGCGGTGTTCGCCGGCCTGCACGACCAGCCGCTCGTAGATCGAGGAGGCACCGTCCTTGGACAGCCCGGTCGGCGCCACGACGCGGCTGAGCACGCTCTGGCCGTCGAGCTCGACGTCGAGCGACAGCGGCGAGCGCTCGCGCGGGCAGTCCATCGGCGCGCGCATGTTGGGCGGCATCTTGGCCAGCTCCTCGGGCGTGCGCTTGCGGCACTCGCCGACCGGCTTGCCGACGCGGCTGATGCTGACCTTGATCTGCGCCTGGTCGGCGCCCATCGGGTGGTAGGGCGGCCAATGGGAGAAGACGCCCACGGCCAGCGCGAATACGCCGTAGAGCACGAACTGGCCGACCCAGCGACCGGCGCCGCTGGGCGCGGCGGGGCGCTTGTTAGACACGGTGGATTCGTTGGACGGTTTCATCGGGCTCGATTGTCATGGACTTGACGCGTTCGCCTAGGGTTTTCACCGTACTGGCGAGCAGGGCTTCTTCGCCCGGGCCGGCAAAGACGACTTCGACGCGCTCGGCGGGCACGTGCGCGCGCAGGTGCGGCTCGCGTGCGCCGGCCAGGCGTTCGGCGGTCCAGCGGCCGCCCAGGCGGAACTCGCAGCCGTCGCGCGCGCAGGGCGCGACGATCACGCCCGCCGCCCCGTCGCGCAGAGCGTACTCGACGAAGGACGGCGGCAGCTGGCCCGCGCACAGCAGGCTGAAGCGGCACAGGTCCTCGCCCTGCAGCGAATCGACGTCGGCGCCGTGGTCGCAGCCGAAGACGACCAGCGGCCGCGCCGCGGGGTGTGTTTCCAGCGCGTCGCGCAGGCGTTCGCGCAGCGCATGCACGGGCAGCTGCGGCATGTCGATTCCGGTGCGCAGCTGCTCGCCCCGCCGAAACGGTGTCGACGAAGGGCAGGCGCCGGCACAGATGCCGCAGCCGACGCAGAGGTCGGGGTCGACCACGGCGAGCTGGCGCCCGGGCCGCTGGTTGGGGTGCGCGATCATCGTCACCGCGGCGTAGGGGCAATCGACGAAGCAGCGCTTGCAGCCGTTGCAGTTGTCGGGGTCGACCACCGCCGTGGCCGGGCGCGCCGGCTGCGGCAGGAAGGGCAGCGCCAGCAGCAGCAGCAGCGCGCCCAGCACCAGTGCCCAGGTGAAGGTCTTGGAGGTGAGGTCGGTCAGCGGGTGCAGCCACAGCAGCAGCCAGTCCAGCTGCAGCGCCTGCGGCACGCGGTCGAGTGCGGCCGGCGCGTGGCTGGTCACCGGCTGCGCCAGCGCCAGCAGCGCCAGCGTCGCCACGAGGCCCAGCGCCAACGGCCGCGGCGGCAGGATCGCGACGTGGCTCAGGCGCTGGATGTGGAACCACAGCCCGAACAGCAGCAGCAGGGGCACGCCGACGTGCACGAAGACGAAGAGCGAGAAGAGCCGGTCGCCGACCGCCGCGGGCGAGAGGAAGTTGCGCGCTAGCGGCGCGGCCAGCAGCGGCAGCGCGTCCAGCCACTCCGCGGTCGAGAGCGCCGAGTACTGCGCAAGCTGGTCCCAGATCAGCCAGAAGCCGCCGATCGCGCTGACGAAGACGAAGGCCAGCAGCGGCACGCCGGTGAGCCAGTGAAAGCGCCGCACGCCGCGTGCGTGCCCGTGCAGCCACTCGCGCAGGATGTGCAGCAGCAGCACGATCATCAGCAGGTCGGCAGCGTAGCGGTGCAGGCCGCGCAGCAGGCGCCCGAGGCCCAGCGGCACATGCGCCAGGCCCTCGATCGAGCGGTAGGCGCCCTCGACCGAGGTGTCGAAGAGCGCGAACAGGATGCTGCCGCTGGCCGCCAGCAGGCCGAAGGCCAGCAGGCCGATCGAACCCAGGTGGCGCAGCGGGTTGCCGGCTGCACCGACGCGCGCGTCGAGCCCGCGCTCGACGGCCTGCCACAGGCTCAGGCCGTACTGCCGGAGACCGCGGGGGGCAGGCTGCATGCCGCGCGCTCGTCCTGGCGCTGCCGGCGCTGACCCAGCCAATCGAGCAGGAAATAGACCGCCAGCGTGAGGAAGAACAACAGGCCGCCGACGATCACCAGGATCAGCTTGAGGTCGTAGCGGTACTCGCCGGTCTCGGCGTCGTAGACGGTGCACAGGATGATCACGCGATCGACCAGCGTCTGCAGCGCGTTGGGCGAGGACGGCGCGTGGCGCAGCAGCAACTCGCGCAGCGGCACGCCGAGCTGGTCGGCACGCAGCTTGTTGCCCAGCACCTGGCTGTGGATGCGGCCCTGGGCGTCGACGACGCTGACGCCCAGCAGGTGGTCGAAACCCGCGGGCGTGGCGACATAGCTGAAGCCGAAGGCGCGGGTGAGCTCAGGCACCTGCTGGCGCGTCGGGCTCAGGAAGTTCCAGTTGCGGTGCGCGATGCGGTGCTGCGCGGCGAAGGAGCGCATCGCCTCCGGCGAATCGAAGGGCTGGTTGAAGCCGATGCTGACGACGTTGAACTGGCTCTGCCCGAGCATGCGGTCGAGCCCACGCACGGCCTCGTAGAGCTCGCGCGTCTGCGCCGGGCAGACCTGGAAGCAGCCGGTGTAGATGAAGCTCACCAGCAGCGGCTTGCCGCGGTAGTCGGACAGGCGCACCGGCTTGCCGTTGCGGTCGCGCAGGACCATGTCGGGGGCCATGCGCCCGATCGCCTCCTGCGACAGCCGCAGCGCCTCGCGCTCGTCCAGCGAAGGCACCTCGCCGGGCTGGCGCGGCGCGGCGCCCGGGGAATCCTCGGCCATCACGCTGCCGGCGACGAGCGCCAGCAGCACCGCGGCAAGGCGGCGCTTCAGGCCGGCCGGGCGCAGACCCGGCTCATCCGCGCAGCGAGGCATCGACCAGCACCCCGACGATGAGGGCACTGAGCTGCACCATCGACGCAAAGAAGGCCGACATCGCCGTCTCGCGCCGGGGATCGCGCGCAAGCGTTCGCGTCTTGCGCAGGAAATGCGCGCCGCCGAGCACGGCGCCCGCCGCATAGGCCCAGCCGGCGCCGACGGCCAGGGGCGCCAGCGACACCGCGACGAGGCCGATCGCGTTGGCGTGCACGATGCGGGCGGCGCGCGCACGGCCCACCACCACCGGCAGCATCGGCACGCCGGCCGCGGCGTACTGATCCTCGTTGGCGATCGCCAGGCTCCAGAAGTGCGGCGGCGTCCAGAGGAAGAGCACGAGCGCCAGCAGCAGGCCCTGCGGGCCGATCGCCGGGTCCACCGCCGCGGCCCCGGCAAGCACCGCGAAGCTGCCGGCAAGGCCGCCGATGACGATGTTCCAGGGCGTGCGGCGCTTGAGGCCGACCGTGTAGACGATGGCGTAGGTCAGCGCGCCCAGCAGCACGAACACCGCCGCGACGACGTTGACCCACCAGGCCGCCGCGGCGACCGCCAGCACGAGCAGCCCGGCGATGAGCGCCAGCCAGCCGCCGCTGCGCGGCAGCGCGCCGCTGGCGAAGGCGCGCCCGCGGGTGCGCTTCATCAGGCGGTCGCTCTCGGCCTCGACGAACTGGTTGAAGGCCCCGGCGCTGGCGGAGGCCACCAGCACCGAGAGCGCGAGCACGATGGCCTGCGGCACGCCGACCGAGCCGCCCGGGACGATCGCCAGCCCGGCGATCGCGGTGAGCATGATCAGCACGCCGATGCGCAGCTTGAACACGCCCAGCACCAGCCGCCAGCGCGCCCCGACCGGCGGCACCGCGTCGGCGGTGCCGGCAGCCGATGCGGCCAGGGCAAGCGGGTCGGGTCGGGTCATCGCCTCCTCCGGGTCGGTCGTCTCGTGGCGCGGGCGGGCAGGCCGGTCAGCTCATGCCCCACAGCGTCGAGAGGTACTTCCAGTTGATGAAGTAGTAGAGCACGAAGGCGATCAGGAAGACCATGGCGAGCGCGAAAGTCCCCGGTGCCGCAAAGCCGATCGAGCCGTAGGTCTGGGCCGCCACCGTCGGTGCGGCGCGCGGAACCGGCGTCGCCGTGGCGCTCACCTTGCCGTCGTCGAGCTTCCTGCCCCACAGCAGCGAGCCCACGGTGACGTAGACGAAGGCAATGCCGCCGAAGATCGCCGCCAGGCCGCCGAGGCCCACGAGGCCCATCATCAGGTAGGCGGCGCCCGGCCACTCGTAGGCCAGCGCAGCGCCCTGGAAGGCCATGTCCCAGTGGCGGCGCGAGACGCCGAGCGTTCCCGCCCCCATCATCACGAGGCAGAAGAAGTACATCGAGAAGCCGAACAGGTAGATCTGCCACAGCGCGAGCTTGGGCGCGATCATCTCGCGCTTGAAGAGCACCGGGATCAGGTAGTAGGTCAGCGCCATGAAGGTCAGCGTCGTGCCCACCACCACCGTGGCGTGGAAGTGCCCCGGGACGTAGATCGTGTTGTGGATGATCAGGTTGAGCTGCTCGGTGCCCATCATCACGCCGGTGATGCCGCCGAGGAAGCCGAAGCCGATGATCGAGATGAACACGCCGGCAAAGGTCGGGTTGCCCCAGGGCGCCTTGCGCAGCCACTCGAACAGGCCCTTGGTGTAGCCCTTCTGGCGCTGCGCGACTTCCATCGCGCCGGGCACCGTCAGGCCGTGCAGCATCGAGGCCAGCACCGCGGCGTACATGAAGTAGCTGGTGTTGACGACCTTCCACGCCGTGCCCACGCCCGGGTCGGCGAGCAGGTGGTGCGCGCTGGCCAGTTGCAGGAACAGGATGTAGAGCAGGAAGGCCATGCGGCTGACGCGCTCGCTCATCGGCTTGGCGCCCAGGGCGATCGCCGCGACCAGATACCAGACCGAGACGTGCGTGGCGACGTTGATCTGCTGGGAGGAGTGGCCCAGCGCCCACCACACGGTGCGGTAGATCAGCGGGTCGACGTTCATGAGGCCCAGCGACATCAGCCAGGCCGGGACGATGATGATCGCGCCCGAGAGCAGCGTGAAGACGGCGATGATGGCCGCGGTCAGCGCGCCGAAGGTGACGAGCGGAACCGAGCCCTCGTAGGTCTTCTCGCGCTTGGCCACGACCAGGGTGCCGAAGAAGACGAAGCAGCCGACCAGCGCGCCGACGGCGAAGAGGATGATGCCCAGGTAGAACATCGGCTCGGCCATCATCGGCACGTAGCTCGTCATCATCACGCTGGAGGCGCCGCGGAACACCGCGACGTTGTTCATCACCGAGCCGACGACCATCAGCACGAAGGCCAGCCAGGCGATCTTCGGCGTGGCGATGCGACAGCGCAGCAGCGTCGACGAGCAGAAGTAGAGGACGGCGATCTCGAAGAAGATGATCCAGAAGATCAGCATGTCCAGGCCGTGGGCCGTGAGCACCATGTAGAAGGTGTCGGCCTCGAGCCAGCGCACGGCGGGCCAGCGCGTGAGCACGACGCCGATGGCCAGCAGGCCGCCGAAGGCCAGCCAGAGCACGGCGACGAAGGCGTTGGCCTTGATCAGCTTCTCGGCCTGGGCCTCGAACTGCAGGCCCGAGCGCGGGCAGGTACGGTAGGTGGTCGAAACGCTCATCTTGTTCTCCTCACTTCACGTACATGCGGCTGACCATGCGGTGATGGCCGATGCCGCAGAACTCGTTGCAGACGAGTCCGTACGTGCCCGACTGGTTGGGCGTCACGGTGACCACGTGCTCGAAGCCCGGCACCAGCTGGATGTTGATGTTGGCCGGTTGCAGCGAGAAGCCGTGGTTGTAGTCCATCGCCGTCAGGTGCAGGCGATAGGTCTTGCCCTTCTCCAGCTCGAGGATGGGATAGAAGTTCCACAGGCGGCCGAGCAGGTAGACGTCCGAGCCCGCGGGCGGCGCGACGACCGGGATGTCCTCCTCGGTCTCCTTGCGCACGGTGTACTTGTCGACCATGTCCTGCACCTTGGCCATGAACTGGTCGGGCCGGGTGCGGTAGGTCTCGGTGGAGAGGTTCTGGCTGCCCCAGATGTGCCAGCCCACCATCATGAAGAAGAGGATCAGGCACCAGATCACCGCGATGGTGATCCAGGTGCCCTCGACGCGGTCGATCGGGTGCTTGTACCAGAGCCTCTCGGCCGGCGGAAGAATGGCGCTCATGAGGGGTTGCTCCTGCGCTTAGGCTTAAGGCTTACTTGGTGACGGGCAGAAGAAGGATCTCGACGACGCCCCACAGGTTGTAGACGACCATCGGGATCATCACGCCCAGGAACAACAGGATGAAGGGACTGTCCAGCAGCTTCTGCATCGCCGGGACGGGTTCGTTCGGATCGTCGTGATGGGGTGTGGACATGGCCGCTCCTTCGGTCGTACGTACGGGCAGGCGGGCCCGAGCGCCCTCCTCGCTGCGTTGCATTCTTTGACCTACCGGGACAGTAGGACATGAACCAGATCAAGGAATGACGATTGGGGTGGTCAACGATATCTTCAGCCGCTGCCGTGTCACCCTGCGCGCAACATCGCGTTTCCCCGCATGGGCGACAACGGGGCGCTTGTTGTAGGCGTGCGAGCGCAGACGGAGAAGCAGGAGCAGCAGCGAGCAGGCGATGACGCGCCGGGCCTGCGAGCCTCCCCGACTCCGGTCTTGCGGCCGGCGCGCGCCCGCTAGCATCGGCACCCCACCGACCGCTGCCGCCGCCCGATGTCCTCGACGATGTCCGCAGACCCCACGCTTGCCCGTCGTCGCCGTGCCGTGACCGCGCTCGCCTGGGCTGTCGTCGCGGCGATGCTCGCGACCGTTGCGCTCAGCGCCTACATGCGGCTGGTGCAGGCCGGCGTCGGCTGCTCGCCCTGGCCGGCCTGCTTCGCGCAGGGCGCGGCGGCCGAGGCGGGCGCGAGCATGGGTCTTGCGCTGGCGCGGCTGCTGCATCGCGTCGTCGCCTCGCTGGTGCTGGTGCTGACGCTGCTGCTCGTGCTCATCACGCTGGCGACGCGCCCGCGCATGAAGGCGCAGGGCGCCAGCGCGCTGGCGCTGCTGCTGCTGACGCTTGCGCTGGCGGCGCTGGGCGTGACGATGCGCGGCTCGACCGCGCCGCCGGTGGTGCTCGGCAACCTGCTCGGCGGCTTCCTGATGCTCGCCGTCGCGCTTCGGCTGGCCTGGCCCGCCCCCGCGGCAGGGCGCGCGATCGCCGCGCTGGCACGGCTGGCATTGCCGCTGCTGCTGCTGCAGATTGCGCTGGGCGCGCTGCTGAGTGCCACGCGCGCGGCACTCGTCTGTGGCGGGCCGGGCCAGGGTCTGGATGAATGCCTGCGGCTGGCCACCGGGCAGGGCTCGAGCTGGCGGCTGCTCGACCCCTTTGGCCTCGGTCACGCCGAACACGCCGCCGCCGCAGCGCAAGGCGCCTGGCTGCAGCTGATGCACCGCGGCAGCGCGCTGCTGCTGCTGGCGCTGCTGGCGGCCCTGGCCGTGCCGCTGTGGCGCGCGCGACGACGCGCGGCGGCCGGCGTGCTGGCGCTGCTGCTGCTCGTGCAGGTGCTCGCCGGTGGCCTGCTGCTTGCCGCACCCTGGCCGCTGGCGCAGGTGCTGGCCCACAACCTCAGCGCCGCACTGCTGCTGGCCCTGCTGCTGCGGCTGGCCTGAGCGGAGCCGCGCCGCGCGCCGCACGGCCGACCTGCGTGCGCGTGAGCAGCGCGCTGACGCAGACGATCGCCGCCCCTGCACCGCCTGTGTGCGCCAGGGCGGCCAGCATCGGCCAGCCGAGCACGACGTTGGAGAGGCCGCTCGCGAACTGCCAGGCCGCCAGCGCCAGCAAGGCCAGCCCCAGGCGCGACAGCAGCGGCTCTGCCGCGCGGCGCAGGAACCAGCCCAGCAGCAGCAGGCACAGCAGCACCAGGTAGGCGGCCAGCCGGTGCACGTAGTGGATCGCCGTCAGCGCGGCAAAGGGCAGCAGGTCGCCGGCCGCGGTCGCCCCGAGGTCGCGCATGACGGTGAAGCCATGCGCGAAGTCCATCGGCGGCCACCACGAGCCCTGGCAGCGCGGGAACTCGTTGCAGGCCAGCACCGCGTAGTTGGTGCTGACCCAGCCGCCGAGCGCCGACTGCAGGAACAGCAGGGCCAGCATCGCCCAGAGGGCGCGGCGCAAGCCGGCGGAAATCGCAAGCGCCGGCTGCTGCCGCTCGCGCGCCAGCACGGTGATGAGCACGAGGCCCAGGTAGCCGCCGAGCAGGTGCAGCGTGACGATCGCCGGGTAGAGCTTGAGCGTCACCGTCAGCGCGCCGAAGGCACCCTGCACGCAGACCCAGACGAAGACCGCGGTCGCCCAGGCCGGCGACAGGGGCGAGTGCGGATCGCGCCTGCGCTGCCACCAGGCGACGATCATCATCAGCGTGATCAGCGCACCGATCGAGGTCGCCGCGTAGCGGTGGACCATCTCGATCCAGGCCTTGCCGTGCGTGACCGGGCCGCCGGGCATCGCGGCCTCGGCCGCGAGAATCTCGTGGCGCGCACCCAGCGGGCTGGCGTTGCCGTAGCAACCGGGCCAGTCGGGGCAGCCCAGGCCCGAATCGGTCAGCCGCGTGAAGGCGCCGAAGAGCACCAGGTCGAAGGTCAGGAAGAGCAGCAGCCGCGCCAGCATCTGCCAGCGGCCGCCGCGCGCGCCGCCACGGTGGCGCACGAGGACCCACAGCAGCGGCAGCAGGGCGATCGCCGCACCGAACAGCATGAGCTGCGCTGCGGGGCTGAGGTCGTAGAGGGACGGGGAGGTAGGCATGCCGGTCGCGGGGCGGACAGATAGAGATCGAGAGAGAGATCGAGAGAGGGAGTCGCGGGGCGCGACGCCGCCCGCAAGCCTAACCGCTCGCGCCGCCGGGCCCGCGGCGCGCCGGGGGTCGCGTGCTGGCGCTGGCATGCCGATCCGGCACACTGCGGGGATGAACACGCAAGCTCCTCGCCGCCTCTGGCGCCGCATCGCCCTGGGCCTGTTCGGCGCGCTCGTCGTCGCCGGCACCGCGTTCTGGTTCAGCCTCGACAAGGAAACGCGCGGCCTGCTGGCCACGCTGCCGACCAACCGCGACCTGCTCTTCTGGAGCGTGCCGCAGCGCGACGCCGCCTTCCGCGCGCTGGACCGGATCCCGCTGCTGGCGCGCTCGCACGTCGCGCAGCCCGGGCCTGCGGCCACGCCACTGCCGCCGGGGCCGCCGCTGGCACTGCCGCTGGACGTCGACGCCTACATGGCCGGCCAGCGCAGCGCGGCGCTGCTCGTGCTGCACGACGGCCGGCTGCGCCTGGAGCGCTACGGCCTGGGCTTCGACGGCAGTGGCCGCTGGACGAGCTTCTCGGTCGCCAAGTCCTTCACCTCGACGCTGGTCGGCGCGGCGCTGGCCGACGGCCACATCCGCAGCCTGGACGACAAGGTCAGCGACTACGTCACCGACATGAAGGGCTCGGCCTACGACGAGGTGAGCATCCGCCAGCTGCTCACCATGACCTCGGGCGTGCAGTGGAGCGAGGACTACCGTGACCCCGGCTCGGACGTGGCGCGCTTCAACAATCACCAGCCCGAACCCGGCGTGGACGCGCTGGTGAGCTACATGCGCAAGCTTGCGCGCGCGGCCCCCGCGGGCACGCGCTGGAACTACAGCACGGGCGAGACGAACCTGGTCGGCATCGTCGTCACCAAGGCCACCGGGCAGCCGCTGGCGCAGTACCTGCAGGAGAAGATCTGGCAGCACATCGGCGCCGAACAGCAGGCCACCTGGCTGCTCAGCAAGACCGGCCAGGAGATCAGCGGCTGCTGCATCCAGGCCGCGCCGCGCGACTATGCGCGCTTCGCGCAGTTCCTCCTCGACGGCGCCAAGGTCGGCGGGCGCAGCATCCTGCCCGAAGGCTGGCTGGAGCTGGCCACGCGCAAGCACGCCGACATCGGCCTGCCCGGGCGCGGCTACGGCTTCCAGTGGCGCACCTACGACGACGGCAGCTACGCCGGGCGCGGCATCTTCGGGCAAGGGCTGTTCATCGATCCGCGGCGACGCCTGGTCATCGTCTCCCTGGCCAACTGGGGCGGCGGTGCGCGCGATCCCGTCGCCGATCCCGCGCGCGAGGCCTTCTACCGCGCGGTGCAGAAGGCGATCGATGCGCAAGCCGGCAGCGGCGCAGCCCCGGCGGCAGCGGCCGCCGCCGGGGCTGGCCTATCATCTGGCTCTTGACTCACCTCAAGCAGCAAGGCCGGCGCGCCAGCCCCATTCCATGCAAGAACCGGCCCGCCCCGTCAGCGGCTTCAACCTGCCTCGATACCTGTCGATGCAGCCGCTGTTCCAGGAGATGGACGCGCTCGAGCTCGACCGTCTCGCACAGGGCTGCTCGCTGCACCGTTTCGCGCGCGGCGAGATGGTGTTTCGCGTCGGCGAGCCCTGCAACGCCTTTCACGTCACGGTCACCGGCCAGGTCAAGCTCTACGTCGTCTCGCCGGCCGGCGCCGAGAAGGTGATCGAGATCATCGGCCCCGGGCAGAGCTTTGCCGAGGCGCTGATGTTCACCGGGCGGCCCTACATCCTCAACGCGCAGGCGCTGGCGGATTCGCTGGTGCTCTCGATCGGCAAGGCCGCGGTGGTCGGCGAGGTCGAGCGCGACCCGCGCTTTGCGATGCGCATGCTGGCAGGCATCTCGCGGCGGCTGCACGGCCTCATCCACGACGTCGAGAGCTACGCGCTGCACAGCGGCATGCAGCGCGTCATCGGCTACCTGCTGCGCGACCAGGTCGCCGAGGACTGCGTCAGCGGCGAGGTGCTCACCGTCTCGCTGCCGGTCAGCAAGGCGACGATCGCCTCGCGGCTGTCGCTCACGCCCGAGTACTTCTCGCGCGTGCTGCACGAGCTCGAGGCCGAGGGCCTGGTGCGCATCGACAAGCGCGACGTGCACCTGCTCGACGTGCAGCGCCTGTCGAGCTACCAGCCGCGCTGAAGCGCGCGCCGCAGCGGCCGCGACAACGCTCGCGACAGCGCTCGCGACAGCGCTCGCAACAGCAGCCGCAGCGCCAGCCGCAGCCGCCGCGTCAGCGCGGCAGCAGGCGCGCGGCTCGCAGGTCGATGCGCAGCGGCACGCCGCCCTGCGCGTCGGGCACGACGAGCAGGCTGCGGCCGCCCTCCTGCTGCAGCTGCGCCCTGGCCAGAACGGGGTCGGCATCGACCGCGAAATGCGCGATCTCGCGCCGCACGTCGAGCTGCAGCAGCACGAGCCGTGCGCGCCTGCCGCTTACGGCCGGCACGTCGGCCGCGCGGCCGAGCACATAGGCGCCGCCGTCGGCGGCAAGCGTCCGCAGCGGCTGCTGCAGGCGCGTGCGGCGCACGCCGAGGAAGCCGGGCTTGGCGATCGCCTCGCCCATGCGGTAGTCGTGCACGTAGCCGTCGAAGATCGGCTCGGCCTGCGGGTCAAGCGGAATCTCCCACAGCTCGGGCAGGCCGTCGAAGGCGACGACGAAGCTGCGCCGTCCCGGCAGCGCGAGCAGCGCCGAAGGCCGCCCCGGTTCGCGCCCGTCCAGCGACAGCGCAGGGTGCTCGCGCCGCAGCGGGCCGTCGAGCTGCTGCAGCCGCACCGCCGCCTCGTCGGCGTCGAGCTGCCAGCGGCCGTCGGCCGAGCGCACGCTGGCCGGCAGCGGCTGCGCCCGCGCGAACCGGATGCCGACGCCGAGCAGCGCGCCGAACATCAGGGCACGCCGCAGCGGGGAAGCGAGGGTGTCCATCGAATTCGTCCCCTCCGAAAAAGGGCAAGGGGCCCAAGCGCCGTGCTGCGCTTGGGCCCCCCGGTTCACGAGAACGGCGTGATCAGTAGACGTCGTGCTGCGTGTTGTAGACGTTGAAGTGGCCCGTCGGCGTGATCAGGCGCGGGTCCTTGATCACGGCCTTGAGCTTCAGCGTCTTGTCGTCGACGACCACCAGCGCGCTCTCCTTGTTCTTCGCGCTCCAGACCGCGAACCAGACCTCGTCGCCCGCCTTGTTGTACTCGGGCTGCACGACGCGCTTGGCGCCGTCGTCCTTCAGGCCGGCCCATTCGCCGATCGGCAGCACGGTGAAGCCCTTGTCGAGGTTCCGGATGTCGAACACCGCGACCGACTGCGACAGCTTGGGATCGGGGTTGAGCGTCGTGTCGGTGTACAGGTTGGTCGACTTCGGGTGCGTCTTGATGAACAGGTTGCCGCCGCCCTGGCCCTTCAGCTGCGCGACCTGCTTGAAGGCGTACTGCTTGTACTTCTTCGGGTCGGTGCCGATCAGCGAGATCGTCTCGTCGCCGAGGTGGCCGGTGGCCCAGACGGGGCCGAACTTCGGGTGCACGAAGTTGGCGCCGCGGCCCGGGTGCGGGATCTTGCCGACTTCGGTCAGGCCGGCGAGCTTGCCGTCCTTGGCGTCGATCGCCGCGATCTTGTTGCTGTTGTTGGCGGCCACCATGAAGTAGCGCTTGGACGCGTCCCAGCCGCCGTCGTGCAGGAAGGGGGCCGAGCCGATCTCGGTCATCTTCAGCGCCTCGAGGTCGGCGTAGTTGACCATCAGCGTCTTGCCCGTCTCCTTCACGTTGACGACGAACTCGGGCTTGAAGTGGCTGGCCACGATCGAGGCCACGCGCGGCTCCGGGTGGTACTCCTGCGTGCCGACGACCATGCCGCGGGTGGCGACGATCTTCAGCGGCTCCAGCGTGTCGCCGTTCATGATCGTGAACTGCGGCGGCCAGTAGGTGCCGGCGATCGCCAGCTTGTCCTCGTAGCCCTTGTACTTGCTGGTGTCGACCGAGCGCGCCTCGAGACCGACGCGGATCTCGGCCACGTTGTCGGGCTTCTCCATCCACAGATCGATCATGTTGACCTTGGCGTCGCGGCCGATCACGAACAGGTAGCGGCCCGAGGCCGACATGCGGCTGATGTGCACCGCGTAGCCGGTCTTGACGATGTTGATGATTTTCTTGGTGTCGCCGTCGATCAACGCGATCTCGCCGGTGTCGCGCAGCGTGGTCGAGAAGATGTTGTCGATGTTGTAGCTGTTCATCTTCTTCTTCGGCCGCAGCTCCGGCGGCACGATGACCTTCCAGGTCTTCTTCATGTCGGCGAGGCCGTACTCCGGCGGCACCGGCGGATCGTGCTGGATGTAGCGCGCCATCAGGTCGACGGTCTTCTCGTCCATCTCACCCGAGGTCTGCCAGTTCGGCATGCCGGCAGGCGAGCCGTAGGCGATGAAGACCTTCAGGTAGTCGGTGCCGCGGCCCAGCGTGATGTCGGGCGTCAGCGGCTTGCCGGTGGCGCCCTTGCGCAGCACGCCGTGGCAGCCGGCGCAGCGCTCGAAGTAGATCTGGCGCGCGCGGTCGAATTCGGCCTGCGTCATCGGCGGGGCCTTGGGGTTCGTGCTCTGATGCATGGGCACGTCGCCCAGCGGCGACGAGCCGGCCTGGTACATCACTTCGGTCTCGGACATGCCGGGAACCTTCTTTTCCTGCGCATGCACGTTCAGCGCGGTGGCGGCTGCCAGCATCAGCATGGCAGCCGTCGCGACATTCAGCTTGGGGATCTTCACGTTCTCTCCTTCCTTGGTCCGAGGGACCGGGTTCACACCTGGGGTAAATCCTGAGCCCGAAGGCTCCGCGAGTCCTTGAACTGGTTCAAGCCTTGGCGTCGAAAGGGTCATACCTTGTCGAAAAACAAACCCAGGTCAAGGCGGCCGTCAGTATCGGCCAGCATCCTTGCGCCATCCCGACAAACCCGAAGATTGCTGCGATGCCCCCGCCCCGCGCCCTGCCTCGGCTGCTGCCGCTCCTGCCGCTCCTGCTGGCAGCCGGCGCCACGGCCCAACCCACCGAGCAGGACGCCCAGACCATCGTCATCTCCGCCACGCGCCACGCGATGCCGCAGATCGACGCCCCGGCCGCCATCGACGTCGTCACGCGCGCCGAGATCGAGGCGCGCGGCGCCGACAACATCTTCGAGGCCGTGCGCGGCGACACCGGCATCTCGATCCAGGGCCGCACGGTGAGCGGCCGCCGCACCCTCAACCTGCGCGGCATGGACACCCGCCACACGCTGATGCTGGTCGACGGCAAGCGCATCGGCGCCAGCGACAGCTTCGTCGCCCACAGCGACTTCCAGTACGACTGGATCGCCGTCGACGACATCGAGCGCATCGAGGTCATCCGCGGGCCGATGTCGGTGCTCTACGGCGCCGAGGCGCTGGGCGGCGTGGTCAACATCATCACCCGAACCCCCGGCCGCGAGCGCTGGAGCCTGGGCGCGATGGTCGAGGGCAGCGTCGCCGAGGGCGACCTCGGCGGCAACGGGCACCGCGCCTCGCTGCACGCCGACGGGCCGCTTTCCGAGCACTGGCGGCTGGGCGTCAGCGCCTCGCAGCGCCGCCGCCAGACGATCGCCAACCGCGACGACGCGCGCATCTCCGACCTCGAGGGCCAGGACAAGAGCGACGGCGCGCTGCGCGTCTACTGGAACCCGGCGCCCGGGCACGAGCTGGTCGCCGAGCACCGCATCGGCGACGAGTCGCGCTGGGCCGACATGCGCGAGAAGAGCGGGCGCAAGCGCTACTACGAGAGCATCACGCCGGTCGATCGCGCGCACAGCTCGCTCGGCTGGAGCGGCGAGCTCGGCGGCGCGCTCGACGCGCGCGCCTCGCTGCGCCTCTACCGCAGCAGCCTGGAGACGAGCAACACGCGCACGAGCGGCGTGCCCTCGCTGCGCCCGCAGTCGCTGGACGACCGCATCGGCGAAGGCCAGCTCTCCCTCGTCCCGGCGGCCGGGCAGCAGAGCACCGCGGGCTTCGAGTTCAGGCGCGAGGAGGTCGAGAACTTCGGCCTGCCCGACGGCCGCGGCCGCGCCGAGAACCGCGCGCTCTACCTCGAGCACGAGGCCCGGCTGGCACAGACGCTGACGCTCACCGCAGGCGTGCGCTACGACCACCACAGCCGCTTCGGCCACGAATGGAGCCCGCGCGCCTACCTCGTCTGGAAGGCCGCCCCGGGCTGGACCGTCAAGGGCGGCTACGGCCATGGCTTCAAGGCGCCCACGCTCAAGCAGAACTCGGCCGACTACCTCGAGGACGAAGGCCCGTTCATGTTCCAGGGCAACGCCGCGCTGCGCCCGGAGAGCAACGACGCCGTCGAGATCGGCGTCGGCTGGAGCACGCCGACGCTGGGCGCGCAGGCGATGCTCTTTCACAACCGCGTCACCGACCTCATCGTCACGCGCCCGATCGGCACGCTCGCCGGGCGCGCCCTCTACACCTTCGAGAACACCGACAAGGCCACGCTGCAGGGCCTGGAGACCGGCGCCACCTGGAAGCCCACGCGCGCGTGGACGCTGGCGGCCAGCTGGCAGTGGCTGGACGCCACCGATGGCCACGGCCAGCGCCTGGAGCGCCGGCCGCGCCACCAGTTCGGGCTGCGCGCCGCCTGGGCCCGCGGCCCCTGGCAACTGAGCGGCAACATCGAACGATCGCAGGGCCAGCTCCTGGCCGCGCCGGTGGCCGGTGCGCCCACGCAGCCGGTGCCGGGCATCACGATGATGTCGGCGCAAGGCAGCGTCGCGCTGCCGCATGGCCTGGAACTGGGCCTGGGCGTGACCAACCTCGGCAACGTCAACCTCGCCGAGAAGTCACCCTTGTTCCTGCACGCCGAGGTGCCGCGCAGCTGGCGGCTGACGCTGCGCGGACGCTGGTAGCCGAGGTCCGCCCGAACGCCATCCCATCGCCATGAACGCCGCCCTGCCGCCCCGCGACCCGCCGCACGGCCGCTTCGACGAGCCCTTCGAGATGCTCGAGGCCTGCCACGATCGCGTGCGCCGCAACCTGGTGCAGATGGAGCGGCTGGCGGCACGGCTGCCGGTGCACGGCTGCGACGCCGCCACCGCGCAGGCGGCGCGCGACGTGCTGCGCTACTTCGACCTCTCGGCCCCCGCCCACCACGAGGACGAGGAGCGCCACATCCTGCCGCTGCTGCGCGCGGCCGGCGACGAAGCCTTCGCCGCGCAGATCGAGCAGGAGCACCACGAACTGCACCGGCTCTGGATCGAGTTGCGGCGCAGCCTGGTCGAGGTCGCCGCGGGCAGCTGGATCGCCGCCGGCCCTGCCGAGTTCGTCACCTGGGCCAAGTTCGCCGCGCTCTACCGCGCCCACATCGCCGCCGAGGAGGCCAACGCCTTCCCCGCGGCCCGCGCCGCACTCGACGACGCGACCCTGCAGGCCATCGGCCGCGACATGGCCGAGCGCCGCGGCCTGGCCTGAAGTCCCAGCCCTCCTCGCGGTTGCGCGAAGAGGGCAAGCGCCCGATCAGGCGCGGCGGCGACGCGCTGCCAGCAACAGGCCGACACCGACCAGCGCCAGCGTCGCGGGCTCGGGGACCGACGTGCCGGGCTGGCCCGAGTACTCGACGAAATAGGAGTAGCGCGCGTTCGGGAACGACGGCACGCCATAGTCGTTCCACACCGCGGCCGCATCCCCGAAGTAGCCGTAGACCAGATCGTCTTCGCCGCTGCAGCAGTTGTTGGGTTCGCCCGTGTTCCAGTTCGAGTAGCCCGGCTGCGAACCGGCACCGGCGATGTAGAAGGTCTGCCCGGCCTCGGGTCCGTTGACCCATTGCCAGGTGCCTTCCGTCGCGCGATCGTTGCCGCCGAGCCAGGCACCGCCGATGCCGAACGCCGCAATGAGGAAGTTCTGCTCGGCTTGCGACGTGACCGTTGCCATGTAGCCGGTCAGGCCCATCCAGGAGCGCGTGGGCGCATCGGCGTAGGCCTCGTCCCAGGTGTAGCCGGCGACGGTCGCCGGCGTCACTCGCTCGTACCAGTGGTCGTTGCCGCCCGAGGCGGAGGTCCATTGCACCGGGGCGGCCGCGACGACCGCGGCGGAACAGGTCAGCAGCGCAGCGGCGGCGGATCGAAACCTCTTGAAAGCCATGGCGTTCTCCTGCGAAGAGAT
This sequence comes from Pseudomonadota bacterium, assembly GCA_963205125.1. Taxonomy (GTDB): domain Bacteria; phylum Pseudomonadota; class Gammaproteobacteria; order Burkholderiales; family Burkholderiaceae_C; genus Rubrivivax. The sequence goes on along the minus strand of CAUJJO010000015.1, from coordinate 33,735 downwards.
CAGACTCGCGTTCTCTAGCAAACTTCGCGCCTGAATGCTCCAAGCCATTGATCTGACTAAAGAAACAAACAGTCCCTGGGTCGCGTTCCGGCGCCGGTGTCAAGCCATCCGACACCTGAGCGGCGCCCGCCGCTACCAGCGGCAGCCGCCTTCGCGCAGCGCGTCGGCGGCCAGCGGGATGATCGCCAGCGCGCCCATGCCGCCGTAGGCCTTGCGGCAATCGGGCTTGGCGGCCTTCTCGATGCCTTCGGCCAGCGTCGACTTGCGCTCGGGCGGCGGCGGCACGAGGTTGAGCAGACGCGCCGCACTCGGCGCCGCCGGGGGTGTCGGCGTCGACGGCAGGCTCAGGTTCAGGCGCGGACGCGCCTCAGGGGTCGGCGGCGTGGACGGCGTGGATGGCGCGGCTGGCGTGGATGGCGTCGTCCGCGCGCCTTCCTGCACGGCCTGCGCCGCGCCGGCCATGGGCGGCGCGGGGCCGACCGAGACGCCGCCCAGCGGCGCCAGCGTCGGCGGCGGCAAGGCTGCCTGCGGCATTGCACGCGCGTCGACCGGGGCCAGCGGCGCCTGCGCCATCGGCGCAGCCCCGCTGGGCGCACGCAGCGGGACGGGCGCAGCAGCCTCGGGCGCGGGCGCAGGCCGCGGCGATGCTGGAAGCGGCGGCGCGGGCAGCGTTGCGGGTGGCGCGGGCAGCGACTGGGTCGACAGCGGCGGCGGCGGCAGCGGGGCCAGGGCCGCCGGTGCCGGCACGTCGGGTGGGCGTGACGGGCTCGGCAGCGCGGGCGCAGGTTCGGGCGTCAGCGGCCGCGGCAAGGGGCCGGGGGACGGCGAACGCGTGGTCTCCGGCTCGGCAGGCGCGGGCGGCGGCGCAGGCGGCGCGGCCGCTGCCGGTGCCGAGTCCACGCTCGGCGGCGGGGCCTGGAGGTCGGGGCTGGTCTGCGGCGGCCGGCGCAGCGTCGGCGCTTCGACGGTGGGTGAGGGTGCCAGCTGCGGCGCCGTCGACGGCGTGGCCAGCGGCGACTCCGGCAAGGGCGAGGGCTCGGCGATCGCCGGCAGCGGCAGCGGTTCGTGCAGCGGCGCCGGCACGGGCTCGGGAACGGCGACCGCCGCGGGCGCGGCAAGCGTCGACGGGCGGGTGCGGCGGCTCGCATTCCCGGCCTCGACCTGCGCGGCCGGCGGCGCAGCCAGCGTCGGCTCGGGCGTGGGCCGCGGCTGGCGCGCGCCGAGGTCCGGCGCGCCCGGCTCGGGTGCGGGCAGGGGCGTGGCCCGCGGCGTGCTGCCGCCGTAGCGAGGCTGCGGCGCCGGGGTCGGCAGCGCGACCGGCGGCGGCGCGCGCTCGGCGGCGCCGCGCTCGTCGCCCTGCCCCGCGCTGCCCAGGCGAATCCGGATCGCCCCCCAGGAACGCTCACCGGGATCGTTCGAGCCGCCCCCCGGCGCGGTGCCCAGCAGCGCCACCAGCAGCGCGTGCATCAGGCCCGCCAGCACCAGGCACTGCAGCAGCGAGGGCCGCGACCGCGCCGCCTGCGGATCGCGCGGCGGCCAGACGAGGTCGCTCGAGAGGGCTGCGGCTGCACTCATGGTCGCCCATTCTGACCGCGGCCCGCTGCCGCCGCGCCCCCGCGACGGCGCCGACGACCTCAGGCCACGAGGGTGACGCCCGCCAGTCGGGCCACCTGCGCAACGAAATCCTGCTCGCCGTAGGGCTTGCCCATCAGCACGGTGACGCCGGCCTCCCGCGCCACATCGGCCAGCCGGTCGTCCGCCGAGGTGATCATGATCACCGGCAGCTCGGCCGTGCGCAGGTCGGCACGCAGGCGCCGCGTCAGGTCCAGGCCGTCCAGATGCGGCATCTCGACGTCGGTGACGAGTACCTGCGGCAACTCCTTTCCGATCATCTCGAGCGCCTGTGCGCCGTCTTCGGCCAGCGCAACGCGAAAGCCCCGCGCGGCCAGCAGGCGGCTGGTCTTCACGCGCACCACCTTGGAATCGTCGGCGACCATCACGAGCGGCAGCGCCCCGCTCGGGGCCGCGGGCGGCGTCGCCTGGTCGCCTTCACGTCCGGCCCGGGCGCTTGCCGCCTCGGCCTCCCGCCGCTCATGCGCGGCCTGCGCCTGCGCCTGCCGCAGGGCTTCGGCGCGCGCGGCCTCGATCCGCGCCCGCTCGGCTTCGGCCTGCGCCTGGGCGCGCCGCTCGGCTTCGATGCGCTCGGCGCGCAGGCGCGCTTCCTCGGCGCGTTGCGCCTCGGCCTGCTCGCGCGCCCGCTGCTCGGCTTCCAGGCGCAGAGCTTCCTTGCGTTCGGCCGCCAAGCGCTCGGCTTCGACGAGCGCGCGTGCCCGCTCTTCACGCTCGGCTTCGGCGAGCGCGCGTGCCTGCTCTTCACGTTCGGCGTCGGCGAGCGCGCGTGCCTGTTGCTCGCGCTCGGCCTGCAGTCGGGCGGCGCGCCGCTGGGCTTCCTCGGCCAGGCGCTGCGCCTGCGCGCGGGCCGCGGCCTCGGCGGCGCGGCGCTCGGCCTCGGCGCGGGCGGCGGCCTCGCGCTCGGCGGCAAGGCGCGCGGCGGCCTGGGCGGCGGCCTCGCGCTCGGCGGCCTGGCGGGCGGCCCACTCGCGCCGCGCACTCTCCTGCGCTTCCTGAAGCGCCGCCTCGGCGGCCGCGGCCGCGCTGATCTCGACGTCGCGATCCGAGGGCACCGGCACCCGCGGCGGCGCGGGCAGCGCGGCATCGGCGGGCGACTCGACGGTTTCCGTGCGCGACAGCGGACGGACCTCAGCCGCCTCGGCGAGCTCGGACGCGGCATGCGCCTGCGCAGTCCGCTTCGGCGCGGCCAGGTCGCGGGCCGCGTGCGTAGCGCCGCGACGGCGCCAGCCGGGGCGCCCGGCCAGCCACCACAACGCCCCTGCCACCAAGGGCAACCACCACCACCACGTCTCGAACATCGCCTGCTGCCACCTTTGGGGCGCAGCATAGCCGCGCCACCTGCGACCGTGGGCCCCGCGGAGGCGGCGCGCGCCGTGTCGACGCGCATCGCGTGACCCCCGACACGCCCGGCCGTGGCCACCCGGTGACATCCGCACGGTCGGCCGCAAGGCGCGCCGGCCGCCGCCGCGGCGCAGGGCCTGCCGCACAATGCGCGTCATGCAGGTTCTCATCGTCGGCGCGAGCCGCGGCATCGGCTTCGAACTCGTGCGCCAGTACCGCGCCGAAGGCGCCCGCGTGCACGCCAGCGCCCGCAGCGACGCCGGGCTGCAGCGCCTGGCCGAGCTCGGCGCCACGCCCCTGCGCCTGGACGTGGGCGACGCGGCCAGCGCCGCGGGCCTGCCCTGGGCGATCGACGGCCTGCGCTTGGACCTCGTGCTGCTCTGCGCCGGCATCTACGGCCCGCGCAGCGACGGGCTGCAGACGCCGACCGAGGCCGAGTTCGACGCCGTCATGCACACCAACGTGCTGGGCGCCATGCGCGTGCTGCCGCTGCTTTCCGACGCGCTCGCCCCGGGCGCGCGGGTGGGCCTGCTCAGCTCGCGCATGGGCTCGATCGGCTCGCGCAGCAGCCATGCCGGCTGGCTCTATCGCGCCTCGAAGGCGGCGCTCAATTCGGTGATGAAGGACGCGGCGCTGGCCTGGGCCGGCCGCGCGATCTGCGTCGCGCTGCACCCGGGCTGGGTGCGCACCGACATGGGCGGCAGCGGCGCCGAGCTGGACGTGGCCGAGAGCGCCGCCGGCCTGCGCCGCGTCATGGCCGGGCTCACCGCCGCCCACCACGGCGGCTTCCTCAACGTCGACGGCACGCCGCTGCCGTGGTGATCCGCAGGGAGACTCTCGCATGCTGCTGAGCGACGACCATCGCGCGGTGCAGGACGCCGTGCGCAGCTACGTGCAGGCCGAGATCGCGCCGCACGCCGCGGCGTGGGACAAGAGCCACCACTTCCCCAAGGCGCAGTTGCGCGGCCTTGCCGACCTCGGCTGCTACGGCGTCGCGGTGCCCGAGCGCTTCGGCGGCGCCGGCCTCGACACCCTGTCGCTGGCGCTCATCCTCGAGGAGATCGCCGCGGGCGACGGCGCCACCAGCACCGTGGTCAGCGTCAACAACTGCCCGGTGTGCTCCATCCTCACCGCCTTCGGCAACGACGAACAGAAGACGCGCTTCCTCGTGCCGCTGGCGCGCGGCGACATGCTCGGCGCCTTCTGCCTGACCGAGCCGCACGTCGGCAGCGAGGCCGGCGGCCTGCGCACGAGCGCGCGCCGCGAGGGCGGCGACTACGTCATCGACGGTGTCAAGCAGTTCATCACCAGCGGCAGGAACGGCGACGTGGCGATCGTCCTCGCGGTCACCGACAAGGCCGCCGGCAAGCGCGGCATCAGCGCCTTCCTGGTGCCCACGAGCACGCCCGGCTACACCGTCGCGCGCCTCGAGGACAAGATGGGCCAGCACGCCAGCGACACCGCGCAGATCGCCTTCGAGAACTGCCGCGTGCCCGCGGCCAACCGCATCGGCGAGGAGGGCGAGGGCCTGAAGATCGCGCTCTCGGGGCTGGAGGGCGGTCGCATCGGCATCGCCAGCCAGAGTGTGGGCATGGCGCGCGCGGCCTTCGAGGCGGCGCTGCAGTACGCCAAGGAGCGCCGCGCCTTCGGCCAGCCGATCTTCGAGCACCAGGCGGTGCAGTTCAAGCTGGCGGACATGGCCACGAAGATCGAGGCCGCGCGCCAGCTCGTCTGGCACGCCGCGAGCCTGAAGGACTCTGCCCGCCCCTGCCTGAAGGAGGCGGCGATGGCCAAGCTCTTCGCCAGCGAAATGGCCGAAGCCGTGTGCTCGGCGGCGATCCAGGTCTTCGGCGGCTACGGGTATGTGAGCGACTTCCCCGTCGAGCGCATCTACCGCGACGTGCGGGTGACGCAGATCTACGAGGGCACCTCCGAAGTGCAGAAGATCCTCATCGGGCGCGCGCTGGCCTGACCCGGCGATGAAAGCGCCCGCCAGCATCACCCTCGACGAGCGCAGTGCGCGCCAGGTGCTGCTGCTGCGCGCCTACGAGAGCGCCGATCCGCCCGACCCCGCCTGGACCGCCGAAGACCGCGACTGGGCCACCCGCGTCGCCCGCGCCAGCCTGCCCGAGGACGCAGCGCCGGCGCGCTTCATCGCCGAGCGCGCGCGGCACGCCATGCAGCGCCTGGCGCCGCGCGAGACCGCCGTGCGCGCCGCACTCGCCGCGCGCTTTGCCGGCCGCGCCTGGGTGATCGTCACCGTGCTGCTGGGCTTTGCGATCGGCCTGGCCGTCGACCACATCGGCCCGGCGCAGCGCATCAACCTGCTGGCGCCGCCGATCTGGGCGCTGGTCGCCTGGAACCTGCTCGTCTATCTCGCGCTGATCGTCGCGCCGCTGCGCGGCAAGGGGCCGGGGCGCTTTCGGCGCTGGCTGCGCGCGAGCTGGCAGCCCAAGGGCGGACGCTGGGGGCGGCACGCCACGCTGGCGCGCTTCGCGCTCGACTGGGCGCGCGTGGCCGCACCGCTGGACGGCGCACGCGCCGCACTCGTGCTGCACCTGGGCTCGGCGGCGCTGGCGCTGGGCGTCGTCTGCAGCCTCTACGTGCGCGGCCTCGTGCTCGACTACCTGGCCGGCTGGGAGAGCACCTTCCTGAGTGCCGGGGCCGTGCACGCGCTGCTGGCCACCCTGCTCGCCCCGGCCTCGGCCGTCACCGGCATCGCCCTGCCCGACGCGACGGCGCTGGCGGCCATGCAGATCGGTCCGGCGCAGCCGGCGCAGGCCAGCGCCGCACCCTGGCTGCACCTGTACGCGGCAACCCTAGTCCTCTTCATCATCGGCCCGCGGCTGCTGCTGGCGGCGCTGGCGCGGCTGCAGAGCTGGCGCCTGCAGCGGCGGCTGCCGCTGGCCGCCGACGACGCCTGGTTCAAGCAATGGCTGCAGCCGCGCCGGGGCCTCACCGGCACGGTCTGGCTGCTGCCGCACGCCGCGCCGGCCTCCGCCGCCGCCGCGCTCGCCCTGCAGGACGCGCTGCAGGCCACGAGCCAGGGCCGCGCCCGACTGCAGGCCGCGCCGCCCGTGCCCTACGGCGACGAAGCCGAGCCCGGCTCCACCACCCCGCCACCCGATGCCGCGCTCGTGCTGGTGCTCGTCGACCTCGCCAGCACGCCCGAGGAGGAGGTGCACGGCCGCCTGCTCGAGCGCCTGGCCAGCAGCGCGCCCGCGTCGCGCCGCGTCCTGCTCGCCGACGAGGCCGGCTACCGCCAGCGCCTGGGCGAGGACCCGGCTGCGCTGGCGGCGCGTCGACAGGCCTGGCAGACGCTGGCCGATGCCCACGGCACGACGCTGCTGGCGGTAGACCTCGGCGCGCCCGCGGCGCAGCTGCAGGAAGCCCTGCAGCGCATGCTCGGCAGCTGAAGCAGACGCAGGCCGGCCGAGCGGCCCCTGCGGCCGGCACGGTGTCGAGATTTCTGACAGTTTTCACTTCGTTACATCATCAGAAATCGCAATCACTTGATTGGACACAAGTTTTCCGACCTGGCCTAGACGTTGCATCACTTCTTGTGCAGGCAGCGGTAAGCCCGCGAATCCCGACAATCATTCCCTCACAGGAGTCATTCATGATCAAGAAATTGGCCGTCGTGGCCGGCGCCTCACTGCTGGCGATGGCGGCGCAGGCTGGCACCGTCACGTACAACTTCACCAATCCCTTCCAGCCCACCGAGATCAGCCAGAGCGGCACGCTGGGCCTGTTCGATTCGACTCTGGGCACGCTGACCGGCGCCACCCTGGTTGTCGACGCCGGCATCGAGGGCACCATTCATCTGCAACTCGGAGGCGCGGCGACCAGCACGAATGTGCGCGGCACCACCAATTCGGACATCGGACTGAACAGCTCGCTGGCCTCGATCGATGCCTTGTTCAACGGCGTCAGCGACGTGGCGCTGTCGTTCACGACCGGCTGGGTCGCCATGACGCCGAACAGCACCCACGACTCGGCAACGCTCAGCGACAGCGATTCGCTCACTTTCTCGCTTGGCCTCGCCGGACTGTCGCAAGCGGGTGGCGGCAACTTCTCGCTGAGCTGCGACTCCCTCTCCAGCTTCACGGTCGCCGGCGGCGCGGGCTTCTCGGGCGGTTCGCAGACCACCTACGGTCGATGCGGTGCGAGCATCACCTACACCTACGACGACGCCCCCCCGACCAACGTCCCCGAGCCCGCGACGCTGGCCCTCGCGGGTCTGGCGCTGGCCGGCATCGGTGCCGCCCGTCGCCGCCGCAAGGCCGACTGAGCACGGCTTCATGCCATCATCGAAGCCCCGGCTCGCCGGGGCTTTTTTCATGGCCCGAGCAATGGCCCTTCGGTGAAACACGCTCATCGCCGGGACTCTTGTCATCAATGGGCTCGGGTCGCCAGCTTGACCGATATTCGTCTATAAACGAAAATGATGACGTACCGGATCGAGCATTACCTGACCGCCGAAGATCACCGAGACCTGTACGCGGACTGGCTGCAGCGATTGCGCGACCGCCAGGCGAAGGTGGCCGTGATCCGCCAGGTGGCCCGGATCGAGCTGGGCAATTTCGGTGACCACAAGTTCTGCCGTGAAGGGGTCTGGGAGCTGCGCGTCGATATCGGCCCTGGCTACCGCGTCTACTACGCGATTTCCGGGCAGCGCGTGGTGCTGCTGCTGTGCGGCGGCGACAAACGCACGCAGGATTCGGACCTGGCCAAGGCGGTGGGCTGCTGGCAGGACTGGCAACGGAGGGCAGACGATGCGAAGCAGATCCCATGACGAAGCCATGGCGGCGCTGTACCGAAGCGATCCGACGCTTGCGCTGGACATCATCAACGACATCCTGGCCGACGGCGATCAGGCCGAACTGCTGATCGTCCTGCGACAGATGGCGCAGGCATTCGGCGGGGTGCAGGCCGTCGCGGAGCAGGCGCACTTGAATCCGACGCAGCTCTACCGCACGCTGTCGCCGAAGGGCAACCCGGCGCTCAGCAGTCTGTCGGCCATCCTCAAGGCGATGGGGATGCGGCTGGCGGTGCAGCCCTCCTCACCCGAACGCCCTGTCGCTCGAGCGTCCTGATGCGGTCCTGCATCGCGGGCGATCTCCGGCGTCCGGCCTGCCCCTGTCTCGCAACGGCTGATCCCACGGCCTGTTCGCATCAGGAACTCGACCGCGAACGTTCGTCATGGCCGAAACGATCGCCCTGAGCCTGGTCTCGCACACCAACGTCGGCAAGACGACGCTGGCGCGCACGCTGCTTTCGCGCGACATCGGCGAGGTGCGCGACGCGCCGCACGTGACCGAGTTCGCCGACCCGCACCCGCTGCTGCAGGACGAGGCGGGCAACGCGCTGACGCTGTGGGACACGCCGGGCTTCGGCGACAGCGCGCGCCTGGTGCGGCGCCTGCGGCGCGAGGGCAGCCCGCTCGGCTGGTTCCTCTCCGAGGTCTGGGACCGCTGGCGCGACCGCCCCTTCTGGGCCGCGCAGCAGGTCGTGCGCCACGTGCGCGACACCAGCGACGTCGTGCTCTACCTGGTGAATGCCGCCGAGCCGCCCGAGGCCGCGGGCTACGTCGCGCCGGAGATGGATCTGCTGGCCTGGATCGGCAAGCCGGTCCTGGTGCTGCTCAACCAGCTCGGTGCGCCGCGCGGCGAGCGCGCCGACGACGCCGACCTGCGGCGCTGGCGCGAGCGGCTGCAGCCCTGGCCGCTCGTACGCGCGGTGCTGCCGCTGGACGCCTTCGCGCGCTGCTGGGTGCAGGAGGGTGTCCTCTGGCGCGCGGTGCAGGACGCGCTGCCGCCAGGGCGTCAGGAGGCAATGGCGGCGCTGCGCCGCGCCTGGACGCAGCAGCGGCAGCAGCAGTTCGACGCCGCGATGACGGCGCTTGCGGCAAGCCTCGCCCAGCTTGGCGCGACACGCGTCGCGCTGGCCGGCGGCAAGGGCGTGAAGGACAGCCTGCGCCAGCTCGGCTCGACGCTCGGGCTTGCGGACAAGCGGCCGGCCGCGCTCGACGCCGCCGAGCGCGAGCTGGCGGCGCGGGTTGACGGGCAGACGCGCGCGAGCACCGAGGCGCTGATCCGCCTGCACGGCCTGGACGGTCGCGCCGGCGGCCTCGTGCTCGAGCGGCTGGCCGACCAGCTGCAGTGGCGCCAGCGCGTGGGCGAGGGCTCGGCGGCGCTGCTGGGCGGCCTGGTGAGCGGCGCGGCCAGCGGCCTGGCCGCCGACCTCGCCAGCGGTGGCCTGACGCTTGGCGGCGGCATGATCGCCGGTGGCGTGCTCGGCGCCCTGGGCGCGGCGGGCCTCGCGCGCGGCCTCAACGTCGTGCGGGGCAGCGACCGCGGCTTCGTCGCGCTCGCCCCGACGGCGCTGCAGGAGCTGCTGCGCGCGGCGCTGCTGCGCTACCTGGCGGTCGCGCACTACGGCCGCGGCCGCGGCCAGTGGCGCGATGGCGAGGCGCCCGCGCACTGGGCGGATGCGGTGGCGCAGGCGCTGGCCGCGCAGGGCCCGGCGCTGGCAGCGCTCTGGAACACGCGCACCCAGGCGCTGGACAACGCGGGCGAGGCGAAGCGCCTGCAGGCCGCGCTGCAGCCGCTGCTGGCGCGCGCCGCCGAGGAGACGCTTGCGCTGCTGTACCCTGCGGCCTGGGGCGAGGCCGCCCGCGAAGCGAGAGCATGAAGATCCTCATCCTGGGGGCGGGCCGCGTCGGCGAGAGCGTCGCGGAGAACCTGGTTTCCGAGCGCAACGACATCACCGTCGTCGACACCGACCCGGCGCGCCTGCGCGAACTGCAGGACCGGCTGGACCTGCGCGGCGTCGTCGGCAACGGCATCCAGCCCAGCGTCCTGCGCGAGGCCGGCGCCGAGGACAGCGACATGCTGATCGCCTGCGCGCCGCTGGACGAGACCAACCTCGTCGTCTGCAAGATCGCGCACGAGGTCTTCGGCGTGCCGACGACGATCGCGCGCCTGCGCAGCCCGGAGTTCGACGAGGGCGCCGAGCTGCTGGGCAAGGCAGGCTTCGCGGTCGACCACGTGATCCACCCGGAGCAGAGCGTCACCACCTACGTGCGCAAGCTCATCGAGTACCCCGAAGCGCTGCAGGTGCTCGAGTTCGCGGGCGGCCTGGTGAGCCTGATCGCCGTGCGCGCGGTGGCCGGCGGGCCGCTGGTGCAGCACACGCTGGCCGAGCTGCCCACGCTCGTGCCCGGCGTCGAGATGCGCATCGTGGCGATCTACCGCCACGACAAGGCGGTGCCCGACCTCGGCGGCGCCACCCGCGTGCAGGCGGGCGACGAGATCTTCGTGCTCGCCGCCACCGAGCACCTTCGCACCGTGCTGGGTGCGCTGCGCAAGATGGATCGGCCGGTGAGGCGGCTGATGATCGCCGGCGGCGGGCGCATCGGGCTGCGCCTGGCGCGCGAGCTGCACGGGCGCTACCAGGTCAAGCTGATCGAGGAGCGGCGCGAGCGCTGCGACTACCTCGCCGCGCAACTGCCCGCCGACGTGCTCGTCCTGCACGGCGACAGCACCGACGAGGACCTGCTGACCGCCGAGAACGCGCCGGACATGGACCTCTTCGTCGCGATGACCAGCGACGACGAGGACAACATCATGGCCTGCCTGCTCGCCAAGCGGCTGGGCGTGCGCCGGGTGCTGGCGCTGATCAACCGCCGCGCCTACGCCGAACTGGTGCAGGGCACGCAGATCGACATCGCACTGTCGCCCGCGCAGGCGGTGATCGGCGAGCTGCTGGCCTTCGTGCGCCGCGGCGACGTCGAGGCCGTGCACAGCCTGCGCCGCGGTGCGGCCGAGGCGCTGGAGGGCATCGTGCGCGGCGACGCCAAGACCAGCCGCATGGCCGGCCGGCGCATCGACGAGATCGACCTGCCCGAGGGCGCGCACATCGGCGCGCTGGTGCGCGGCCTGCACCTGGAGGACGGCAGCGCGGTCGAGCCCGAGTTCGCCAAGCCGCGCGTCATCATCACCCACCACGACACGGTGGTGCAGCCCAACGACCACGTGATCGTCTTCGTGCCGCGCAAGCGCATGATCCGCCAGGTCGAGAAGCTGTTCCAGGTCGGCGCGACCTTCTTCTTCTGAACATGGGCGCGCTTGCCGTCGTCGCGATGGTCGGCCGCATGGTGGTGCTGTTCGCGCTGCTGATGGGCGTGCCGCTGGCCTTCGCCGTCGTCGGCGAGGACGGCGCGCGCGAGCCCTTCCTCGCCGCTGCGGGCATCACGCTGGCCTGCGGCCTCGTGATGAGCCTGGCCACGCGGCGCTTTCGCCGCGAACTGCAGCCGCGCGACGGCTTCCTGCTGGTCGCCCTGACGTGGACGCTGCTGCCGCTGTTCGGCGCGCTGCCGCTGCTGCTGGCGATCCCGGGCCTGAGCTTCACCGGCGGCTACTTCGAGGCGATGTCGGGCTTCACCACCACCGGGGCAACGGTGATCTCGGGGCTGGACGCGCTGCCGACCGCGGTCAACGTCTGGCGCTGCCTGCTCTCGCTGGTCGGGGGCCTGGGCATCATCATCCTGGCGGTGGCCATCCTGCCGCTGCTGGGCGTGGGCGGCATGCAACTCGTGAAGACCGAGATGACCGGCCCGATGAAGGACCAGAAGCTGACGCCGCGCATCGCCGACACCGCGCGCGCGATCTGGATCATCTACGGCGTCATCGCGCTGGCCTGCATGCTCGCCTACCGCATGGCGGGCATGAGCTGGGCCGACGCCTTCATGCACATGTGCACGACGGTCAGCCTCTCGGGCTTCTCGAGCCACGACGCCAGCTACGGCTACTGGAACTCGGCCGCGATCGAGGCGGTGGCGATCGCCTTCATGACGATCTCGGGCGTCAACCTCGTGCTCTACTTCGCCGCCTGGCGCCGCCGCTCGCTGGCGCCGGTGTGGCGCAACACCGAGGCGCGCGCCGTCGTCGGCGCGCTGGCCGGCGCGATCGCGCTGCTCACCGTCTACCTCTGGGCCGAGGGCAGCGTCGCCACCCTCCCGGGCGCGCTGCGGCAGGCGGCGTTTCACGTGGTCTCGGTGGCCACCACCACCGGCTACGCCACGCACGACTACGCGCAGTGGCCGATCTTCGCGCCGATGCTGATGATCCTGCTGGGCTGCTTCGCCACCTGCGCCGGCAGCACCGGCGGCGGCATGAAGATGGTGCGCGTGCTGCTGCTGCTCAAGCTCTCGCGGCGCGAGCTGCTGCGCATCCTGCACCCGAGCGCGGTGACGCCGGTGGTGCTGGGCGGCACGGTGGTCAGCGAGCGCGTGATGCACAGCGTCGTCGCCTACATGATGATGTACGGCGCCTGCCTCGTCGTACTGACGCTGGCGATGCTCTTCGGCGGCCTGGAGCCGGTGACCGCCTTCACCGCGGTGCTGGCCTGCCTCAACAACATCGGCCCGGGCCTCGGCGAAGTCGGCCCGGCGGTCAACTACGGCGGCCTGAGCGGCGTGCAGATCTGGATCTGCACGCTGGCCATGCTGCTCGGGCGCCTCGAGCTGCTGGCCGTGCTGGTGCTGCTGACGCCGGCCTTCTGGCGCAAGTAGGGCCTGCGCGCCAGGCGCCGCCCCTACACCACGCTGTCCCAGGGCGCGCTCAGGCGCATCGCGCCGTTGACGATGCCCACCATCGAATAGGTCTGCGGGAAGTTGCCCCAGAGCTCGCGCGTGGCCGGCGCCGTGTCCTCGCTGAGCAGGCCGACGGGGTTGCGCGTGGCCAGCAGCGTCTCGAAGGCCTCGCGCGCCTGCTCGGGGCGGCCGATGCGCGCCAGCGCGTCGACGAGCCAGAACGAGCAGACGTTGAAGGCGACCTCGGGGCGGCCGAAGTCGTCGGCCTCCTCGTAGCGGCGCAGGTAGGGGCCGTCGCTCAGGGTGGCGATGAGTGCGTCCACCGTGCGCACGAAGCGCGGGTCCTGCGCCGGCAGGAAGCCGACCTCGGCCATCAGCAGCACGCTGGCGTCCAGGTGCTCGCCGCCCAGGCTCTCGACGAAGGCGCCGCGCTTGTCGCTCCAGGCGCGCGCGAGGATGAGCTCGCGCACCGTCCGCGCGCGCTCGCGCCAGTGCGCCGCGCGCGCCAGCAGGCCCAGTGCCGCGGCCATGCGCGCGAGGCGGTCGCACGCCGCCCAGCACATCAGCACCGAGGAGGTGTGCACGCGGGCGCGCGTGCGCAGCTCCCAGATGCCGGCGTCGGGCTGGTCGTGCAGCGCCCAGGCGCGCTCGCCCATCGCCTCGAGTGCCGCGAAGTCCTCGGCGCTGCCGCGGTTGAAGAGCCGCTGGTCGTGAAAGGCCTGCGAGGCGCCGAGCACGATGCTGCCGTAGACGTCGTGCTGGAAGTGCTCGGCGGCCTGGTTGCCCACGCGCACCGGGCCCATGCCGCGGTAGCCGCAGGCCTGGGCGACGACGGACTCCGGCAGCTCGGGCTCGAGCCCCACGCCGTACATCGGCTGCACGTGGCCGCCGCCCGCGCCGCGCACGACGTTGTAGAGCCAGCGCAGGTAGCCCTCCATCGTGCTCATCTCGGCCAGGCTGTTGAGCGCGCGCACGACGAAGAAGGCGTCGCGCAGCCAGCAGTAGCGGTAGTCCCAGGTGCGGCCGCTGTGCGGCGCCTCGGGGATGCTGGTGGTGAGCGCGGCGACGATGGCGCCGGTGTCCTCGACCTGGCAGAGCTTGAGCGTGATGGCCGCGCGGATCACCGCCTCCTGCCACTGCAGCGGCAGCGCCAGGCGCCGCGTCCAGCGCCGCCAGTGCGCCACCGTGCGCTCGTCGAAGTCGCGCGCGGTGTCGTCGACGGCGCCGGTCAGCGTCTCGTCGGGCCCGAGCAGGAAGGACAGCGGCGTGCGCAGCTGGAACCAGGTGCCTTCGCCGACGTAGGTGATGGGCGCACTCGTGTTCAGCCGCAGCGTGCAGTGCGGCAGCACGTAGCGCAGGTGGTGGCTGCCGCGCGTCACCTGCGCCGGGCTTGCGCCCCAGTCGCCCTGCGGCTGCAGCAGGATGCGCACGCGCGGGCAGCCGCTGATCGGGCGCAGCCGCCGCACCAGCTGCGCCGGGCGGAACATGCGGTCGTGCAGCGTGAAGCGCGGCGCGAAGTCGCGCAGCTCGATGCCCTGGCCGGCGGCGTCCCACAGCCGCGTCACCAGCACCGCGGTGTTGGGCTCGTAGGACTGCTCGCTGCGCGAGAGGCCCTCGAGCTCGATCGTGAAGGCACCGGCATGCGGCAGCCCGTGCGCGCTGTTGAGCAGCGCGTCGAAGACCGGCGTGCTGTCCACCCGCGGCAGGCAGCACCAGACGATGCGCCCCAGGCGATCGACCAGCGCGCCGACGCCGCAGTTGCCGATCACCGCGAGGTCCAGCGAGGCCGTGTCCGTGCCGGCGGGCGGCGTGAATGAAGCGGCTGCGGTCGTCACGAGGCCTCCTCGATGTGGCGGATCACGCATGTTATACATTTGTCCCCATGTATTTCGGCCCCGCCGCCCCGCAACGCCTATGGCGCTGAGTTCGCTGCGCCTGCAGTTGCGCTTCCTGCTGCCGCTGACGCTGGTGCTGGTGCTGGCGGCCACGCTGGCGGTGCCGCTGCTCGACCAGGTCACGCTGCGCTGGTTCAGCCGCGACCTCAACAGCCGCGGCGTGCTGGTGGCCAACACGCTCAGCGACGCCGTCGCCGAAGCGCTGCTGGCGCATCGCAGCGAGCGCCTGCGCCCGCTGTTCGAACGCGCGACGCAGGACGAGCGCCTCTACGCGATCGGCCTGTGCAGCCCGAGCGGCGAACTGCTGGTGGCCACCGAGCGCTTCCCGCCGGAGCTGAGCTGCCGCCACGCCCTCGACGTGGCCGAGGAAGGTCGCTCGCAGCTCGCCCTGGCCGGCGGCAGCGTGCACATCGGCGTGCACGAGGTGATGGCGCTGCCGCCGGCCCCGCCCGCGGCTCCAGCGCCCGAGCCGGCGCTGCCCGAAGGCGGCTTCACGACCGGCGACGTCGCGCCGATGCCGGTGGCCGCAGCGAGCGCCGCGGCCGGCACCGCCGACGGCGGCGCGGCGGCGCCGCCGCAGCCCGTCGTCGTCGGCCAGCTGCTCGTGCTGCACGACCTCAGCTTCATCGACCGCCGCAGCCAGGACACGCGGCGCTACCTGATCGGCCTCATCGCGGCGCTGGGTCTTGCGATCGCGCTGATCACGGTGGCGGTGGCGCAGCTGAGCTGGCGCGGCTGGGTCAAGGGCGCGCGTGCGCTGATGCGCGGCGAGGGGCTGCTCGCGCCCTTCGCGCCGGTGCCCGAGCTGGCGCCGCTGGCGCAGGAGCTGCGCAGCCGCCTGCGCGACCTCGAGGACGAATACCGCCGCGCGCAAGGGCCCGAGACCGAGTGGACGCCGCAGCGCCTGCGCACGCTGCTGAACACGCAGTTGAGCGGCGACCAGGTCATCGTCGTCAGCAACCGCGAGCCCTACATCCACGAGCACAGCGACGCCGGCATCGCCGTCAAGCGCCCGGCCAGCGGCCTGGTGACGGCGGTGGAGCCGGTGATGCGCGCCTGCTCGGGCACCTGGATCGCGCACGGCAGCGGCAGCGCCGACCGCGAGGTCGTCGACGCGGGCGACCGCGTCGCCGTGCCGCCGGGGCAGCAGGACTACTGGCTGCGCCGCATCTGGCTCAGCCCCGAGGAGGAACAGGGCTACTACTACGGCTTCGCCAACGAGGGCATGTGGCCGCTGTGCCACGTCGCGCACGTGCGCCCGGTCTTCCGCGAATCGGACTGGGAGGCCTATCGCGCGGTCAACCAGCGCTTTGCCGACGCGGTGGTGGCCGAGGCGCGGCGCGACGATCCGGTGGTGCTGGTGCAGGACTACCACTTCGCGCTGCTGCCGGCGATGGTGCGCGAGCAGCTGCCCGAGGCAACCATCCTCACCTTCTGGCACATCCCCTGGCCCAACCCGGAGAGCTTCGGCATCTGCCCCTGGCGGCGCGAGATCCTGCAGGGCATGCTCGGCAGCACCATTCTCGGCTTCCACACGCGCTACCACTGCAAGAACTTCATCGAGACGGTGGACCGCTACCTGGAGGCGCGGATCGAGCACGAGCATTCGATCATCGCCCACCAGGACAAGGAGACGCTGGTCGAGAGCTACCCGATCTCGATCGCCTGGCCCGACGAGGCGACGGTGGCGAAATGGCCTTCGGTCGTCGAATGCCGGCGCCGCGTGCTCGAGCGCCTGGCGCTGCCCCAGGACGCGGTGCTGGCGGTGGGCGTCGACCGCTTCGACTACACCAAGGGCATCCTCGAGCGGCTGAACGCCGTCGAACGCCTGCTCGAGAAGCAGCCGGAGCTGGTCGGCCGCTTCGTCTTCGTGCAGGTGGCCGCACCGACGCGCGGCGCGCTCGACGAGTACCAGAGCTTCCAGCAGCGCGTCGAGCAGACCGCAGCACGCATCAATGCCCGCTTCGGCAACGCGGCCTGCCAGCCGGTGCACCTGCTGGCGCGGCACCACGAGCCCGACGCCGTCAACGAGCTCTTCCGCGCTGCCGACCTCTGCGTCGTCACCAGCCTGCACGACGGCATGAACCTCGTCGCCAAGGAATTCGTCGCCGCGCGCGACGACATGCAGGGCGTGCTCGTGCTCAGCCGTTTCGCCGGCGCCGCGCGCGAGCTGCCCGAGGCGCTGATCGTCAACCCCTACCACGTCGAGGAAACCGCCGACGCCCTCCACCGCGCAGCGACGATGCCGGCGGCCGAGCAGCGCGAACGCATGGCCAGCCTGCGCAGCACGGTGCGCGAGTTCAACGTCTACCGCTGGGCCGGCCGCATGCTCGCCGACGCCGGGCGCTCGCGCCTGCGCGCGCGCATCGAGGCGCGCGTGCGGCGCTTCCAGGAAGACGGCTAGACGGCCATGGGTGCATCCGGCGAGCCGCGCGAAAGGGACAGCGGCAGCGAGCGCGCGCGGCGTCCGCACATCTTCAGCGCCGAGGGCGAGGCGGCGCTCGCGCAACTGCTGGCGCAGCGCGCGCTGCTGGGCTTCGACTTCGACGGCACGCTCGCACCCATCGTCACGCAGCCGGGCGAGGCGCGGCTGTCGCAGGCGGTGTCGGCGCGGCTGGCGGCGCTGGCGACCCGGCTGCCGCTGGCGGTGATCAGCGGACGCTCGCTGGCCGACCTGCGCCAGCGCCTGGGCTTTGCGCCGACCTACCTCGTCGGCAACCACGGCGCCGAGCATGCCGACCAGCCCGAGGCGGCCTTGGCCTGGCGCGGCGCGCTCGACCCGCTGCGCGCGCACCTGCAGGAGCGGCACGAGCTCTTCCGCGCAGCCGGCGTGAGCGTCGAGGACAAGGGCTTGTCGCTGGCGCTGCACCATCGGCTGGCAGCTTCCGAGGAGGCGGCGCTGGCGGCGATCGACGCTGCGCTGCAGGACCGGCCGCCGGACATCGAGGTCTTCGCCGGCAAGCGCGTCGTCAACCTCGTTCCCCGCGGCTGCCCCGACAAGGCCGACGCCATGCTCGCGCTGGTGGCCCGCGCGGGCGTGCACACGGCCTTCTTTGCCGGCGACGACGTGAACGACGAGCCCGTCTTCGCGCGCGCCCCGGCGCACTGGCTGACGCTGCGCGTGGGCCGCGACGCCGCGTCCCGCGCACGCTTCTTCATCGACAGCCCGGCGGAGATGGCGATGCTGCTCGAACGCATGCGTCAGCACCTGGAGCGCGGCCGCTCATGAACGCGCGCGCCGCAGGGGCCCAGAGCGCCCGAGAGACTCGAGAGACCCAAGGCGCCCGCGAGACCCAAGGCGCCCAAGGGGCCCGGCCCGAGCCGGCGCGCGTGCTGCGCCAGTTCCGGCAGATCCTCAAGCTCGTGAAGACGCATTTCCAGCAGGTCGAGAAACAGGCCGGCATCGGTGGCGCGCAGGTCTGGGCGCTGGCGCTGCTGCGCGAGGCGCCGGGCATCGGCGTGACCGAACTGGCGCGGCGCATGGACGTGCACCAGAGCACCGCCAGCAACCTCGTGCGCAGCCTGGTGCAGGCCGGCCTCGTGCGCACCGAGCGCAAGGGCAGCGACCGCCGCGCCGTGCAACTGCACGCGCAGGCGGCCGGGCTGCGCCTGCTGCGGCGCGCGCCGCAGCCCTTCGCCGGCCTGCTGCCGCAGGCGCTGGCGCGGCTGGATGCGGCAACGCTCATGCGCCTGGACGCGGACCTCGGCGCGCTGCTGGCCATCCTGCAGACCGATGCGCACAGCGCGCGCGAGCCGCTGGCGGTGATCGCGATGTCGGGCTCCGCAAACGAGAACGATTTGCATTCCTGATATGCTTCCGGCTCTTCGACGCACCCTGTTCCGACCGCCATGAGCCGACGCCTCTTCCTCACCCAACTCGGCGCCAGCCTCGGCGCTGCCGCCTGGCCCGCGCTCGCGCAGGCCGCGCAGGCGCCCGACCGCCCGCTGCGCGTGGGCGGCGGCTGGCGGATGAACGAGCGCGAGTACCAGATCGGCGCGCTGGCCATCGACTGGGCCGCGGGCCGGGTGCGGACCGAGTTCGCCATCACCCTGCCGACGCTGCCGCACGCCATCGTCCCCGAGGCCGGCGGCGGCTTCCTCGCCGTGGCCACGCGCCCGGGCACCTGGATCGTGCGCGCCGACGCCGAGGGCAGGCTGGTCAAGCGCATCGACAGCGCCGACGAGGGCGACGCGCGCAGCTTCGACGGCCTCGTCATCGCCAGCCTGGACGGCCAGTGGCTCTACACCGGCGAGACCGACCGCAGGAGCGGCGAGGGCTGGGTCAGCGTGCGCGACGTGCGCACGCTGCGCAAGGTCGCCGAGCACCGCACGCACGGCATCGACCCGCACCAGATCCTCGTCGACCGCCGCGGCCGGCTCGTCGTCGCCAACGGCGGCATCCCGCGCACGGCCAGCGGCGCCAAGCGCGACCTCGACCGCATGAACCCGACGCTCGTGCACATGGACCCGAAGACCGGCGAGAAGCTCGGCGAGTGGACGCTGCCCGACGCCCGCCTGAGCCCGCACCACATCGCCTGGAGCCGTCCCCTGCGCGAGGGCGACGAGCCGCTGCTGGGCATCGGCCTGCAGGCCGAGCACGACGAGCCCGCCGAGCGCCGCGACGCACCGCTGCTCGCCGTCTGGGACGGCAAGGCGCTGACCATCCCCTCGCGCCAGGTCGTCGACGGCTACGTCGGCGACGTCGCCCCGGGCCCGAACGGCGGCTTCGTGCTGACCGCGCAGCGCGCCAACCGCATCGTGCTGTGGCAGCCGCACCAGCCCGACGAATTCCTCACCATCGGCAAGGTGCAGAACCCCTGCGGCCTGTGGCCCCTGGCCGACGCGCCGGGCGTGGCCATCGGCGGGGGCCTGGGCCTAGCGCGCTGGCACCCGAGCGAGCCGGCACAGATGCTGCGCTGGCCCGAAGGCATGGCCGCGGGCAACCACTGGGCGCTGCTCGCCTGAGGGCGCGGGAGGCGCGCCGGGCGACCAGGGCCCTCGAGGCCCTACGCCAGCAGTTCCACCGACGGTTGCAGCGCGAGCCCCTTGGCCCGTTTCGCCAGGCGTCGATCGAAGGTCGCGAATCCCGACGCGCGCGCGCTGCGCGCCAGGTGCAGGGCATCGGCGAAATCGAGGCCTTGATCGAACGCATCGATCGCGGCCAGCACCGCATCGCGATCCTCCAGCGTGAGGTGTTCGATGCCGGCCAGCGCGCGCAGCGCGCGCGAGATGTCCTTGCGGGGCAAGGCGTAGAAGCCCCGCATCACCCATTCCAGTTCAAGCAGTACCGTCACCGAGACGAAGGCCCGAGTCGAAAGCGCGGCGATCGCGGCGGGCCGCTGCACAACAGCCTGCGCATCGTCGGCATCATCGACGAAGAAGCGCGCCAGAACGTTGGTATCGAGTGCCCTCACCGCTTGCCTCCCCGCGAACGGCTCTCGAGGAAAGACGGCTCTGCCGCTTGGCTCGCCTCCCGCGAAGGGCGAGCCTGGCGCAGCCCCGCACGAGCGGCGCTCAGCAGCGAGGCCGCATCGAAATCCTGCAGACGGCGAGGCGTACCGCGCGAGGGTGCCTGGAGCATCCCCGCCAGTTCGGTCACATCGGCGGGCTCGACCGACCGCACCACGCGCAGCTTCAGGCCGTCGGGCTCTTCGAGCATCTCCAGCCTTGCCCCCGCGCCCATCCCGAGCCGGCGCCGCAGCGCGGCAGGCAACACGATCTGGCCCTTGGAGGAAACGAGCAGCGTCGGCATGATCATTCGCGGATTCGAAGAGCGGGGGGCGCATCGTAGATCGGCTTACGGCGTAAGTCAAAGTCGTCGCGCCGCGCCGGCCTCACATGCCGAAGGTCTTCTTCAGGAAGGCGATGACCGCCGCGGCGGCCTGGTCGCGCGCCTTGGCGTCGCCCTGCACCGTCGCGCCGGTGTCGCGGCAGGTGGCCAGCGCGCTCTTGTACGCCGGCCCTTCGAGGCGCGCGCCGGTGCGGCGGTCGAAGGCGCGAAAGCCGTCGAGGTCGACCTCGATCGGGCAGTCGGCGCGCGTCCTGGTGACGCGCGCGAGGAAACGCCGCCGCGGGTCGTCGTCGTCGAACTTGTGCTGCGCACCTTCGATGACCGCGAACTCCACCGGCGTGCCGGAGGCGCGGATCTTTTCGGCGTAGTCCTGGCACGGCGCCATCGGCGCGTAGTCGTCGGCGCTGCCGTGGACGAACAGCATCGGCGCCTTCGAGAACACGCCCGGCCGAACGACGAGGCGAAAGATGCCGCTGCAGCCGCCGGAATAGGTCGGAACGATCGCCGCGT
Source organism: Pseudomonadota bacterium (assembly GCA_963205125.1). GTDB lineage: Bacteria > Pseudomonadota > Gammaproteobacteria > Burkholderiales > Burkholderiaceae_C > Rubrivivax. The sequence continues at coordinate 12,971 of CAUJJO010000015.1, read as the reverse complement.
ACTGCAGGCCGGCGGGCAGCTTCTGCGCCGCGATGACGGGCTCGACCGCGCTGCGCAGCACCGCCGTGCCGCCGCGCGAGAAGCCCATCGCCGCGATGCGCCCGGCGTCGATGCGCGGGTGCGTGGCGAGCAGCTTCAGCGCGGCGAAGCTGTCGGCGACGTCGGCGGCGAACGGGACTTGCGACTGGTCCTCGGCCGTGCTGCGCACACCGCGCGGGCCGAACATGTCGAGCACGAACACGGCAATGCCCGCGGCGTTGAGCTGCCGCGGCCAGTAGTCGAGCTCGGCCGGGTAGACGCCGCCCGAGCCGTGCACCATCACCACCGCCGGCACCTTGTCATTGCCCGGCGGCAGGAAGAGGTGGCCGACGATGTTCACGCCTTCGGCGCCCTTGTCGCCCCGCATCAGCTCGCCGAGGCTCTTGGGCGTCCAGCTCGGGAAGGCGTAGACGCCGTTACCCGGCGCCTCGGCGAAGCTGCTCAGCGCCACGGGCTGGGCGTGGGCGGCGGACACCGTGATCCAAGCGAGCAGACCGGCCATCCCAGCTCGACCGATGGCGCGCTGCAGTGCCTGTCCGAAAGTCATGGATCGTCTCATCGCCTCTTCGCCCGCGGATGCGCGGCGTCGTAGGCACGCGCGAGGTGCTGGAAATCCAGGCGCGTGTAGACCTGCGTCGTCTGGATGCTGGCGTGGCCGAGCAGCTCCTGCACCGCGCGCAGGTCGCCGCTGGACTGCAGCAGGTGCGAGGCGAAGCTGTGGCGCAGCATGTGCGGGTGCACCGGGCCCGGCAGCCCGGCACGCAGCGCCATGGCGCGCAGCCGCGCGCGCAAGGCGTTGGGCGACAGGCGCGTGCCGCGCCGGCTGACGAAGAGCGCGGGCTGGTCGGCGCGGGCTAAGCCAGGGCGCGCCTGCAGCCAGGCCTGCAGCGCCTGCCGCGCGGGGGCGCCGATCGGCACGCTGCGGCGCTTGCCGCCCTTGCCCAGGACGTGCGCGCTGGCGTCGGCGAGGTCGATCCAGCCGCGGGCCCGGGCCGAGGCCTGCACGTCCAGGCCCAGCAGTTCGCCCACGCGCAGGCCGCAGCCGTAGAGCAGCTCGACGATCGCGTGGTCGCGCGCGCGCAGCTCGGGCCCGCCTTCGTCGCCTGCGCCCTCGTGTTCGGCCAGCGCCACCGCCTGCTCCACCGGCAGCGCCGAGGGCAGCGGCTTGGCCGCCCTGGGCGGGCGCACCGCCAGCGCCGGGTTGTGCGCCACGCGGCCGTCGCGCCCCCACCAGCGATAAAGCCCGCGCCAGGCGGAGAGGGTGATGGCGATGCTGCGTGCGCCCAGGCCCTGGTGGCGCAGCGCGGCGACCCAGCCGCGCAGGTGATGCACCTGCGCCTGCGGCAGCGCCACGCCTTCGGCTGCAGCCAGGCGCTGCAGGCGCACCAGCGCGTCGCGATACATCGCCAGCGTGCGGGCGGCCAGCCGCTTCTCGACCTGCAGATGCTGCAGGCAGCGCTGCAGCTCCTCGTCCAGCGCTTCGTGCGCGAGCGGCCGCTGCGCCGCCGGCTTCATCGCCCGGCCTTCAGCCGCGCGAGGGGCGCAGGCGCGAGAGCGCGGCGCTGGCGAGCTCGCCGATGCGCGCGAGGAACTCGGTCCCCATGTCGGCCTGGTAGCGCGTCGGGTCGGGCGAGCCGAGCACGAGCAGGCCGAACACCGCGTCCTCGCTGCCCTCGCGCAGGGGGATCAGCGCGAGCGACGCCACCGCTGCCGGCTCGGGCAGCCAGGACACCGCCTCGAAGCCGGCGTTGACGCCGCAGTAGGGCAGCGCCAGGCTGCCGGCGAAGCTGCGCGCGTCGTCGCCGACGGCCTGCGCGAACTCGGCCCCGGCATGCGCGGGCTGCACGTCCCACAGCCGCAGCGCGGCCTGCGGCACCATGAACTCGTGGCGCAGCTCCTGCAGCGCCACCTGCGGCAGCTCGGCGGCGTCGGCGGTCATGAACAAGGCCAGCGTCCAGCGGTGCAGCCGGTCGGCCAGCGCCAGGTTCTCCTGCCCGTGGCGCAGCATCTCGATGATCTTGCGCTCCAGGCCCTTGATGCGATCGCGCAGCATTTCCATCTGCCGCTCCTGCAGCGAGACGGCGCGCTGCCCGTGCGGGCTGGTGAGCTGCACGCTGGAGAGCAGCTCGGCGTGGCGTTCGAAGAAGCCCGGCGTGTTGGCCAGGTAGTCGGCGATGTCGCCCTCGGTGATGCCCTGCACGCCGGTGCTCGCGGTGGTTGGATTCACAGCTCGATCTCCCCTTCGAAGACGGTTTCGGCGGCACCGGTCATGCGCACGTGGTCGAGATCCCCGCCGGCCCACGCGATCGTCAGCCGGCCGCCGCGCACGTGCACGTCGACCTGCGCGTCGAGCAGGCCTTGCCGGATGCCGGCGACGACGGCGGCGCAGGCGCCGGTGCCGCAGGCCAGCGTCTCGCCGGCATCGCGCTCGTGCACGCGCAGCGCGATCTCGCGCCGGCCGATGACCTGCATGAAGCCGACGTTGACCTTGCGCGGGAAGCGCGCGTGGCGCTCGATGCGCGGGCCGAGCTCGGCCACCGGCGCGCTCGTCGCGTCCTCGACGCGCAGCACGGCGTGCGGGTTGCCCATCGACAGCACCGCCGCCTCCACCGTGCGGCCCTGCACCTCCAGCGGCCACAGCGGCATCGCCCCCTGCAGGCGCGGCTGCAGGCCGCTGGCGTCGAAGGGCACGTTCTCGGGCGCGAACACGGGCACGTTCATGTCCACCTCGACGCGACCGTCGGGCTGCATCTGCAGCTCGATGCGGTTGTTGACGGTGGCCACGCGCAGCCGCGGCCGCGTCGACAGTCCGCGCTCGTGCACGAAGCGCACGAAGCAGCGCGCGCCGTTGCCGCAGTGCTCGACCTCGGCGCCGCTGGCGGCGTTGAAGATGCGGTAGCGGAAGTCGATCCCCTCCTCGCGCTCGTCGGCGCTCGGGGACTCGACGACGAGGATCTGGTCGGCGCCGACGCCGAAGCGCCGGTCGCCCAGGCGCATGACCTGGTCGGGCGACAGGCGCAGCGGCGCTCGCGTGGCGTCGAGCACGACGAAGTCGTTGCCCGTGCCCTGCATCTTGGTGAAGTTCAAATGCATGGCGCCGATTATCGGCGCGCAGGTCCGCGCTTCAGCGGTAGACCGAGGGCTGCCCGGGCGGGCGCGTCTTGAAGCGCTTGTGCACCCATAGGTACTGGCTGGGGCAGCGGCGGATCTCCTGCTCGATCCACGCGTTCATGCGCGCGGCGTCGGCCAGCGCGTCCTCGCTCGGCCAGTCGCGCCAGGGCTCGCCCACGCGCACCACGTAGCCGCGGCCGCCGGGCAGCATCTCGGTGAGCACCGGCTGCACCGTCATCGCGAGCGAATGCGCCAGCCGCGAGGGCGCCAGCAGCGTGGCCGCCGGCACGCCGAAGAAGGGCACGAAGGCGGCGTCGCGCAGGCCGAAGTCCATGTCGGGCAGGTTGAAGAAGATCATGCCTCGGCGGATCGCGCGCACCAGCGGCAGCGCGCTGTCGTGGCGCGAGAAGATGGCGCCGCGCCCGAAGCGCGAGCGCCCGCGGCGGATCGCCGCGTCGAACACCGCGTTGCGCTGGCGCTGGTAGATCGTCGCCACCTCGCGGCGCTGGTGGAGCTGGCTGGCCACGCCCGCCACGTCCATGCCGACGAAGTGCGGCACCAGCCACATCACCGCCTGCGCGGGGTGGCGCTCGGCGAAACCGATGTCGCCCTCGACGCGGATCAGCCGGCGCAGCCGCGCGGCACTCGCGTACCAGAGCAGGCCGCGCTCGAGCAGGCTGCGCGCAAGCCAGACGAAGTGCAGGCGCACGATGGCTTCGCGCTCGGCCGCCGGCCGCTCGGGCAGGCAGAGCTCGACGTTGCGCAGGGCGATGCGCCGCCGTCGTGCCGCGAAGGCGAAGAGCAGGTGCCCAAGGCCCGCGCCGAGCGCCGCCAGCAGCGGCAGCGGCAGCCAGTGCAGCAACCACACCAGCGCCAGCAGCAGGCGCGCGCCCAGCCGCCCGCCCATCAGGCGCCCTCCGCACGGCGCGGCTGCTTGTAGCGGTGGTAGCCCCAGAGGTACTGCCGCGGGCAGCGCAGGATCACCGCCTCCATCGCGCGGTTGATGATGCGCGCCGCGCTCGCCTCGTCGGCGTCCGCCGGCAGCGGCTCGGGCAGCTCGCCCGCGTGCACGAGGTAGCCGCGCCCGCCGGGCAGCCGCTCGGTCCACAGCAGGCCGACCGCCGCACCCGTCTGCTGCACCAGGCGCGCGGCCAGCGTCATCGTGTAGGCGTCCTGGCCGAAGAAGGGCACCCACACGCCCATGCCTTGCGGCGGCACCTGGTCGGGCAGCAGGCCCACCGTCTGCCCCTTCTTCAGTGCGCGCAGCATCTGGCGCACGCCCGCGAGCGTGGCCGGCGCGGTGGCCAGCGCGGGCCGCGCGCGGGCGGTTTCCTCCAGCTCGCGCAGCAGGCGCTTGCGCGCCGGGCGGTAGAGCACCGTCATCGGCTGCACGCTCCCGAACTCCTGCGCATAGGCCTGCGCCGAGACCTCGAAGCTGCCCAGGTGCGGCGTCAGCAGCACGAGGCCGCGCCCGCGCGCCAGCAGCGCCTGCAGCACCTCGCGGCCCTCCCAGTGCAGCGCGTCGGCGATCGGCTGCTCGGGCGGGCGCAGCCACAGCCGCGGCAGCTCGGCGACCAGCCGCCCGGCCTCGGCCACCGAGGCGCGCCGGTCGGCCGTCGACACGCCCGCGGCCGCGGCGTTGGCGCGCAATCGACGCCGGTAGCTCGGCGACGCGGCGTAGGTCAGCCAGCCCAGCCCCCCGCCCAGCGCGTGCAGAAGCCACAAAGGCCACCTCGAGATCCAGCGCAGGAGTGCGAGCATGCTTTCTATAATCGGCGCGTCGCTGAGTTAAAGGACAACTTGCGGGGCGACGGGCGGCGCGAAGGATAACGGCGCGCCGCCGGGGCTCGGGGCCGAGCGGCTCCGGGGCTTCATCCGCTAAAGCGTTCGCCCAGGTGTTCCCGGCCCGGTCGACGCAGCCGGAATTCATGCAGGAGCACCACCGTGGCGAACGACTTTCTCTTCACTTCCGAATCCGTCTCCGAAGGCCACCCCGACAAGGTCGCCGACCAGGTCTCGGATGCCATCCTCGACGCCATCTTCCGCGAAGACCCGAGGAGCCGCGTCGCCGCCGAGACGCTGTGCAACACCGGCCTGGTCGTGCTCGCCGGCGAGATCACCACCAACGCGCATGTCGACTACATCCAGGTCGCGCGCGACACCATCAAGCGCATCGGCTACGACAACACCGAGTACGGCATCGACTACAAGGGCTGCGCCGTGCTCGTGGCCTACGACAAGCAGAGCAACGACATCGCCCAGGGCGTGGACCACGCCAGCGACGACCACCTCAACACCGGTGCCGGCGACCAGGGCCTGATGTTCGGCTACGCCTGCGACGAGACCGACACGCTGATGCCTGCGCCGATCTACTACGCGCACCGCCTCGTCGAGCGCCAGGCGCAGCTGCGCAAGGACGGCCGCATGCCCTACCTGCGCCCGGACGCCAAGAGCCAGGTGACGATGCGCTACGTCGACGGCCGCCCGCACTCGATCGACACCGTCGTGCTCTCGACCCAGCACGCGCCCGAGTGGAGCCTGGGCGACAAGATGAAGCCCGAGTTCGTCGAGGCCGTCGTCGAGGAGATCATCAAGCCGGTGCTGCCCAGGGAGTGGCTCAAGGACACGCGCTACCTCGTCAACCCCACGGGCCGCTTCGTCGTCGGCGGCCCGCAGGGCGACTGCGGCCTGACCGGGCGCAAGATCATCGTCGACACCTACGGCGGCGCCTGCCCGCACGGCGGCGGCGCCTTCAGCGGCAAGGACCCGAGCAAGGTCGACCGCTCGGCCGCCTACGCCGCGCGCTACGTGGCCAAGAACGTGGTCGCCGCCGGCATCGCACGGCAGTGCCAGGTGCAGGTGGCCTACGCCATCGGCGTGGCCAAGCCGATGAACGTCACCGTCTACACCGAGGGCACGGGCGTGATCCCCGACGAGCGCATCGCCGCGCTCATCCACGACCACTTCGACCTGCGCCCCAAGGGCATCATCCAGATGCTGGACCTGCTGCGCCCGATCTACGAGAAGACCGCCGCCTACGGCCACTTCGGCCGCGACGAGCCCGAGTTCACGTGGGAGCGCACCGACCGCGCCGCCGCGCTGCGCGCCGCGGCCGGTCTGTAGGACGCTGCTCAGGTGTCGTGGACGACGCCGTCCTGCACGCGCAGCACGCCCGCCTGCACCAGGTCGGCGAGCGCCTTGTCGATCCACGCCGCCGCTGAGCGCACGCCCGGCGGCGGGTGGCGCTGCCACAGCCCGTGCAGCAGCGGCGTGCCATCGGCCCAGGCGCGCAGCGCCGGCAGTGACTGCGCGCCTTCCTCCATCAGGTGGTATTTCAGGAGCACCTTGACCGCATGCTGGGCATGCCGCGCCGGCTCCTTGCGAAAGCCTTGCAAGCGCGCCTGCGCGCGCGCCAGCGCAGCGCCGATATCGGCAAAGGGCCGCCCGTGCCCCGGCACGACCAGCCGCACCGGCAGGCTGGCAACGAGGTCGAGCACCGCCTGCTGATCGCCAAAGCCGGGTTCTCCGGCGATCTCGGGGAAGATGACGCCGAAGCCGTTCTCCCACAGCGCATCGGCCGACAGCAGCACGCCGGCGCCCCGGTCGAAGAGCATCACCATGTCCGGGTCGTGGCCGGGTGCGGCGACGATCTCCCAGTCGCGCCCGCCTGCGCGCAGCAGCTCGCCGGGGGCGATCAGCGCATCGTGGCAGAAGGGCTGCATGCGCTGGCCGGTGGCGCGGTAACTGAGCGCGTCCTCGTCCCAGGTCACGACCGCATCGGCCTGCCCCGGCGGAATCGCCACCGGCACGCCGAAGGCCTGTTGCAGCACGGCGTTGCCGCCGCAGTGATCGGAGTGCAGATGCGTGTTGATGATGCGCTCGAGAGGGCGCCCCGCCAGCGCCTGCTCGACGAGCGCCAGCGTCTGCACCGCGTGGTTGACGTGCGCGGTATCGACCAGCAGCGCACCGGCCTCACCCGCGGCGGCGTGGATCAGCACGTTGTTGGCCGAGAGCCAACCCCGCTCGATGACGGTGATGCCCGACAGCGGGTCGCTCGATGCGGACGGCATGGGCTGCATCCTCCTTGTTGGGCCGGCAAGCCGATGGGTTCAGGTCCGCGGCAGCGCCCGCTGCAGCGCGGCCAGCAGGGCGCCTAGCGCCAGCACCGCCGCACTGGCAACGAAGCCACGCGCCAGGCCGCCGCTGCCGTCGGCGATCCAGCCGACCACCGTCGGCCCGACGATCTGTCCGGCGGCAAACACGATCGTGAACGCGGCAATGCCCGCCGGCCAGTCCGCTGGCGGCAGGTTGTGCCGCACCAGAGCCGTCGTCGACGCGACCACCGAGAGGAACACACCGCCGAACAGGGCCCCCGAGACGAAAACCACCAGCGGCCGTGCGCTCAGCACCGGCAGCACGGTGGCCAGCGCCAGCAGTGCGTTGAGGATCGCCATCGGTCGCCCGTTGCGATGCCGCTGCAGCAAGCCGGCCCAGAGCCAGGACGACGCCACCACGCCCACGCCCAGCAGCACGTAGAAGCCGATCACCGACGCGCTTGGCAGCCCCTGCTCGCGCAAGAGCGTGATGATGAAGGTCATGTAGGCGATATAGCCCAGGCCGAACATCGTGTAGCCCGCCAGGCCCAAGGCCAGCCCCCCGAGCGCCGCATGCGTGCGCGGGGCGCCGGCTGCCGGCGGCGCCCGCAGGCTGCGCGTGCCCAGCGCAGTCAGCACCGTGAACAGCGCCGCTGCCAGCGCGAGCACGAGCCACGCGGCCGGCCAGCGCTGCGGCGCCGCGTCGACCAGCGGCGGCACGAGCAGCGCCGAGCCGATGATGCCCATGCCCACGCCGCCGTAGTAGATGCCCAGCACCAGTCCGCTGCGTGCCGGCACGCGGCTGGCCAGGCGCGCCGCAAGCAGGCCGCCGCCGACGAAGCTTGCCGCGCTGCACACTCCGGTGGCCGTGCGCAGCAGCGCCAGTAGCGCGTCGGCGCGCGTGGTGGCGTGCAGGGCCAGCAACAGTGCGGCACCCGCGCCGCCGGCAAGCATCAGCCAGCGCGCATCCAGGCGCCGCATCAGCCGCGGCATCAGCAGCGCACCGATCAGGTAGCCCACCGCATTGAGCGTGTTCATGCCGCCGGCGGTGACGTAGTTCCAGGCCAGATCCTGCCGCATCGGTGGCAGCAGCAGCGCGTACGAGAAGCGCGCCAGCCCCAGCGACACGGCAGCCGCCAGCGCCAGGGCCAGCGCCGCTGGCAGCGTGCGCGCTGCGGGCGCGTCGATCATTGCGGGCGGGCCGCCCGCAATGCCGCGGCCACTTCGGCAAAGCCCGCACCGCGCTCGCCCTGCGTGATCCAGGTTGGCCAGTGCTGGAGCTGATCGGCAAAGCGGCGCAGGTTGGCCACGCCCACGCTGTGCGGGAAGCGCTCGAACAAGGGCTGGTCGTTGGTGCTGTCGCCGACGTAGACCCAGCACCCGAGTTCGTCTTCCAGACGGCGTCCGAACAGGCGCTGCAGCATCCACTGCGCGCCACTGTACTTGTCGTGGGTGCCGAACCAGCCGTTGACGTGGATGGAGCTGACCGTGGCCGTCATGCCCGCGGCCTGCATCAGCGCCACGACGCGCGCGATGGCGGCTGCATCCAGGTGGTGGAACTCACTGTGGTCGACCGCGATATCGGTCAGGCGCCCGGCGCTGTCGGTGGCCAGCACCGCCCCCGGTACCTCGCACAGCACCTGCGCGGCCACCGCCTGCAGGCGCTGCGCATTGCGCGCGCGCGTGGCCTCGTCCTGGGCAAACTCGGTGCGCACGCCACCCTGCGCGTGCGGGATCAATGCGACGGCCCCGTTCTCGGCCACCAGCGCCGCCAGCGGCCAGGCCGCGGCATGCGGCAGGCTCCAGCCGTGCGGTCGGCCGGTGATGGCGATCACCGGGACGCCGCCCGCCTGCAGATCGTGCAGCGCCTGCAGCGCCTGCGGCTCGATCGTGCCCGCCCGCGTGAGCGTGTCGTCGATGTCGGTCATCACGCCGATCACGTCCCGCAAGTCCCCAGGCGGGCACTGCGCCAGCGGCCGCGGGCGCGACGGGGCGCCGCTCACTTGCGCCAGTAGTTGTTTGCCGCGGCGATGGTCTGGAAGTTGATCGCGATGACCTGCGACGAGGCGATGAGCGCGTCAGCGTCCTCGGCGTAGACCGGACGCAGCTTCTTCAGCACCTCGACATCGGGCTGCGTGTAACGCACGCCTTTGCGACTGAGGGTGATTGCCAGATCGAAGCCCGCCTGCGGGGTGTCGGTGATCAGCGTGGGCAGCCAGGTGTCGGCCATGAGGTGGGGTCTCCAATGGGTTCGCCGACGGATCGGCGAGGGGGTTGGCGCGGGAATATGCCATGCGCAAGCCTCCTGCTGCGGCGCGTGGCTATCGCGGGCGGCCACACGCGTCGCTAGAATGCGCGCCACTTCGCTTCCGAGGAGCGTTGCGACCTCCCCGCCCGTCGGGGCAGGCCAGGCTCGGAAGACCTCCCACCGCAACTGCGCTCACCTGCACGAACGATCTCGTGGGGGGGCCTCTGGCGTCCGCCCCGCTGTCGTTCCTCCGTGCAGGGTTCACCACCGCCGGAGCCTCCATGAACGACATCCGCCCCCCTGCACGCGCCACCGATCACGCCGTCGCCGACCTCGCTCTCGCCGCCTGGGGTCGCAAGGAGATCACCATCGCCGAGCACGAGATGCCCGCGCTGATGGAGATCCGCCACGAATACGCCGCGCGCCGGCCTCTGGCCGGTGCGCGCATCGCCGGCAGCCTGCACATGACGATCCAGACCGCCGTGCTGGTCGAGACGCTGCAGGCGCTGGGGGCCTCGGTGCGCTGGGCCTCGTGCAACATCTTCAGCACGCAGGACCATGCCGCCGCGGCGCTGGCCGTGCAGGGCACGCCGGTGTTCGCCTACAAGGGCGAGAGCCTGCACGACTACTGGGACTACACGCACCGCATCTTCGAGTTCGGTGCGCAGGGCAGCGCAGCCGAGGGCCCGAACATGATCCTCGACGATGGCGGCGACGCCACGCTGCTGATGCACCTGGGCAAGCGCGCCGAGAAGGACGCCTCGGTCCTCGCCAACCCGGGCAGCGAGGAGGAGCGCGAGCTGTTCGCGGCGATCAAGGCCAAGCTGGCGGTCGATTCCAGCTGGTACAGCCGCAAGGCCGCGCAGATCAGCGGCGTGACCGAGGAGACGACCACCGGCGTGCACCGGCTCAAGGAGATGTCGGCCAAGGGCGCGCTGCTGTTCCGCGCCATCAACGTCAACGACTCGGTGACCAAGAGCAAGTTCGACAACCTGTACGGCTGCCGCGAGAGCCTGGTCGACGGCATCAAGCGCGCCACCGACGTGATGGTGGCGGGCAAGATCGCCGTCGTCGCCGGCTACGGCGACGTCGGCAAGGGTTCGGCGCAGGCCTTGCGCGCGCTCTCCGCGCAGGTCTGGGTGACCGAGATCGACCCCATCAACGCGCTGCAGGCCGCGATGGAGGGCTACCGCGTCGTAACCATGGACTGGGCGGCGGACAAGGCCGACATCTTCGTCACCGCCACCGGCAACAAGAACGTGGTCACCTACGCCCACATGGCGGCGATGAAGCACAACGCCATCGTCTGCAACATCGGCCATTTCGACAACGAGATCGACGTCGCCGCGCTCGAGGCCCGCTGCCGCTTCGAGGAGATCAAGCCGCAGGTCGACCACGTGATCTTCCCGGCCGAAGAGGGCCAGCCCATCAAGCGCATCATCCTGCTGGCGCGTGGGCGCCTGGTGAACCTGGGCTGCGGCACCGGCCACCCGAGCTACGTGATGAGCAGCTCGTTCGCCAACCAGACCATCGCACAGATCGAGCTCTTCACGCACAGCGATTTCTACGAGCAGGGCAAGGTCTACGTCCTGCCCAAGCACCTGGACGAGAAGGTCGCACGGCTGCAGTTGAAGACGCTGAACGCCGAGCTGACCACGCTCACCGAGGAGCAGGCCGCCTACATCGGCGTGCCGGTCCAGGGGCCATACAAGCCCGACAGCTACCGCTATTGATGAACCCGGCTGCGCAACGAATCCACAATGCATCCGCGGATCCATTCTGGAGCCACTTCATGAGTGTCAACCTGTCGATCGAGAAGGTGGTCGCCAACAGCAGCGCAATGCGCGCGCTGCTATCCGATGAAGCCGCTGCCAGCCATCCGGGCGAGCTGCCATGACCATGACCCTGCCCGTGCCGATCAGCTTCGAGTTCTTTCCCCCCAATACGCCGGTGGGCGACCAGAAGCTCGAGACCGTGGTGCGCGAACTCGGCGCGTTGCAGCCCGAGTTCTTCAGCGTCACCTACGGCGCCGGCGGCTCCACGCGCGACAAGACGCTGCACACCGTCCAGGCGATCGCGGCGGCGGGTTTCGAAGCGGCCCCGCACCTGTCGTGCGTGGGCGCCACGCGCGAGGGCATCGCCGAGATCCTGGCCACCTACCGCGCGCAGGGCATCCGGCGCATCGTCGCGCTGCGCGGCGACCTGCCCAGCGGCACGGCCGTGGCCGGCGAGTTTCGCTACGCCGCCGAGCTGGTGCACTTCATCCGCGAGGCGCAGGGCCCCGACTGGCACATCGAGATCGCGGCCTACCCTGAATACCACCCCGAGCAGCGCTACGCGCGGCACGACCTGCGGCACTTCGCCGCCAAGGTCGCCGCCGGCGCCAGCGCGGCGATCACGCAGTTCTTCTTCAACCCCGACGCCTACTTCCACTTCGTCGACGAGGTGCAGCGCCTGGGCGTGACGGTGCCGGTCGTGCCGGGGATCATGCCCATCCACAACTACGCACGCATCGCGCAGTTCGCTGCACGCGACGGCATCGAGATCCCGCGTTGGGTGGCGCTGAAGATGGAAGGCTTCATGGATGACAACGCGTCGATCCGGGCCTTCGGTCTGGACGTGGTCACGCATCTGTGCGAGCGCCTGCTGGCCGGTGGCGCACCGGGGCTGCATTTCTACACGCTCAACCAGTCGAGCCTGTCGCTGGAGCTCTGCCGCCGGCTCGCCCCCTGAACCGGGCCCGCCCGCGACGGCTACCATGGGCCCGTGACCGAGCATCGCGACGAACACACCGCCGGCGCCGACTGGACGACCCTGTTCGAGGAGTTGCCGATCGGTGCCTACCGATCGACCCCTGAGGGGCACATGCTGCGCGCCAACCGGGCGCTGGTGGCCTTCAACGGCTACGCGACGGAAGCGCAGCTGATCGCCGCGGTGCACAGCATCGAAGAGGACTGGTACGTCGACCGGCTGCAGCGCAAGCGCTTTCGCCAGGCGCTGGAGCGCGATGGCCGGGTCGTCGGCATGATTTCGCAGGTCTACCGTCACCAAACCCGCGAGCTGGCGTGGGTCAGCGAAAACGCGCATCGTGTACTCGATAGCGCCGGCCGCACGCGCTTCTTCGAAGGTACGGTGGAGGACATCACCACGCGCATGCAGGCGCAGCAGGCGCTGGAGCGCAACGACGCCCTGTTTGCCGTGCTGGCGCGCCAATTGCCCGGTGTCATGTTCCTCGAGAGCGTGGCCAGCGACGGCAGCACCCGCTTCCAGTTCGTCAGCGAAGGGGTGCGCGAGCTCTACGGCCTGGACCCCGCAGACGTCCTCGAAGACGGCGCGGCGATGCGGCGCTTGCGCCATCCCGACGACTGGAACAAGGTGCAGACCGGCCTGACGCAGGCGCGACATCAGGCCAGCGGCCATCAGGATGAATTTCGCATCGTGCGTCCGGACGGCCAGGTGCGCTGGGTGCGGGCCTCGTC
>CAUJJO010000014.1 GCA_963205125.1 Pseudomonadota bacterium | reverse complement strand
TCGTCGCCCGGGTGCACGCAGCACAGCACGGCGGTGAGGATGGCCTGCGTGGCGCCTGCGGTGACGGTGATCTCGCGGTCGGCGTCGTAGCGGCGGCCGTAGAGCGCCTCGATCTTCCGCGCCACCACCTGGCGCAGCGCGGGGACGCCGGGCATCGGCGGGTACTGGTTGTGGCCCTCGCGCATCGCGGCGGCGACATGCTCGACCAGGCGCGGGTCGCAGTCGAAGTCCGGGAATCCCTGGCCGAGGTTGACGGCGCCATGCTCGACGGCCAGCGCCGACATGACGCTGAAGATCGTGGTGCCGACCTGCGGCAGGCGGGAGTCGAGCGCGGGCGTGCGGGCGGCGGGCAGGTTCATGGCGGGCGGGGTCTCAGAGGTCGTAGTCGCTGGCGTCGGCCTGGCCGCTCATCGCGCGCTGGATCAGCGGCGCCGACAGGCGCTCGGACAGCAGTTCGGCGAAGGCGAAGACGAACTGGCGCAGGTAGGCGCCGCGCTTGAACGCGACGCGCGTCGTGTTGGGGCCGAAGAGATGGCCAAGCGGCCGCGCGACGAGCGAACTGCCCAGCGCCTCGCCCTGCGCGGCGAGCTCGGTGACGATGCCCACGCCCATGCCGGCGCGCACGTAGGTCATGATGACGTCGGAGTCGATGCCCTCGAGCGCCACCTGCGGCTTGAGCCGCGCGCGCGCGAAGGCGTGGTCGATGCGCGTGCGCCCGGTCATCGTCGGGTGGTAGAGCACGAGCGGCACGGTGGCGAGCTGCTCGATCGTCGGGCGCTCGACGGCGGCCAGCGGATGGTTGGACGGCACCACCATCGCGTGCTGCCATTCGTAGCAGGGCAGGGAAAGCAGCTCCTCGTGTGCGGCCAGCGCCTCGGTGGCGATGCCGACGTCGGCCACATCGTCCAGCAGCATGCGGGCCACCTGCTCGGGCATGCCCTGATGCAGCACCACCTGCACCTTGGGGAAGCGCCGCCGCAGCTCGGCCACGCGCTGCGGCAGGAAGTAGCGCGCCTGCGTGTGCGTGGTGGCGATGGAGAGCGTGCCGGCGTCCTGCTTGGAATACTCCTCGCCGATGCGCTTGAGGTTGGCGACCTCGCGCATGATGATCTCGACCGACTTCAGCACGAGCTGGCCCGGCTCGGTGACGCGGCGCAGCCGCTTGCCGTGGCGCGCGAAGATGTCCACGCCCAGCTCCTCCTCGAGCTCGAGGATGGCCTTGCTGATGCCCGGCTGCGAGGTGTAGAGCGCCTTGGCGGTCTCGGTGAGGTTCAGGTTCCGGCGCACCGCCTCCTGCACGAAACGGAACTGGTGCAGGTTCATGGCGTCTCCTGCGCATCGATCAGCGCCAGCGCGTGCCCGGCGATCGCGCGCTGCACCGCCTCGGCCTCGCCGAGCGCCGCATGCGCGGTGATCTGCAGTCCGGGGTGCTGCTTTCGCAAGGCCTCGACGAGCCGCGGCAGCTCCTGGCGTAGGTGGCTGCCGACGCCGAGAAAGGCCGGCAGCACGTCGATGCGCGTGCAGCCCAGGCGCGCGAGCTCGGCGGCGGCGGTGGCGAGGTCGGGCTGATCGTTCTGATCGTGCTCGAGGAAGGCCAGGCCGAGCGCCAGCCCCGGCCGCTGCGCCCGGATGCGCGCGGCGACCTGGCGCAGCGGCGCCGCCCAGCGCGGATCGCGCGCGCCGTGGGCGAACAGGATCAGGCCTTGCATGGCAGCGATGTCGCGCGGGGGACGAGGCGGCGGGGGTGGCTTGTCATCGGTAGCGCACGAGCCACGCGAAGGCGGCCAGCGAAAGCAGCAGGAAGAGCAGGCTTGGCGCCGCGGCGACGACCCACGGCGTCCAGCCGCGCAGCATACCGAGATGGCCGGCGAGGTTGTTCAGCAGCACGAAGCCGATGCCCAGCATGATGCCGCCGAAGACCTTCAGGCTCACGCCCGCGGTGCGCGCGTGCAGGTAGGCGAAGGGCAGTGCCAGCGCCACCATCACCAGACAGGACAGCGGGTAGAGCGCCTTCTTCCAGAAGCGGATCGCCACCTGCTGCGAGGCCTGCGCCTGCTCGTCGAGATGGCGCCCGTAGCGCCAGAGCTCGATCGTCGTCATCGACGACAGCGGCAGCACCGCCGCGGCGACGACGCTGGCGTCGAGGTCGCTTGCGAAGCCGAGCTCGGGCAGGTCGACGTCGCTCACGCGCGGCGTGGCCGGCCCGCTGGCCGACGCATCGGGGGCGTCGGCCGCCGTCGGCCAGGTCGTCACGTGGACCTCGCGCAGCAGCCAGCGGCCCTGGCGGTCGACCTGGGCCGTGCGCGCGCTGGCCTGTGCGCGCAGCCGGCCGCGGTCGTCGAACTCGAACGCGCGCACGCCCTGCAGCAGGCCGCTGCGGTCGATGCTGGCGATGTTGATCGAGAGGCTGTGCGCGCCGTCCGGCGCGAGGCGATGGCCCTTGAGCCAGGCCCCGGCGCCCTCGATGCGGCGCTCGCCGTCGAAGCGCGCGGCGAGCTGCAGCGCGGCCTGCTCGGCCGAGGGCGTGACGAAGTCGCCGACGACGAAGTTCAGGGCGCCGAAGCCCAGGCCCAGCAAGGCCAGCAGCTTCAGCGCGCGGCCGGGCCCCAGGCCGCCGGTGCGCAGGATCGTGTATTCGGAAGCCTGCGCCATGCGCGCCAGCGCGTAGATGCTGCCGATCAGCACGGCGATCGGCAGCAGGTCGTAGAGATGGCCGGGCACCGCGTAGAGCACGGCCAGCGCCACGTGCCAGGCCGCGCGCCCCTGGCGACCGATCTGGTCGAGGTCGTCGACGAAGTCGATGAAGAAAAAGAGCGAGAGGAAGGCCACGGCCACGAAGCCGACCGAGGCGCCGATGTCGCGGTAGAAGAGCCGGCGCACGGTTCTCATGCGCCGGTCCCCGTCTCCATCCTCATGGCGGTCATCCTGCGCGAACGGCTCATGCGGCGGCGGCGCGCGCGCGCCCGGGCAGGCGCAGCGTGGCGGCGTGCTCGCGCCACCCCAGCAGCAGCAGCGCGAGCACAAGGCAGCCGCCGTGCAGGCCGGCCAGCGCCGCGCCCAGGCCGATGCGCTCGCTGCCGACCCAGGCCTGCGTGAGGTTGACGAGGTTGAAGTAGACGACGAAGGCCAGCAGCGCCAGCAACAGGCTCCAGTTGTTCGGCCGGCGCGGGTTGGTGGCGGCCAGGCCCACGCCCAGCAGCAGCAGGTTGGCCGTGGCCAGCAGCATGCCCAGGCGCCAGGCGAGCTCGCCCTGGTTGCGCGGCGTCGGCTCGCGCAGCAGCTGCAGCGTCGGCAGCGCGCGCGGCGGGCGCTGCTGCGCCTGGCGCGCGACCTGCTCCTGCACCAGCACGCGGTAGCGCGTAAAGCGCGCCAGCGTGCGGTCGCCGCTGGCGTGGTCGCTGTCGTTGCGCTGCCCCTGTTCGAGCACCAGCCAGCGCTCGTCCCCCACCGTCTCCATCTGCCCGGTGTGTGCCGAGGTCAGGCTCTGCCCATGCTCCTGCTGCGCCAGCACGAAGACGTTGCGCGCCTGCGCGCTGTCCTCGCGCTCGCGGTCGATGAAGAAGACGCGCCGCCCGTCGGCCGAGGTCTGGAACACCCCCGGCGCCACGCGCGAGAGATCCGAGCGCTGCGCGTAGCGGTCGCGCAGGTCGTAGGTGTTGCGGTTGCCCCAGGGCCAGACGACGAGCAGCAGCACCGCGGTCACCAGCAGCACCGGCCAGGCGGTGCGCAGCACCGGGCGCAGGAAGCGCGCCAGGCCGATGCCGCCGCCGAACCAGATCACCATCTCGCTTTCGCGATACATGCGGCCCAGCGTGAGCACGATGGCCACGAACATCGACAGGCACAGCATCGTCGGCAGGTGCCCGAGCGCGGTGTAGCCGAGCACCAGCACCACGTCCTGCGGCGACACCGTGCCCTTGGCCGCCAGCCCGACGGTGCGCAGCAGGAACATCGTCAGCACGATGGTCAGGATCACCACCAGGGTCGCGCCGAAGCTGCGCGAGAGCTCTCGGCGTACCGTCGCATCGACTAACATGCCCCGCATATCCCCCGTGGCGGCCGGCGCCACGTCCTGTCCTCGCGGGTCGCCTTCGATCCCGGGCACGGACAGCCGGCTGCGGGCTGCATCGAAAGAGGAATTATGGACTTCAAGACCCTGACGGCCCCCAAGGACGGGCTGTGCGCGATCCCTGCCGACGCCTTGCTGCTGGTGCTCGCCAGCACCTCCGTCCCGACGACGCTGCCGGCGCCGCTGGCCGCGGCGGTGCAGGGCGTCGTCGCGGCAGGCGACCTGAAGCTCGAGCCCGGCCGTGCGCTCTACCTGCACCAGGTGCCCGGCCTGAAGGCCGCGCGCCTCGTGCTCGCCGTGTGCGCGCCCTCGGCTGCGCCTGCGTCGTGGCGCAAGGCGCTCGGCGCGGGGCTGGCGCTGCTCAAGGACGGCGGCGCCAGGCACGTGGCGGTGGCGCTGGTGGGCGCCGAGCCGGGCGACGCACACGCCGAGGCGCTGGCGGCGGTGGCCAGCGAGGCGACCTACGTCTACCGCCACACCAAGCCCAGCGCGCCCGCGGCCTCGCGCCTGCAGCGCCTGAGCCTGGTCTGCGACAAGGCGCAGGCCAAGGCGCTCGACGCGGGCCTCTCGCGCGGACTGGCGATCGCCGAGGGGGTGGCGCTTGCGCGCGAGCTCGCCAACCGCCCGGCCAACCACTGCACGCCGACGCACCTGGCCGCCGAGGCGCGCGCGCTGGCGCGCCGCCACGGTCGCCTGACGGTCGAGGTGCTCGAGCGCAAGGATGCCGAGAAGCTCGGCATGGGGGCCTTCCTCGCCGTCGCGCAGGCCTCGCACCAGGCGCCCAAGTTCATCGTGCTGCGCTGGCAGGGCGCGGCCAAGGCCAAGGCCCCGGTGGTGCTGGTCGGCAAGGGCATCACCTTCGACACCGGCGGCGTCTCGCTCAAGCCCGCGCCCGAGATGGACGAGATGAAGTTCGACATGGGCGGCGCGGCGAGCGTGCTGGGGACCTTCGACGCGGTGGCGCGGATGGGCCTGGCAATCAATCTCGTGGGCCTGGTTCCGACCTGCGAGAACATGCCCGGCGGCGGTGCGGTCAAGCCCGGCGACGTGGTGACCAGCCTCTCCGGCCAGACGATCGAGATCCTGAACACCGACGCCGAGGGCCGGCTCATCCTCTGCGACGCGCTGACCTATGCCGAGCGCTTCAAGCCCGCCGCGGTGATCGACATCGCCACGCTCACCGGCGCCTGCGTGATCGCGCTGGGCCATCACCGCAGCGGCCTCTTCAGCAGCGACGACACGCTGGCCGCTGCCTTGCTCGCGGCCGGCGAGCAGGGCAACGACCCGGCCTGGCGGATGCCGCTGGACGAGGCCTACGACGAGGCGCTGAAGAGCAGCTTCGCCGACATGGGCAACGTCGGCGGTCGCCCCGGTGGCGCCATCACCGCGGCCAAGTTCCTGCAGCGCTTCGCGGCCAAGTTCGACTGGGCGCACCTGGACATCGCCGGCACGGCCTGGAAGTCGGGCAAGGAAAAGGGCGCCACCGGGCGGCCGGTGCCGCTGCTTGCGCACTTCCTGATCGAGCGCGCCGGCTGAAGGCGCCGCGCCTGCCGCACGAGGATCGATGAGCCCGCCCAAGGTGGAATTCCACACCGGCGTCGCCGATGACCTGGGCTTTGCCTGCCGTCTGCTGCGCAAGGCCTATCGCAGCGGTGCGCGCGTCGTCGTGCGCGCGCCCGCGGCCTCGCTGCAGCGGCTGGACCGCGAGCTCTGGACGGTGTTCGAGCGCGAGTTCATCCCGCACCTGAGCGTTCCCGCGGGTAAGGCGCCCTCGGCACAGGCCCGGCGCACGCCGATCTGGCTCGTCGACGGCGAGCCGCCGCCTGAGCACCCGCCGGTGCTGGTCAACGTCGATGCGGCCCTGCCGGCGAACCCCGGGGCCTACGCCCGCATCATCGAGATCGTCGGCGCCGAGGCCGCGGCCACGCAGCGCGGCCGTGAACGCTGGCGCGCCTACCTCGCCTGCGGCCTGCAGCCCATCGCGCACGCGGCACCGACGGCGGCATCGCATGGCTGAACCGCGCGCCCACCCGGCGCCCGCGCGCCTGCCGACGCTGACCGAAGTGATGCAGGAGGGCCGCGGCGTGCCGGCGCTGCGCCGCGTCAGCGAGGCGGCAGCGCCACCCGTGCCCGAGCGCGCCGCCGAAGCGGCTGCCGCAGCCGATCCCGGCGGCACGCCCGTGGACGAGGCGCGCATCGTCGAAGCCGTGCTGAGCGGCCTGCAGCAGCGCGTGGACCTGATGCTCGAGTACCGGCTGCGCGAGGCGCTGGCGCCGCTGCTGGCGCGCGCCACCGATGCCATCCTGCAGGAAGCGCGCGTCGAACTCGCGCACACCTTGCGCGACGTTGTCGCGCGCGCCGTCGGCCAGGAGCTGGCGCGACGGCGGCTGCGCTGAGGGCGTGTTGCGCCTGTCAGCCGCCGGCGCGGCTTGCGCGTTGTGGCGTGGCGACGGACCCGCTCGAAATCCCCATGCAGGGTCTGGCGCGGTTTGCGGTATCTTCCGCCGCCTTTCAACCATTCTCGTTTGTCGGCTCGACAACAATCTGTTTCGGAGGTTCGTTCATGCAAGTCAAGTTCAATGCGATCGTCGGCGCGGCAGTGATCCTGCTGGCTGGCTCGGCCTACGCCCAGGACCTGGTCGTCAAGATCGGCCACGTCGGTCCCACCAGCGGCCCGATCGCCCACCTCGGCAAGGACAACGAGAATGGCGCGCGCATCGCCATCGACGAACTCAACGCCAAGGGCGTGACCATCGGCGGCAAGAAGGCCAAGTTCGAACTGCTGGCGGAGGACGATGCCGCCGACCCGAAGCAGGGCACGGCCGCCGCGCAGAAGCTCGTCGACTCCAAGGTCAACGGCGTCATCGGCCACCTGAACTCCGGCACGACCATTCCGGCCTCGAAGATCTACTCGGACGCCGGCATCCCGCAGATCAGCCCCTCGTCGACGAACCCGAAGTACACGCGCCAGGGCTTCAAGACCGCCTTCCGCGTCGTTGCCGATGACGTGCACCTGGGCGGTACCCTCGGCCGCTACGCGGTGAACACGCTCAAGGCCAAGAGCATCGCCGTCATCGACGACCGCACCGCCTACGGCCAGGGCCTGGCCGACGAGTTCGACAAGGCCGTGAAGGCCGCAGGCGGCAAGGTCGTGGGTCGCGAGTTCACCAACGACAAGGCCACCGACTTCACCGCCATCCTGACCGCCATCAAGGCCAAGAAGCCCGACGTGATCTTCTACGGCGGCATGGACGCGGTCGCCGGCCCGATGCTGCGCCAGATGAAGCAGCTCGGCATGAGCGTCAAGTTCATGGGCGGGGACGGCATCTGCACCGCCGAGCTGCCCAAGCTCGCGCAGGATGGCATCAGTGACGACCAGGTCGTCTGCGCCGAGGCCGGTGGTGTCGAAGGCGACTACAAGAAGGCCGTGGCCGACTTCGACGCCCGCTACGAGAAGAAGTTCGGCACCAACGTCAAGCTCTACGCGCCCTACGTCTACGACGCCGTCAACGTGATGGTGGCCGCGATGGTCAAGGCCGGCTCCGCCGACCCGGCCAAGTACCTGCCGGAGCTGCACAAGATCAGCTACGACGGCATCACCGGCAAGATCGCCTTCGACAACAAGGGCGACATCAAGAACGGTGCGCTGACGCTCTATACCTTCAAGGGCGGCCAGCGCTCGCAGATCGCCATCGTCCGCTGATCGTTTCGAGTCGCGGGTGCGCGAAGCCGCACCCGTCCTCGATCGACCAAGGGGTGCTTCGGCACCCCTTGCTGTTGCTGCAGCGGCGCAGCGCGGCCGCGCTCGGGCCGCTGCTGAGTGCCGCGCACGGTGTACCGCGCTGGCCTTCCCACTCCTGAGCCGGAGCCGATTCATGATGCCTTCACGACGCCGTCTGCTTGCGCTCTTCCTTGGCGTCGCCGGGCTTGGCGGCTGCGCGCTGCCGGGCGGCGGCGGTGTCGAGCGGCGCTCGCCGCCTTCGGCGCCGCGGCTCGTCGTGCTGATCGCGATCGACGGCCTGCCGATGCGCCAGGTGCTTGCGGCGCGCGAGCAACTCGCGCCCGACGGCTTCGCCCGCTTCCTCGATCGCGGCCGCTGGTTCGCGCAGGCGCACTACGGGCACGGCTACACCGTGACCGCCGCCGGACACGCGGTGATGATGAGCGGCGCCTATCCGCAGCGCAGCGGCATCATCGGCAACCAGTGGCGCGATCCGGCCAGCGGCGCGGTGGTCTACAACACCGGCGACACGGCCTACCGCTACCTCGGCACCGCCACCGCGGCGCTGGCCGGAACCAGCCCGCGCAATCTGCTCGTTCCCACGCTGGGCGACGTGCTGCGCGAGCGGGACGCCGATGCCAAGGTGATCGGCATCTCGGCCAAGGACCGCGGCGCGATCCTGCCCGCAGGCCATCGCGGTACGGCCTACATGTACATGAGCGCGCAGGGCGCCTTCTCCACCAGCAGCTACTACCTGCAGGCGCTGCCGTCGTGGGTGCAGGACTTCAACGCCGTGCGTCCGGCCGAGGCCTACTTCAAGCGCGCCTGGCAGCCCCTGCTGGCCGGCTACGACTGCCCGATGGCCACGCCGGGCTGCGCGTACGCGGCAGCCGTTCCCGACGGGCAAGCCTGGCAGGTCGACAGCGACAACGGCAGGCGGCTTCCCGCGGTGGTCGGCGGCGAGCCCGATGCGCCCGGCCCGCGCTACTTCGCGAACCTGATCGCCACGCCGTTCATGGACGAGCTGACGCTTGCCTTTGCGCGTGCCGCGGTGCAGGGCGAGCGCCTGGGCCAGCGCGGCAGGACCGACATCCTGAGCGTGAGCCTGTCCAGCCACGACTACGT
>CAUJJO010000013.1 GCA_963205125.1 Pseudomonadota bacterium | reverse complement strand
CGAGATCCTCGTACAAGGCGTCGTCGATGCGCGTGCCGGTGAAGACCTGGGCGATGCTGCCGCCGGTCTTGCGCAGGCCCTGCCTGAGCCGCGTGAACCAGCCTGCCTTGGGCGCGGCGTCCTGCGGCGGGGCCGGCTCGGTGACCGATGGCGGCGCCGACTCGGGCCCGCCCACGGCGTGCGCGGCGGGGAGCGGTGACGGCGGCGACGGCACCGCGTCGGGAACCTGGCGAGCCTCGTGAGCCTCGGCCGGAACCTCGGGAATGGGAGTCGGCACCGGCGCGGGCGTCGACTTCTTGCGGAAAAAGCTGAACATCTTGATCGATCGCGCGCGCGCTCTGTATACTTTTCGGTTCAGGCGCTTTAGCTCAGTTGGTTAGAGCGACGGAATCATAATCCGCAGGTCCGGGGTTCAAGTCCCTGAAGCGCCACCAGAATCCTTGCCCGATCGGCCCGACCTTCGCGTCGGGCCGACTCGCTTTCACCGCTTTCACCACAGCCCCTGGATCCACACCATGAACCGCTGTGCTGCGCTGGCCCTTTCCCTGGCCCTGCTGCTGGGCGCCGCGGCCGCCCCCGCCCAGGTGACGCGCCTCTTCCCGCCCACCGCGCTGCGCGGCGAGCTCACCGGCGTGGCCCCGCCCGACGTGCTGGTCGACGGCAAGCCGGCACGGCTGGCCCCGGGGGCACGCATCCGCAACGAGGAGAACCGCTTCGAAGTGACGGGCCAGCTCGCCGGGCGCAAGCTGCTCGTGCACTACACGACGGACGCCGGGGGCCAGTTGCTCGACATCTGGATCCTGCGGCCCAGCGAGATCGCCAATCAACCCTGGCCGAAGACGCGCGAGGAAGCCGCGGGCTGGCGCTTCGACCCGATCGCGCAGACCTGGAGCCGGCCATGAGCGCGCCGGGCCGCCCCCAAGCGCTCATCCCGCAGCGCGCAGCGCGGAGGGTCGTCCAGTGAGCGCGCCGGGCCGCTCCCAGGCGCTCGTCCCGCAGCGCGCAGCTTGGAGGGTCGTCCAGTGAGCGGCGCGCCCAAGGTCTTCGTGCGCACCTTCGGGTGCCAGATGAACGAGTACGACTCGGAGAAGATGGTCGACGTGCTGCGCCAGGCCGAGGGCTTCGAGACGACCGACGACCCCGAGCAGGCCGACCTCGTGCTCTTCAACACCTGCTCGGTGCGCGAGAAGGCGCAGGAGAAGGTCTTCAGCGACCTCGGCCGCGTCAAGCACCTGAAGAGCAAGGGCACGCTGATCGGCGTCGGCGGCTGCGTGGCCAGCCAGGAGGGCGAGGCGATCATCGCGCGCGCGCCCTTCGTCGACCTCGTCTTCGGCCCGCAGACCTTGCACCGCCTGCCGCAGATGCTGCAGGCGCGCCGCCGCGACGGCCAGGCGCAGGTCGACGTGAGCTTTCCCGAGATCGAGAAGTTCGACCACCTGCCGCCGGCCCGCGTCGACGGCGCCACCGCCTTCGTCTCCATCATGGAGGGCTGCAGCAAGTACTGCAGCTACTGCGTCGTCCCCTACACGCGCGGCGAGGAGGTCAGCCGTCCCTTCGAGGACGTGCTCGACGAAGTCGCCGGCCTCGCCGCGCAGGGCGTGAAGGAAGTGACGCTGCTCGGGCAGAACGTCAACGCCTACCGCGGCCGCATGGGGGCCACGGCGGAACTCGCCGACTTCGCGCTGCTGCTGGACCATGTCGCGCAGATCGGCGGCCTCGAGCGCATCC
The DNA here is from genome assembly GCA_963205125.1 of Pseudomonadota bacterium. Taxonomy (GTDB): domain Bacteria; phylum Pseudomonadota; class Gammaproteobacteria; order Burkholderiales; family Burkholderiaceae_C; genus Rubrivivax. The sequence goes on along the minus strand of CAUJJO010000013.1, from coordinate 9,934 downwards.
GCTACACCACCAGCCACCCCAAGGAATTCACCGCGCGCCTCGTCGAGGCCTACGCGCGCATTCCCAAGCTCGTCGACCACCTGCACCTGCCGGTGCAGCACGGCAGCGACCGCATCCTCGGCGCGATGAAGCGCGGCTACACCGTGCTCGAGTACAAGAGCACGATCCGCAAGCTGCGCGCGGTGCGGCCGGGCATCAGCCTGTCGAGCGACTTCATCGTCGGCTTCCCCGGCGAGACCGAGGACGACTTCGCGCGCACGATGGCGCTGATCGAGGAGATCGGCTTCGACACCTCCTTCAGCTTCATCCACAGCCCGCGCCCCGGGACGCCCGCGGCCAACCTGCACGACGCCACGCCGCACGAGACCCGGCTGCGCCGGCTGCACGAGCTGCAGGCGGCGCTCGAGCGCAACGTCCAGCGCATCAGCGCAAGCCGCGTGGGGACCGTGCAGCGCGTGCTCGTCGAGGGGCCTTCGCGCAAGAGCCCGGCCGAGCTGATGGGGCGCACCGCCTGCAACCGCATCGTCAACTTCGACGGCGGGCCGAACGCGCGCCGGCTGATCGGGCAGATGCTGGACCTGCGCATCACGAGCGCGCTGCCGCACTCGCTGCGCGGCAGCGCCGTGCGCGCCGACCAGCCGACCTAGGCGCCGCGGCGGCCCAGCCAGCCCAGCACCGCGGCGACCGCCAGCACCATCAGCAGGTAGGTCGCCATGCGGCCGTCGCGGCCGAAGACGAGCAAGCCGGCGAGCGTCACCGCCGCGGCGCTGGCGCAGGCCGCGGCCAGCACGCGCCGCCAGGGCCGGGCGGCGAAGCGCCGACGCCACAGCAGCCTGGCGCCGGTCGCAGCCAGCAGGCCGAACAGCAGCGGCACCGCGAAGAGGCCGAGGCCATGCCAGAGCAGATCGAGCGGGCCCATTCGTGGTTCGGCGGTTCGGCGGTTCGGGGTCGAAGGCGCTTTGCCTGAAGACGGTCAATCGAACGCCCGCGCGGCAGCGGCCGCAGGCGAACCCGCGGGGACGCGGCGTGCGCCGCGGTGCGCAGTGCGCGGCCCGGATCCTACAATCCGCGCCGTGTCCGTCTTTGCCCTGGGCCTGAACCACCAGACCGCGCCGCTGGATCTGCGCGGCCGTTTCGCGTTCGCGCCCGAAGCCACCGGGGCGGCGCTGCAAGGCCTGCGCACGCAGCTCGCGCGCGCGGCACCCGAAGCGGCGCTGGTGAGCACCTGCAACCGCACCGAGCTCTACCTGGCGGCCGGCGAGGCCACGCCCGCCGAGCTGGTGCCGCCGCTGATGGGCTGGCTCGCCGGCCACGGCGGCGTGAGCACCGAACAACTGCGCAGCCACGCCTATGTGCTGCAGGACCAGGCCGCCGCGCGCCACGCCTTTCGCGTCGCCTCGGGGCTGGATTCGATGGTGCTGGGCGAGCCGCAGATCCTCGGCCAGATGAAGCAGGCGGTGCGCCAGGCGAGCGAGGCCGGCACGCTCGGCACGACCCTGCACCAGCTGTTCCAGCGCTCGTTCTCGGTGGCCAAGGAGGTGCGCACCGCCACCGAGATCGGCGCCCACTCGATCAGCATGGCCGCGGCCGCGGTGCGCCTGGCCGGCGAGCTGTTCGAGCGCCTGGACGAACTCAAGGTCCTCTTCATCGGGGCCGGCGAGATGATCGAGCTGGTGGCCACGCACTTCGCCGCGCGTTCGCCCAGGCAGATGGCGGTGGCCAACCGCACGCTCGAGCGCGGTGAGCGCCTCGCCGCGCGCTTCGGCGCGCAGGCGCTGCGCCTGTCCGAGCTGCCCTCGCGCCTGCACGAGTTCGACGCGGTGATTTCCTGCACCGCCAGTTCCCTGCCCATCATCGGCCTGGGCGCGGTCGAGCGTGCGCTGCGCCAGCGCCGGCACCGGCCGATCTTCATGGTCGACCTGGCGGTGCCGCGCGACGTCGAGCCCGAGGTCGCCTCGCTGCCCGACGTCTACCTCTACACCGTCGACGACCTCTCGCAGCTCGTGCAGACCGCGGGCGAGAAGCGCCAGGCGGCGGTGCAGCAGGCCGAGGCCATCATCGACGCGGGCGTGCAGAGCTTCGCGCACTGGCTCGACCAGCGCGCGACGGTGCCGCTGATCCGCGCGCTCGGCCAGCAGGCCGAGGACTGGAGCGAGGTCGTCGTCGCGCGGGCGCGGCGGCAGCTCGCGCGCGGCACGCCCGCCGAGGAGGTGCTCGACGCGATGGCGCGCAGCCTCGCGCGCAAGATGCTGCACGGCACGCTGGCCGAGCTGCATGTCGCCGACGGCGCGAAGCGCGACGAACTCGCGCAGACGGTCTCGCGCCTGTTCCTGCGCGGCAGCCGTCGCGGCGCCGACGCGCCCGAGCACTAACCTCTGCACGCGCGCAGCGGCAGCGGCCGGCCCGCTGCCGCGGCCGGCCTGCCGCCTTCTTCATGACGCCCTCGCTGCAAGAACGAATCGAACGCCTGGCCATGCGCCTGGCCGAGCTCGACGCGCTGCTCGCCGACCCGCAGGTCGCCGCCGACGGCCGCCGCTACCGCGAGCTGGCGCGCGAGCAGGCCGAGGCCGCCGAGGTCGTGGCGCTGCACCGCCGCAGCCAGGCGCGCAGCGCCGACCTCGCCGCGGCGCGCGAGATCCTCGCCGACGCCGCCCTCGCCGATGCCGAGATGAAGACGATGGCGCGCGAGGAGATCGCCGCCGCCGAGGACGAACTGCAGCGCCTGGCGCTGGAGCTGCAGCAGGCGCTGCTGCCCAGGGATCCGGACGACGCGCGCAACGCCTTCCTCGAGATCCGCGCCGGCACCGGCGGCGACGAGTCGGCGCTCTTTGCCGGCGACCTCGCGCGCATGTACCAGCGCTACTGCGAGCGCGAAGGCTTTCGCACCGAGATCCTGAGCGAGCACGCCGCCGAACTCGGCGGCTACAAGGAACTCGTGCTGCGCATCGAGGGCGACGAGGCCTACGGCCGGCTGCGCTTCGAGTCCGGCGGCCACCGCGTGCAGCGCGTGCCGGTCACCGAGTCGCAGGGCCGCATCCACACCAGCGCCTGCACGGTCGCCGTGCTGCCCGAGCCCGACGCGCAGGAGGAGCTGCAGCTCAACCCGGCCGAGCTGCGCATCGACACCTACCGCGCCAGCGGCGCCGGCGGCCAGCACGTCAACCGCACCGACAGCGCCATCCGCATCACCCACCTGCCCACCGGCATCGTCGCCGAGTGCCAGGACGACCGCAGCCCGCACCGCAACAAGGCCAAGGCGATGGCGGTGCTGGCCGCGCGCCTGCGCGAGCGGGAGCAAGGCCAGCGCCGCGCGAACGAGGCCGCCGCGCGCAAGGCGCTGATCGGCAGCGGCGACCGCTCCGACCGCATCCGCACCTACAACTTCCCGCAGGGCCGCGTCACCGACCACCGCATCAACCTGACGCTCTACAAGCTCGCCATGGTGATGGAAGGCGATCTCGACGAGCTGATCGCCGCGCTGCGTGCCGAGCGCGCGACGCAGCAGCTGGCGCTGCTCGAAGGCGGGGCCGCCTGATGCGCGTGGACGAGGCGCTGGCGCTGGCGCGCGCGGGCGGGCTGGCGCGCCTGGACGCACAACTGCTGCTGGCGCGGCGGCTGGCCAGGCCGCGCGCCTGGCTGATCGCGCACGACGACGCCGAGCTGCCGGCGGACGTCGAGCAAGGCTTTCGTGCCGACCTCGCGGCGCGCCTGGACGGCGTGCCTATGGCCTATCTCAGCGGCGAACGCGAGTTTCGCGGCCTCACGCTTGCCATCACGCCGGTCGTGCTGGTGCCGCGCCCGGACACCGAGACGCTGGTCGAGTGGGCGCTCGAATGCCTCGCCGACCGCAGCCGCCCGCGCGTGCTCGACCTGGGCACCGGCAGCGGCGCCATCGCCATCGCCGTCGCGCACGCGCGGCCCGACGCCCGGCTCACCGCCACCGACCTCGACGACGCGGCGCTCGAACTCGCGCAGGCCAACGCGCGCCGCCACGGCGTCGTGCTCGACTGCCGGCTCGGCTCCTGGTGGCAAGGGCTGGACGGGCAGCGCTTCGACCTCGTGCTCGCCAACCCGCCCTACATCGCCGAGGGCGACCCGCACCTGCCCGCACTGCGGCACGAACCGCGGCGGGCGCTGACTTCCGGCAGCGACGGCCTCGATGCGCTGCGCGAGCTGGCCGCGGGCGCGGCGGCGCACCTCGAAGCCGGCGGGCAGATGCTGGTCGAGCACGGCGCCGAGCAGGGCGCTGCGGTTCGCGCGCTGTTCGCCGCAAGGGGGCTGCGCGCGCTCGGCACGCGCCGCGACCTCGGCGGGCGCGAACGCTGCACGGGCGCGGCCCTCGCTGGGCCCTGAGGGCTGCACGCCGGGCGCTGCGGGCGAGGCCTGCCGACGGAAGGCGGTATTGCCTTTGCCGTATAACCGCGGCTTCGTTTCCTTTCCACGCATTCCATTTTCGAGAGGCTTCGCCATGAGCGACGTTCGCCAGCGCATCGACGACCTGGTCAAGGGCAACCACGTGATGCTCTTCATGAAGGGCACCGCCCAGTTCCCGATGTGCGGCTTCTCCGGCCGCGCGATCCAGGTTCTGCAGGCCTGCGGCGTCACCGAGTTCAAGACCTGCAACGTGCTCGAGGACGAGGAGATCCGCCAGGGCATCAAGGACTACTCGCAGTGGCCGACGATCCCGCAGCTCTACGTCGACGGCGAATTCGTCGGCGGCTCGGACATCATGATGGAGATGTACCAGTCCGGCGAACTGCAGCAGGTCCTCGCCAGGCGCTGAGCACGGCGCGGCTTCAGGCGGTGCGCAGGTCCCACTGCCTGCGCGCGCCGAACACCAGGTTGGGGTATTCGACGCGGCCGCGGCTGCCGTTGTAGCGGCCAAGCGCCAGGAACAGGTCGCCCTGCTCGCGGTCGAGGTAGTGGCGCAGGATCACGCAGCCAAAGCGCAGGTTGGTCTGCAGGTGAAAGAGGCGCGTCGCATCGCCGTCGCCTATCGTTCGCGCCCAGAACGGCATCACCTGCATGTAGCCGCGCGCCCCGGCGCTGCTGATGGCGTACTTGCGAAAGCCGCTCTCGACCTGGATCAGCCCGAGGACGAGCGAGGTTTCGAGCCCGGCGCGGCGGCTCTCGTACCAGACCGTGTCGAGGAACTCGAGCCGTGTCTGCCGCTCGGTCTTGCGCGGGCGCAGACGCTGGCTGGCCTCGCCCAACCAGCGCAGGTAGGCGACGCGCTCGTCGATGCGATCGAACTGCGGGCGCGGCGGCGCGAGGTCCGCCACCGCGGCCGAGAGCGCCGAGCGCACGGCGTCGGAGAGCGGCTCCTCGACCTGCCCGCCCGCGCGCGCCGTGGGCACGCCAAGGCCCGCGCCCACGAGCGCCAGCGCGGGCGCCGCAAGCAGCAGGGAACGACGACCGAGGACGCTCGCCATCGCTTCCCGTCGGCCCGTCAGGCCGTCAGGCCGTCAGGCGCTCCCTGACCGCGGCGGCTGCCTGCGCCAGCGGCAGCACGGTCGCCGCGGCGTCGCGCCGGCCCTGCACCTCCACCGTGCCGGCCTTGAGGCCGCGGTCCGAAATCACCACGCGCAGCGGCACGCCGATCAGCTCCCAGTCGGCGAACATCGCGCCCGGGCGCTCGCCGCGATCGTCGAGCACGACGTCGACGCCGGCTGCCTGGAGCTCGTCGTGCAGGGCTTGGGCGGCGCTGCGCACCTCGTCGCTGCGATCGAAGCCGATCGGGCAGACGACAACCGCGAACGGCGCCATCGAGACCGGCCAGACGATGCCGCGTTCGTCGTGGTTCTGCTCGATCGCCGCGCCGAGCAGGCGCGTCACGCCGATGCCGTAGCAGCCCATCTCGAAGGGCTGGGGCTTGCCGTTCTCGTCGAGGAAGCTCGCGCCCATGGGCTCGCTGTACTTCTTCGTGCCGAGGTAGAAGACGTGGCCGACCTCGATGCCGCGCTGGATGGCAAGCTCGCCGCGGCCATCGGGCGAAGGGTCACCAGCGACGACGTTGCGGATGTCGGCCACCAGATCGGGTTCGGGCAGGTCACGCCCCCAGTTGACGCCGGTGAGGTGGAAGTCGGCCTCGTTGGCGCCGCAGACGAAGTCGGCCATGTTGGCCACCGTGCGGTCGGCGATCACCTTCACCGGCAGCCTGCTGCCCACCGGGCCGAGGTAGCCGGGCTTGCAGCCGAAGTGCGCCTCGATCTCGGCGGCAGTGGCAAAGCGAAAGCCGTCCTTCAACCCCGGCAGCTTGCCGGCCTTGACTTCGTTGAGCGCGTGGTCGCCGCGCACCAGCAGCAGCCACAGCGTGGACGCCGTCACCACGCCGGCCTCGTCCTTCGCGTCGGTGGCCAGCACGAGCGACTTCACGGTGCGCGTGAGCGGCAGGCCCAGCAGCGCGGCCACGTCCTCGCAGGTCGCCTTGCCCGGTGTTGGCGTGCGCACCATCGCCTGCGTCGGCGCGGCGCGCTCGCTCAGCAGCGGCAGCGCCTCGGCCAGTTCGATGTTGGCGGCGTAGTCGCTGCCGGGGCAGTAGGCGATGGCGTCCTCGCCGGTGTCGGCGATGACCTGGAACTCGTGCGAGGCATCGCCGCCGATCGCGCCGGTGTCGGCGGCGACCGCGCGGTACTGCAGCCCGAAGCGGTCGAAGATGCGCTTGTAAGCGTCGAACATGCCCTGGTAGCTGCGCAGCGCCGAGGCCTTGTCGCGATCGAAGGAATAGGCGTCCTTCATCGTGAACTCGCGCCCGCGCATGATGCCGAAGCGCGGCCGGCGCTCGTCGCGGAACTTGGTCTGGATGTGATAGAAGTTGCGCGGCAGCTGGCGGTAGCTGCGCAGTTCCTGGCGCGCGATGTCGGTGATCACCTCTTCGCTGGTGGGCTGGATCACGAAGTCGCGCTGGTGGCGGTCCTTCACGCGCAGCAGCTCCGGGCCGTAGGCCTGGAAGCGCCCGGTTTCGGTCCACAGCTCGGCGGGCTGCACGACCGGCATCAGCAGCTCGACGGCGCCCGCGCGGTTCATCTCCTCGCGGATGATGGCCTCGACCTTGCGGATCACCCGCAAGCCCATGGGCATGTAGTTGTAGATGCCCGCCGAGAGGCGCTTGATGAGCCCGGCGCGCATCATCAGCTTGTGGCTGACGATCTCGGCGTCGGCGGGGGCTTCCTTGAGGGTGGAGACGAAGGTCTGTGAGGCTTTCATCGCGGGTGGGTGTGCACCAGCGTCGCCCATGCCGCCGAGGCCCTGGCCGCCGCCTGCAGCCGATGCGGGTTTGCGAGGAATCGCTGGCCGCGGTGCGCCGGTGCAATAATGACTTCAATCACGAAAATCTGGGGTTAGATTATGCTCGACCGGGACGGCTTCAGGCCCAACGTCGGCATTGTCCTGCTCAATGCGCGCAACCAGGTGTTCTGGGGCAAGCGGCTGCGCACCCACTCCTGGCAGTTTCCGCAAGGCGGCATCAAGCACGGAGAGTCGCCCGAGCAGGCCATGTTCCGCGAATTGCACGAGGAAGTGGGGCTTCACCCCGAGCACGTGCAGATCATCGGGCGCACGCGCGACTGGCTGCGCTACGAGGTGCCCGACCATTTCATCCGCCGCGAGGCGCGCGGTCACTACCGCGGCCAGAAGCAGATCTGGTTCCTGCTGCGCATGCTGGGCCGCGACAGCGATCTCAACCTGCGCGCCACCGATCACCCCGAGTTCGACGCCTGGCGCTGGAACGAGTACTGGGTGCCGCTGGACGTGGTGATCGAGTTCAAGCGCGGCGTCTACGAGATGGCGCTCACCGAACTGGCGCGCTACCTGCCCCGGCCGCAGCACCACAACCGCTACCTGCGCGCGGGCATGCGCCAGCACCGGCACGACGGCGCATCGTCGCGCCAGGCCGTGCCCGCGGCCGACTTCGCCCTGCCCGAGGCCGAACCCAAGACCGGCACCTGAGGCTGCGCCGGGCCGAGCGCGTCAAGGGCGACGAGGACGTCAAGGGCGCGCTGCTCAGCCGAGCACCAGGTTGTCGCGGTGGATCATCTCCGGCTCGTTGGCGTAGCCGAGCAGGCCTTCGATCTGCGAGGAGGCATGGCGCGCGATCAGGCGCGCCTCGGCGGCGGAGTAGTTGGCCAGGCCGCGCGCGATCTCTTCCCCGGCGGTGTTGCGCACAGCGATCACGTCGCCGCGCACGAATTCGCCTTGCACCTCGGTGACGCCGATCGGCAGCAGGCTCGTGCCGTGCGCGCGCAGCTTGCTCACCGCGCCCTCGTCGACGAGCACGGCGCCGCGCAGTTGCAGGTGGTCGGCCATCCACTGCTTGCGCGCCGTGCGCTTGGCGGTTCGCGCCACGAGCGCGGTGCCGATGGCCTCGCCGACGGCCAGGCGCAGCAGCACGTCGGGCTCGCGCCCCCAGGCGATCACCGTGCTCGCACCGCTGCGCGCGGCCCGCTTGGCAGCGAGGATCTTGGTGATCATGCCGCCGCGCCCGATCGACGAGCCCACGCCGCCGGCCATCTGCTCGAGCTGCGGGTCGCCGGCCACCGCCTCGTCGATGAAGCGCGCCTGCGGATCCTTGCGCGGATCGGCCGCGTAGAGGCCGCGCTGGTCGGTGAGGATGACGAGCGCGTCGGCCTCGATCAGGTTGGCCACCAGCGCGCCCAGGGTGTCGTTGTCGCCGAACTTGATCTCGTCGGTGACGACGGTGTCGTTCTCGTTGATGACCGGGATCACCGACAGCGACAGGAGCGTGAGCAGCGTCGAGCGCGCGTTCAGGTAGCGCTCGCGGTCGGCGAGGTCGGCGTGCGTGAGCAGCACCTGCGCGCTGCCCATGCCGTGCTCGCGCAGCTTGGTCTCGTAGATCTGCGCAAGCCCCATCTGCCCCACCGCGGCGGCGGCCTGCAGCTCGTGGATCTGGCGCGGGCGGCTCTTCCAGCCCAGGCGCTTCATGCCTTCGGCGATGGCGCCGCTCGAGACCATCACGACCTCGCGCCCCTGGCGCGCCAGCGTCGCCAGTTGCCGCGCCCAGTTGTCGATCGCCTCGGCGTCGATGCCGCGGCCTTCGTCGGTGACCAGGCTCGAGCCGACCTTGACGACGATACGGTGAGCCTTTTCGAGCAGCTTGCTAGTCATGGACGGTGGATTCGCTCGGGGTGTCGAAGCGCGGATCCGGCAAGGCGGCCGCGGGCTGCTGCGCCACGAGGTGCTGCTGGATCTCCTCGACGAGGCGGTGCAGGCCCTCGCGCGCCAGCGCCGAGATCTCGAACACCGGGCCCTTCCAGCGCAGCCGGCGCACGAAGTCCTTCACGCGCGCAGCACGCTCCTCGGGCGGCAGCAGGTCGAGCTTGTTGAGGACGAGCCAGCGCGGCTTGGCGTGCAGCGCCGGGTCGTGCTTCTTCAGCTCGGCGACGATCGCGCGCGCCTGCGCCACCGGGTCGACGGCTTCGTCGAAGGGGACGAGGTCGACGACGTGCAGCAGCAGCCGCGTGCGCTGCAGGTGGCGCAGGAACTGGTGGCCCAGGCCCGCGCCGTCGGACGCGCCTTCGATGAGGCCGGGAATGTCGGCGACGACGAAGCTCTGCTCGGGCCCCACGCGCACCACGCCCAGGTGCGGGTGCAGCGTGGTGAAGGGATAGTCGGCGATCTTGGGCCGTGCGTTGGAGACGGCGGCGATCAGCGTCGACTTGCCGGCATTGGGCATGCCCAGCAGACCGACGTCGGCCAGCACGCGCAGCTCGAGCGCGAGCTTCTTCTTCTCGCCGGGCCAGCCCGGCGTCTTCTGCCGCGGCGCGCGGTTGGTGCTGCTCTTGAAGTGCAGGTTGCCGAAGCCGCCGTCGCCGCCCTTGGCCAGCAGCACCTTCTGCCCGTGCTCGAGCAGCTCGGCGATCGCCTGCCCGCTCTCGGCGTCGCGCACGATGGTGCCCACCGGCATGCGCAGCACGAC
>CAUJJO010000012.1 GCA_963205125.1 Pseudomonadota bacterium | reverse complement strand
GTGATCACCGCGGTCATCGCGCTGGCGCGCTCGCTTGGCCTGCGCGTCGTTGCCGAGGGTGTCGAGACGCTGCGGCAGATGGAGGTGCTGCACCGCCTGGGCGTGGGCGTGATGCAGGGCTTCCTCTTCAGCCGCCCGGTTCCGCCGACCGAGCTCGAGCTCTGGCTGGAGCAGTCGCTGCGCGGCCGCAAGGCACCCTGGATCAAGCCGGGGGCCGAGAGCGCAGCCGAAGGCGGCCGCGCACGGGCCGCTGCCGGTCGCGGTTGAGGGCGTGCCCTCGATGAGCAGGCTCGGGAGCGCGGCGCCGTGACGGGGCCGGGAGTGGGTACGGTGACGGGTACGGTGACGCCGGCGCAACTCGCCAAGGGCGCCCTGCGGCGGCTGGCGATCGCGCACCAGGAGCCCACGCCGGAGAACTACGCGCGCGCCTACGCCGAGGAGGCCGGGCAGGGGCCCGAGGTGCTGCCCGAGCGCGCGCGCGCGCTGCTCGAGCGGCTGGCCGCGCGCTGGAGCGACGAGAGTGCGCGCCGCGGCGAGCTGGTCGCCGCCTTCATGCAGGGGCAGTGGGATCAGGTCGCGTCAACCCTCGAACGTGGCGGCCAGGGGGCGGCAGCGCAGGCGCAGGCCTGGGCGATGCTGCTCGAGCGGCTGCAGCGCGGCCTCGAGCGCGGGGGCCGCCAGTGGAGCGCCGCGCGCAAGAAGGAGAGCCTGCAGCGCGTGCTCGACGGCAGCCGCAGCGACATGCAGCGCCTGCAGCAGCGGCTGACGGCGCTGCTGGCGGCCTGGGAGGGCGACGCGCCGCTCGCGGCCGATCCTGCCGAGACGGGCGAGGAAGGCGCGTTGACCGAGGCCGCCGACGCCGTCGACATGACGCAAGCGGCCGCAGCGAGCGCAGCGAGCGATGCCGCCGGAGATCATGGCGTGGCTGCGACCTCGAGCTTCGCGCCGGACGTCGCCGCGCCCGGTGCGGCGAACCCGCCGCGCGACGAGCCCGTGGGCGACTGGCCTCGGGCCGTCGAGCGCCTGCGCCTGACCGTTGGCGCAGGCCTGCCGCCCGACGAGCGGCGCGCACAGGCCCTGGCCGATCGCCTGGGCAGCCTGGCCGACGAGCTCGCCGCGGCCGGGCCGACGCCGCCGCGCCTGGCCGAGCTGGACCGCGTCTGTGCCGAGGTCTGCCGTCTCTTCGCGCACCGCCATCACCTCGCCGAGCAGGCGGGCCAGTTGTGCGCCGAACTGGGTCAAGGCCTGGTCGAACTGGCCGAGGACGAAAGTTGGGCGCGCGGGCAGGCCCAGACCCTGCGCGAGCGCCTGGGCGAGGGCTTGAATGCGCGCAGCATGCGCGCGGCCACCGCCATCCTGGCCGAGACGCGCGAGCGCCACGCCCGCGTGCGCGACGAGCGCAACGAGGCGCGCGACGCGCTCAAGCAGCTCATCCACCGCCTGCTCGGCGAGATCGGCGAACTGGGGGCGCAGGCGGGGCGCTTCCACGACAACGTCGGGCGGCACGCCCAGGCGATCGAGCAGGCGCAGACCCTGGGCAGCCTTGCCGGCGTCGTGCGCGAACTGCTCGACGACAGCCGCGAGGTGCGCGACCGGGTGGTGCAGGCGCAGCAGCGCATGGCCAGCGAACAGGCACGCGCCAGCGCGCTGGAGGCGAAGGTGCGTGCGCTCGAGGGGGAACTGCGCAAGCTTTCCGACGAAGTCTGCACCGACGCGCTGACGCAGGTGGCCAACCGCCGCGGGCTGGCGCAGGCCTTCGCCGCCGAGACGGCACGCCGCGAGGTCGAGGCTGGGCAGGCGGTGCTGGCGGTGGGCCTGCTGGACATCGACAACTTCAAGAAGCTCAACGACAAGCTCGGCCATGCGGCCGGGGACAAGGCGCTGACCGCGCTGGCGGCGGCGGTGCGGGAGCGGCTGCGCCCGGTCGACCACCTCGCGCGCTTCGGCGGCGAGGAGTTCGTCGTGCTGCTGCCCGGCACGCAGGTCGCCGAGGCGCAGCAGGCGCTGACGCGGCTGCAGCGCGCGCTCAGCGCAGCGCTCTTCATGCACGAGCAGACCGAGGTCTTCGTCACCTTCTCCGCCGGGGTCACGCAGTGGCTGCCCGGCGAGAGCCTGGAGAGCGCACTCGAGCGCGCCGACGAGGCGCTCTACGAAGCCAAGCACAGCGGCAAGAACCGGACCTGCGCGGCGTGATGCGGCGTGATGCGGCGTGATGCTGCTTGATGTTGCCTGATGCGGCGTGACGCGGCTTGATGGGCCGCCTGCGTCGTCGGCGGCGCAGGTCACGGGTGCGCCGCGAGCGCCGGCCGCCTCCGGTTGCCGTCGGTTACAGGCGCCGCATCGCGCCGGGCTCAAGTCGGCGTCGCCGCCGGCCGATATTTCCGACGTGTGCCCGGGTCTCCGAGGCGCCCTTCGTCGGATTTCCTGCCGTCCTGCCATGCCTGCGCTGCTGCGTCCCTTCGTCGTCCTCGTCCGTGCCGTGCGGGCCTTCTTCCGCGCCGACCTGCGTCTGCAGCGCGGCAAGCGGGGGCTCGAAGTCGTCCTCGACGAAAGCGCGCCCGCGCCGGCCTCCGGCAAGCGACGCAAGCTCGCCCGCGCCGACGCCGACGCGCTGAAGGCCCAGCAGGAGCTGCAGGCCATGCAGCGCTCGCTTGCCGCCCTGCTCGACGAGATGCCCGAGAACCGCGCGACCCTGCGCCACCTCGCCTTCATCGAGTACGCGCTGGCCAGGAAGGGCGGGCGCGCCCTCGCCAAGGTGCCCTACGACGTCCTGCAGCGTGCGCTGGAGCAGTTCGAGGGCGTCGTCACCAACTGGTCCGACGAGGGCCTGGCGACGCTGCGCTCGAAGATGGCGGTCACGCTGATCGAGCGCGAGGCCGAGCCGGCCGAAGCGGCCGAACCCGCGGCCGCACAGCGCGCCACCACCGCGATGGCGCCGCCCTCGGTGCTCGACGTCGCCGACCTCGCCCACCCCGTCACGCTGGCCGGGGAGGAGGCCGAAGCCGCCGAAGCCGCGCTGCGCGCAGCCTACGGCGCGGTGATGGTTCCCGACCTGCACCTCGTGCCCAAGGACGACGAAGTCGAGGCCAGCGCGGTCGAGGTGCAGGGCGAACTCGCCTCGCCCTCCGCCCGCGCGATCAGCCGCGCCATCCGCCGCGGCGACGAAGCCCCGGCACCGGCCGCTGCCAGCGAAATGCAGGTCTGAGGGCGGGCAAGGTCGCTCGGACCCGGCACCGGGACTCCGGCTTGCCTGAATATCCCTGTCTTGATATATTCGCCGGATGACGATCCCAGGGCAGGGCACGCGGCGCGAGAAGCCTCTGCACTGGGTCGGGTCGGCGAAGAAGGACTACCAGGAGTTTCCGTCCGAGGTTCAGTCCGACATGGGTTATGCGCTGGGTCTGGCGCAGCTCGGCGCCAAGCATCCGCACGCCAAGCCCTGGAAGTCCGAGGGCCCCGGCGTCCTCGAGATCGTCGAGGATCATCGGGGCGACACCTACCGAGCGGTTTACACGGTGCGTTTCGCCGGGGCGGTCTATGTGTTGCACGCCTTCCAGAAGAAGTCGAAGTCGGGCATCAAGACGCCGCAGGAAGACGTGAAGCTGATCGCTCAGCGCTTGAAGCGCGCGCAGCAGGACGACGAGAGCCGAGGGTCATCATGAGCACCAAGCAGGAGATCGGGGTCACCCAGGGGACGACGAACGTCTTCGACGACCTCGGCTTTGCCGATGCGGGTGAGCGACAGACCAAGACGCGACTGGCGTTGGCCGTCAACCAGCTGCTGGCGGGCCGCAAGCTCAAGCAGCGCGAAATCGCCGAACTGCTCCGCATCCCGCAGCCCAAGGTCTCTGCCCTGAAGAATTACCGGCTCGATCAGTTTTCGGTCGAGCGGCTGCTGGCGTTCCTGACGGCCTTGGACCAGGACGTGGAAATCTTGATCCGGCCGCGGCAGACGGCAAGCGGAGTCGGACACATTTCGGTCTCAGCAGGGCAGTGAATCGCCCGGGGAGGGTGCGTTCCACGCCGGTCCTGCGACCCACCGCCGCCGAGGGCAGCCATAGGCGGCCGAAGAGACAGGAGCCTGTCGCCTGTCGAGGGCTGCAGCGCCCTGCGCACAGAACTTTACGCAGCCCGCACGTGCAGGACACGTCGCCGGCTCACCATCGCCTTCACCCCATCCTGCCTGAGGAACCCCGATGAATGCGATGTCTCCCTCTCCCGTCTGGACCCGCCGCGCCAAGCTCCTGCTGGCCGGTGGCCTCTTCGTTGCGCTGGCCGGGACCGGCGTGCTGGCCCAGGCCCAGCCCGGTCCCTGGGACGGGCACCGCCACGCCGGACCGGGGGCTGCGGCCGGCCCGATGGGCGGCATGATGGCCGGCCCCTGGGGCGCGATGATGGGCGGCCGCCACGGCGAGCGCATGCTCGAGGCGGCGGGCGTGAGCGCCGAGCAGCGCGCGCAGATCCGCCAGCTCGTCGACGCCGCGCGCGCCGATCGGCAGGGCACGCAGGACGCCGGCCGGGCGCTGCACGAGCAGATGCGCCAGCTCTTCACGCAGCCCACCGTCGACGCCAACGCCGCCGAGGCGCTGCGCCAGCAGGTGCTTGCGCGCATCGACGCCGCCAGCAGGCGCCAGATGCAGCTCATGCTCGACGTGAGCCGGGTGCTCACGCCCGAGCAGCGCGCCAAGCTCGCCGAGCTGGCCTCGCAGCGCGGCTGGATGCGTCGCGACGGCGAGCGCAAGCCGCAGAAGTAAGCTCGGGCGGTCCGCGCGTCGGCGCGACCCCTTGCGAAGCTGCCTGGAGCCCCGTCTTGAGCACCCGCCTGCTGCTGATCGACGACGATACGCGCCTGACCGGCATGCTGGGCGACTACCTGCGCCGCAACGGCTTCGAATCCGAAGCCGCGGCGTCGCTGCGCGAAGGGCGGGAGCGGCTGCGCCAGGGCGGCTTCGACGCGCTGGTGCTGGACCTGATGCTGCCCGACGGCGACGGCCTGGAGCTCACGCGCGAGCTGCGGGCCGATTCGCGCTGGCGCCGCCTGCCGCTGCTGATGCTGACCGCGCGCGGCGAGCCGATGGACCGCATCCTGGGCCTCGAGATCGGCGCCGACGACTACCTGCCCAAGCCCTTCGAGCCGCGCGAGCTGCTGGCGCGCGTGAAGGCGCTGCTGCGCCGGGCCGCGCCCGAACCGCTGGCCGACGACGTGCTGCGCTTCGGTCGCCTCGAGATCGACCTCGGCGCGCGCCAGGCGCGGCTGGACGGCAAGCCCTGCGACCTCACCGGCCACCAGTTCGACCTCCTGGTGGTGCTGGCGCGGGCGCCCGGGCGCGTGCTCTCGCGCGACCAGATCATGGACGCCCTCAAGGGTCATCCGCTGGAGGCCTTCGACCGCAGCATAGACGTCCACGTCTCGCGCATCCGGGCATTGATCGAGGATGACCCCAAGCACCCCAAGCGGGTGCTGACGGTGCGCGGCGCGGGCTACGTCTTCGCGCGCAAGCAGGACCGCGACTGAGAGCCTGTGAAGTTATGCATCATGCCCGCGTAGGCCTCCACAGAG
>CAUJJO010000011.1 GCA_963205125.1 Pseudomonadota bacterium | reverse complement strand
ATCGTCACGCGATGAGCACGGCCGCGCAGCGTAAGGTCATCATCATTGCCGGGCCGAACGGCGCAGGCAAGACGACCTTCGCGCGCGAGTTTCTTCCACGCGAGGCGAGCTGCCCGGTGTTCGTCAATGCCGACCTCATTGCAGCCGGGCTGGCGCCCTTCGCGCCCAACGCCGCCGCGTTGCGCGCCGGCAGACTGATGCTGCAGGAACTGGATCGACACTCTTTCTCCGGCAGAAGCTTTGCCTTCGAGACCACGCTCTCGGGACGGATCTACCTGCAACGCATACCCAAGTGGCAAGCTTCAGGCTATGGCGTGAAGCTGATCTTTCTGCATCTGAACAGCGCCGATGTCGCCGTTGCCCGCGTGGCTCAGCGTGTCCGTCAAGGAGGGCACGCCGTCCCCGAGGCGACGATCCGTCGTCGCTTCATCGCCGGCCGGCAGAACTTCGAGCGCCTCTACGCACCGCTGGTCGACGCCTGGGTCTTGTATGACAACTCAGGTGTCCAACCGATCCTGCTGGACTGGAGCGAGAAGCCATGAACAAGCGCCCCATCGAGACCGCGCGTGACGCCGACCTGCGGCTTTCCCGCCAAGCGCTGCTGCGCGCGGCCCAGCGTGCGCGCGAGCTGGCCGCGCGTACCGGGACGGCCGTCGTCATCACCCGCAGTGGCGTCTTGGAACACATCCATCCAGCACCAACGCCCGTCAGCGCGGGGGTGCACGAGAACCCTGCAGGCTACGTCGACAAGGCATGACGGGCTTGGCGCCGTAGCCTTACCAACAGCGGATTGCGCTTCGTCACGGTCAAGGACAAGCGCTGGGAGTGGATCGAAGCGAAGCTGTGATGCCACAGGCCGGCGGCGACGGGCCGGGCGCGGTCAGGGCACGGAGGGCTGCCGTTCCTAGAATGCGCCGCGATGTCCCTCTTCCTCCTGCTTACCCTGCCCTTCGTCGGCAGCCTGGTCGCGGCCCTGCTGCCGACCACGGCGCGCAATCTGGAGTCGCTCTGGGCGGCGGCGGTGGCCGCCGCCGTGGCCTTGCCGCTGGCGCTGCTCTATCCCGAGGTCGCCGCGGGCGCCGTTCTCAGCGAGCGGCTGGTCTGGCTGCCGGCGCTGGGGGTGGACCTGGTGCTGCGACTGGACGGCTTTGCCTGGATGTTCGCGATGCTGGTGGCCGGCATCGGGCTGCTCGTCGTCGTCTACGCGCGCTACTACCTCTCGCCCGACGATCCGGCGGCGCGCTTCTACTCGCTGCTGCTGGGCTTCATGGGCGCGATGCTCGGCATCGTGCTCTCGGGCAACCTGGTGCAGCTCGTCGTGTTCTGGGAGCTCACGAGCGTCTTCTCCTTCCTGCTCATCGGCTACTGGACGCACCGCAGGGACGCGCGCCGCGGCGCGCGCATGGCCTTCACCGTCACCGCGGCCGGCGGGCTGGCGCTGCTGGCGGGCGTGCTGCTGCTCGGGCAGGTCGTCGGCAGCTTCGAGCTCGACGCGGTGCTCGCCGCAGGCGATCGCGTGCGTGCCGATGCGCGCTACCCGCTCGTGCTGGCGCTGGTGCTGATGGGGGCGCTCAGCAAGAGCGCGCAGTTCCCGTTTCACTTCTGGCTGCCGCGCGCGATGGCGGCGCCGACGCCGGTGTCGGCCTACCTGCACTCGGCGACCATGGTCAAGGCCGGCGTCTTCCTGCTGGCGCGGCTGTGGCCGGTGCTCTCGGGCACGGAACTCTGGTTCTGGATCGTCGGCGGCGCGGGCCTGGCCACGCTGCTGCTGGGCGCCTATGCCGCGATGTTCCAGAACGACCTCAAGGGCCTGCTCGCCTACTCGACGATCAGCCACCTCGGGCTCATCACGCTGCTGCTCGGGCTGAACAGCCCGCTGGCCGCCGTGGCGGCGGTCTTTCACGTCATGAACCACGCGACCTTCAAGGCTTCGCTGTTCATGTCGGTGGGCATCATCGACCACGAGACCGGCACGCGCGACATGCGCCGCCTGCGCGGGCTCTACGGTGCGATGCCGATCACCGGCACGCTGGCGATCGTGGCCAGCGCGGCGATGGCCGGCGTGCCGCTGCTCAACGGCTTCCTCTCCAAGGAGATGTTCTTCGCCGAGACGATCATCGAGGGTGCGCACCCGGTGGTCGAATACGGGCTGCCGGCGCTGGCCACGCTGGCCGGCGCCTTCGCCGTCGTCTACGCGCTGCGCCTGGCGCATGGGGTCTTCTTCGGCAAGGCGCGCGCGCAGACGCCGCGCGAGCCGCACGAGCCGGTGCCGTGGATGCGCGTGCCGGTGGAGCTGCTGGTGCTGGCCTGCGTGCTGGTGGGCTCGCTGCCGGCGTGGAGCATCGGCGGCGTGCTCGCCGCCGCCGCGCAGCCGGTGGTCGGCGGCCCGCTGCCGGCGTATGACCTGGCGGTCTGGCACGGCTGGACCACGCCGCTCATGATGAGTCTGCTGGCCACGGCACTCGGCATCGCGCTCTACCGGCTATGGGGCCCCACGCTGCGCGAGCGCCGGCAGCCGGCGGCGCCGGGCCTCGCGCGGTTCGACGGCCGGCGCCTCTTCTTCGCGCTGCAGGCCGTCGTCAGCCGCGCGGCGCGCCTCGCCGTGCGCGCCCTGGGCACGCAGCGGCTGCAGCCGCAGCTGCTGCTGATCGTGCTGGCCAGCGGCTTGGCGGGCCTCGCCTCGGCGCTGATCGTGCCGCTGATTCCCGGTGACCGCCCGCGCGTGCCGGTGACGCCGGCCTTTGCCGGCCTCTGGCTGCTGGCCGCGGGCTGCGCCCTCGGTGCGGCCTGGCAGGCCAAGTTCCACCGCCTCGCCGCACTCGTCATGCTTTCGGTGGTCGGCCTCGTGATGTGCATCACCTTCGCCTGGTTCTCGGCGCCGGACCTGGCGCTGACCCAGCTCGCCGTCGAGGTGGTGACGACGGTGCTGTTCCTGCTCGGCCTGCGCTGGCTGCCCAAGCGTGACGAGCGGACGGCGGCCGACACCGCGCCGCGCGCGCGCTGGCGCCGCCGCCGCGACCTCGCGCTGGCGGCGGCGATCGGCCTCGGGCTGGCGGCGCTGTCCTACGCGCTGCTGACGCGCCGGGCGCCGCTGTCGATCGCGCCCTTTTTCCTCGGGCAGGCGCTGCCCGGGGGCGGCGGCGCCAACGTCGTCAACGTCATGCTGGTCGACTTCCGCGCCTTCGACACGCTGGGCGAGATCACCGTGCTCGGCATCGTCGGCATCAGCGTGTTCGCGCTGCTGCGGCGCTTCCGGCCGCCGCGGGAGGCACTGGAGGCGCCCTCGCAGCAGCGCGCCATTCCCGCCGACGTGGCCAGCGACCTGCACCCCCAGGGCCTGCGCGCGACGCAGCGCTACCTCGACGTGCCGGCGGTGCTGGTGCGCCTGCTGCTGCCGGTGGGTCTGGCCTTTGCGCTGCACCTGCTGCTGCGCGGCCACAACGCGCCCGGCGGCGGCTTCGTCGCCGGCCTCGTGGTGGCCAGTGTGCTGGTGGCGCAGTACATGGTGAGCGGCACGCGCTGGGTCGAGGCGCGCGCGCGGATGCGACCCAAGCCGTGGATGGGCCTGGGCCTGCTGCTGGCGCTTGGCACCGGGCTTGCCAGCCTGGCTCTCGACTACCCCTTCCTGACCTCGCACACCGCGCTCGTGCACTGGCCGCTGCTGGGCGAGCTGCACCTGCCGAGTGCGGCGCTCTTCGACCTCGGCGTGTTCGCGGTCGTCGTCGGTTCGACGCTGCTGCTGCTGACGGCGCTTGCCCACCAGTCGCTGCGCGGGCGCCGCCAGCAGGCCGCGGCGATGGACCTCGAAGCGGAGCGCGCCTGATGGAGATCGTCGTCTCGCTGGCCGTGGGCGTGCTCGCCGCAGCGGGCGTGTGGCTGCTGCTGCGACCACGCAGCTTCCAGGTGCTGATCGGCCTGTCGCTGCTGTCCTACGCGGTCAACCTCTTCATCTTCAGCGTCGGCAGCCTGGCCGTGGACGAGGCACCCATCGTGCGCGCGGGCGCCCTGCCCGACCTCGCGCACTACACCGACCCGGTGCCGCAGGCGCTGGTGCTGACGGCCATCGTCATCGGCTTTGCCACCACGGCGCTCTTCCTGGTCGTGCTGCTGGCCTTGCGCGGCCTCTCCGGCAGCGACCATGTCGACGGGCAGGAGGAGGCGCCGTGAACGCAGCCCTCGGCGGCAACGACCCGCTCGTGGTGGCCCCGGTGCTGCTGCCGCTGGCCACCGCCGCGCTCATGCTGCTGCTGGGGGAAGGCCGGCGGCGCTTCAAGGCGGCGCTCAACCTGGGCTCGGCGCTGCTGGGCCTGGCGCTTGCCGTGGCGCTGCTGCTGCGCGTCGACGCCGCGGGCGCGCCGGCGAGCTTTGCCGTCTACCTGACCGGCAACTGGCCCGTGCCCTACGGCATCGCGCTCGTCGCCGACCGCCTCTCGGCGCTGATGGCGGTGCTGGCCGGCACGGTCGGCGTGGCCGCACTGCTCTACGCGCTGGCGCGCTGGCAGCACGCGGGCCTGTACTTCCACGTGCTCCTGCAACTGCAGCTGATGGGCCTCTACGGCGCCTTCCTGACTGCCGACCTCTTCAACCTCTTCGTCTTCTTCGAGGTGCTGCTGGCGGCCAGCTACGGCCTGCTGCTGCACGGCGGCGGGGCCGCGCGCGTGCGCGCCGGGCTGCACTACATCGCCATCAACCTCGTGGCCTCGCTGCTCTTCCTGATCGGCGTGGCCGTGCTCTACGGCGTCACCGGCACGCTCAACATGGCCGACCTCGCGCTGAAGCTGCCGCAGGTGCCCGCCAGCGACCGCGGCCTGCTGCACGCGGGCGCGGCGATCCTTGCCATGGCCTTCCTCGCCAAGGCCGCGGTGTGGCCGCTGGGCTTCTGGCTGCCCGCGGCCTACGCGGCGGCGAGCGCGCCGGCCGCCGCGCTGTTCGCGATCCTCACCAAGGTCGGCGTCTACGCGCTGCTGCGCCTGTGGACGCTGTGCTTTCCCGCTGAAGTCGGCCCATCAGCCGGCGCCTCGGCCGGCTTCGGCGGCACGGCGCTGGTGCTGGGCGGCCTGGCGACGCTCGGCTTCGGGGCGCTGGGCATGATGGCCTCGCAGCGGCTGTCTCGCCTGGTGGCCTTCAGTGTCGTCGCTTCCTCGGGCACATTGGTGGCGG
>CAUJJO010000010.1 GCA_963205125.1 Pseudomonadota bacterium | reverse complement strand
GGCAACTTCAACATCCGGCGCAAGGCGCCGCGCCCGGGGCGCAACCCGCGCACAGGCGAGTCGATCCCGATCAAGGCGCGCAAGGTCGTCACCTTCCACGCCAGTCACAAGCTGAAATCGATCGTGCAGGGCGACACGCCGGCCGGGGAAGACTTCGAGTAAAGTCTGAGTTCCGCTGCTGATCCCGTTGATTTCAATGGAGAAAGCGCTCCCCCCCATCCCCGCCAAGCGCTACTTCACCATCGGTGAGGTGAGCGAGCTGTGCGGCGTCAAGCCCTACGTGCTGCGCTACTGGGAGCAGGAGTTCACGCAGCTCAAGCCCATGAAGCGGCGGGGCAACCGCCGCTACTACCAGCACCACGAAGTGCTGCTGGTGCGCCGCATCCGCGAGCTGCTCTACGACCAGGGCTTCACCATCAGCGGCGCGCGCAACCGCCTGGCCGACGGCGCTGCGACCGCCGAGCCGCCGCTGGCCACGGCCGCCGCCGCCGCGCGCAAGCGTGCCGTCGCGGTGGCGTCGGTCCCCCTTCCGACCGAGCCTGCCCTTCCCGTGGACGAAGGCGAAACCGACCCGGCCTCCTTCGACCCGACGCGCCTGCGCGGCGAGCTGCTGCTCATCCGCGACCTGCTGTCGGTGTGAACGCCGCCGCCGCTGCCCGCTGCAGCGGACTCGACGCAAGCGTCGATGGCCAACCAGGCGCGAAAGCGCGGCGACGGATCCTTGCGACGGAACCGCCACGCAAGCACGCTATACTGCCGGCTTCGTCGGGGTGTAGCGCAGCCTGGTAGCGCACTTGCATGGGGTGCAAGGGGTCGCGAGTTCGAATCCCGCCATCCCGACCAATCGAATCAACGGGTTAGCTCTCACAAGGGGCTAACCCGTTTTGCTTCGAGCGCCCGGCATGGGCTGCCGATCAGCGAGCGTCGGTCGGTCGTCTTCATGGCGCGCCGTGAGGTCGACGTGCTCGACGGCGCCTTCGTCCTTGTCGACGTGACGGGCAGCCGCAGCCAGATCCCGCCGTGGCACGGTCGCCATGCGCTTCAGGACGCGCACTCCTCCCGCAGCGTGCGTTCGATGCTGGCAACCGCCTCTTTCACGACCAGACGGCGCAGGCGCTCGCGGTCGCCGAGGGGGTAGCCCGGCAGGCCCAGCACCATGAACAGGTAGCCGAGGATCTTGGTGCGGGTGAAGTCGGCGAGGAGCTGGATGCTCTGCGGCGAAACGCTGCGTCCGTGCGCGCAGGCGAGGACGCGCTCGCCAAGCAAGGCCAGCAGTTGCGGATAGGGCGAGCGGCTGACCAGTTCCGTTGGCACCTCGTCGGGATGATGCGCGCCCAGGAAGACGAAGCGGAAGTCGTCCGGGCGGCTCTCCCAGAAGTCGAAGAAGGCATGGAAGTGCGCGTGCAGCTTCTCCTGCGGCGTCGTCGCATCCGGGCCTGCGGCAACCAGGGCGTCAAGCAGCTCGGTGTTGATCTCGGTCCAGATCGTCTGCAGCAGCGCCAGCTTGTTCGGGAAGTAGGCGTAGAAGGCCATCGGCGACATGCCGAAGGGCGCGGTCAGCGCGCGCACGGTGAGGGCCTCGAAGCCCTGTTCGTTGTAGAGCGTCTTGGCGTGCTTGATCAACTGTTCGCGGAACTGGGCCTGGCTGGCTGCGGAGCGGCGGCGGCGGGTCGGGGCTTCTCTTGCGGCGTCGGGCATCGGGGCGAGGGAAGGGTTGGCGTGGGAACGGGGAGTGTTTAGCTGACTTTGGTCAAGGCGTCAACGCATGGAGGCGGACGCCAGGCGGCGTCGGCGATCTTGCCGTCGGTCGCAAGCCTTGAAATGGATCAAGAAAGCGTATTTGTACGGTCAATTGAAGGCCTTTGGTCCTGCTGCTCGGAGGATCGCCCTTCGGATCGACGCGCAGACTTTGTCGTACGCGAACGCTTAAGAGGACGCTCTGGCTGCCGAAGTTGCTGAGGCGGGTGCGGTGAGAGGCTTCACTTGGTCGCTCGCACTCGAAAGGAAGCTGGCCTTGGAGAGCTGTGAACGCTGGCAACTCGTGCGCGCGGTGGCGGTGTTCGAACTCGACCGCGCCTGAAAGGGCGCGGCGCAAGGCGAGGCCCCGCCTCCTCCAGCGTCCGTCCGGGTTCATCGTTCTGCACGGTTCGGGCGAAAGGGTCGCCTCGAATCCGAGGCCGTCAACGTCGAAAGGGAAGGAAGAATGAACAAGCTCGGTCTCTCGAACCTGAAGATCGGCTCTCGCCTGGGCCTGGCCTTTGGCGCGCTGATCCTGCTCATGCTGGGCATCGTGGCCGTCGCGCTGGTGCGGATGGCCAACGTGCAGGAAGCGACCCGCATCCTCATCGAGGACGACTGGGTCAAGGCGGCGGCGGCCAGCCGCATCGACACCCTCACGCGCGCCAACGCGCAGCGCACGATGGAGCTGATCCTTGCCGACAACGACGCCCAGCGCGGCGCGGCCAAGGCGCTGATCGCCTCCAACCGGCGCAACGTCGACGAGGCGCTGGAGGTCCTGGAGCGCAAGATCTATGTGAAGGAGGCGCGCGAACTGCTGGGTCGCATCCGCGACGCGCGCGCGGCCTTCGTCGCCTCGTTCGAGCGGGTGCTTGGGCTGGCCGAAGGCGGCAAGAAGGACGACGCCCTGGCGCTGCTGGACACGCAGACGCTGCCCGCGCTCGAGGCGCTGCGCCAGCCGGTCACGCGTCTGTCCGAGATCCAGCAGGAACTGGCGAGTGCCAGCGGCAGCCGCACCCGCGCCGAACTCGGCAGCGCACGCGTGTGGATGCTCGGGCTCGGCGCGCTGGCGCTCGGTTTGAGCGTGATGCTGGCGATCCTCATCACGCGTTCGATCACGCAGCCGCTGCAACGCGCGGTCGCCCTGGCGAAGAGGGTGGCCGATGGCGACCTCAGCGAGCGCGTCGACGTGGCCGGGCGCGACGAGACCGCACAACTGCTGGGTGCCTTGCGCGAGATGAGCGCAAGCCTGGTCCGCATCGTCGGGCAGGTGCGCCAGGGCAGCGAATCGATCGCCAGCGCCACGCAGCAGATCGCCACCGGCAACACCGACCTGTCCTCGCGCACCGAGGAGCAGGCCAGTGCGCTCGAGCAGACGGCCGCCTCGGTGCAGGAGCTTGCCGACACCGTGCAGCGCAACTACGAGCATGGCCAGCGCGCCAGCGACCTGGCGGAATCCGCGGCGCAGGTGGCCCTGCGCGGGGGCGCCGTCGTCGGCGAGATGGTGCAGACGATGGAAGCCATCAATACCTCCTCGCGCCAGATCGCCGACATCATCGGCGTCATCGACTCGATCGCCTTCCAGACCAACATCCTCGCGCTCAATGCCGCCGTCGAGGCCGCGCGGGCCGGCGACCAGGGGCGCGGCTTTGCCGTCGTGGCCTCCGAGGTGCGCCAGCTCGCCCAGCGCTCGGCCGGCGCCGCGCGCGAGATCAAGGGGCTCATCGAGACCTCGGTGGGCAACGTCGACGCCGGCTCGCGGCACGTCGAGCGCGCCGGCGCCACGATGGACGAGATCGTCGTCAGCGTGCGCCGCGTGGCCGACCTCATGCGCGAGATCGGCGAGGCCAGCCGCGAGCAGACGAGCGGCATCGAGCAGATCAACCAGGCGATCACGCAGATCGACCAGGTCACCCAGTCCAACGCCGCGCTGGTGGAGGAGGCCGCCGCCGCCGCGCAGGCGGTCGAGCAGCAGGCGCAGGGGCTGGTGCGCTCGATCGGCGTCTTCAAGCTCGCGCCGGACCACGGGCCGGGCGAAGACGCCACGCCAGCCGCAGGTCCGGGCGTTCGCGCCGAGGCAAGCCCGGCATCCGATGGTGGCCAGTCGCAGTGGGTCGCTGCCTGATGGCGCCCCGAGAGTCGCACCACCCGCGCAGCATCCACGTGCAGAAGGTATCGAATGGCGTACTTCGAATGGGCCGATGACCTGGAAATCGACCAGGGGCCGATCGACCAGGACCACCGCAAGCTGGTCGCCCAGGTCAACGAACTGCACACCGCAACGGCCATGGGTCGCGGGCAGGAAATCGTCGGTCGCCTGCTCGAGGAGCTGGAAGGGGAAACGGTCGAGCACATCCGTCGCGAGGAAGCCTTCCTCGCCAAGATCGGCTATCCCGAGAGCGCCGAGCACCACCAGGGGCACGAGCGCTTTCTCGGCGATCTGCGCCAGCTGCGACGGCGCTTCGACGAAGGCGGGATCACGGTTGCCGCGCAGCTCTCTCAGCTCCTGCGCGACTGGTTGTCGATCCACATCCGCCGCAACGACCGCAGCGTGCGCGATTTCCTGCAGGCCCAGGGTCGGCAGCGCGCACCGCGTGGCATGCGCTGAGGACGCCGGGCGAAGCCGGCGGAATCGGGAGGGGCGACGCCGAGCCTGTCAGGCGACAGGAATCGGCAAGTGCGATGGACCTACCCCAGGAGTCCGCAGCCGCGCTTCGCGTGTTCAGCCTGCCCCAGGTCGCCGCCGCGTTGCACCGCTCGGTTGCATTTCGAAAACGGGGACGTGACGGGGGCCGATTCCGCGGACTGTCTTGAACCCGTTTCCCTCAGTCGGCCTGTCGGCGAGGCCAGCACATCCACCAGTGCCGGCGCATTCGGGCTGCTGCCCTTCAGCGGGCACGTTCGCAGCCAATCTTCGAACAAACCCGTGGCCTCCAGATACTCGGCAAAGAAGGCAGGCTGACCCATCGCCCTCGCCCTGCGGCGCTCGTCCCGGCCAACGAGCATCGCGCAGCCGGTGTGAACGGTGCGAGCAACCGGCCAAGGGATGGTCCGGCTGGTGCCGATGTTCGGCGGCGTGCAGTGAGGCGGCGTGCTGCACCGCGATGCGCCATGAAGTGACCCAATGGATTACATTCCGCCTCGATGCTGCTGACCGTTGCTGAACTGCCCGAGTACCTGCGCAAGGCCGGCAAGCTGCTGGCGGACGCCGACCGACGCGCCATCGTTGACCACCTGGCGGCGCATCCTGCGGCCGGCGATCTGATCGAAGGCACGGGCGGCGTGCGCAAAGCTGCGATGGGCGCGCGACGGCAGGGGCAAGAGCGGCGGCGTGCGCGTCATCGATTACTTCCACAGCGGCGCGATGCCGCTGTACCTGCTGACGATGTTTGCGAAGAACGAGCGCGCGAACCTGAGCAATGCCGAGCGCAACGCGCTGGCCGGGCTGGTGGACGTGCTGGTGGAAATCCGGCGTGAAAGGTGAAGCGATGGGCAAGGCATTCGAGAGCATCCGGCACGGCTTGACCGAGGCCATCGGGCACGCGAAGGGCCCGCAGGCCGGCGTGAAGGTGTGGCGGCCGGCGCCGGTTGACGTGGCGGCCGTGCGCGGGCGCATCGGACTGACCCAGGCCCAGTTCGCGGCGCGCTTCGGCGTGTCGGTGGCGACGCTGCGCCACTGGGAGCGCGGCGACCGCAGCCCGCAAGGCCCGGCCCTGGTGCTGCTGAACCTGATCGACCGCGACCCGGCCGGGGTGCTGCGCACGCTGGGCGGCGGGATGATGAGCCGCGCTTCGGCGGGCAGCGAGGCGCGGGGATGATGGTGATGAACAGACCGCCACAACCGAATTCCGGCAA
>CAUJJO010000009.1 GCA_963205125.1 Pseudomonadota bacterium | reverse complement strand
CGTCGTGCAGACCATGGGCGAGATGAGCACGAGCGCCGGCCGCAACACCGAGATCACCAGCGTCATCGACGGCATCGCCTTCCAGACCAACATCCTCGCGCTCAATGCCGCGGTCGAGGCGGCGCGAGCCGGCGAGCAGGGGCGCGGCTTCGCGGTGGTGGCCGGCGAGGTGCGCAGGCTGGCGCTGCGCAGCGGCGTGGCCGCGCGCGATATCAAGCTTCTCATCGACGACACCGTCGGCAAGGTCGCCAGCGGCCAGCAGCAGGTCGACGCGGCCGGCGGCACGATCAAGGACATCGTCGGCGCCATCCGCAAGGTCAGCGAGATCCTCGCGAGCATCACCGAGGCCTCGCAGCAGCAGCGCCAGTCGATCGGCCAGGTCAGCGAGGCGATCGCCGGCATCGACGAGGCCACGCAGCGCAACGCCGCCCTCGTGGAGCAGGTGAGCGCCGCGGCCACCAGCGTGCGCGAGTCGACCACCGGCCTGGTCGGCGCGGTCGGCACCTTCACGGTCTCGGAAGCGTCCAGCGCGGCCTGAGACCACGGCTCTCGTCGCTTTCTCCCGTCCCTCCGCACGCGCGGATCGTTCAACCCCACCCGCCGGGGCGTTTCCCGGCATTCCCGAAGGAGTCATCCATGAAGGCACCCACGATGGTTCGCTGGCTCGCCGCCCTGTGCGTCGCCGGCATGGGCCCGGCCCTGCTGGCCGGCAACGCGATGGCCGCGGGCAAGACCTGGAAGGTCAGCCTCGCGCAGATGCCGGTCTACGCCGAGAGCGCCGACAAGGGCGTGCTCGTCGACCTGGTGAAGGCGCTCGAGAAGGTCTCGGGCGACAAGCTCGACCTGCAGGTCGTGCCCTTCCAGCGCTCGATGAGCGACGTGCAGGGCAAGAAGGTCGACTTCCACATGCCGCTGATCCAGCTGCCGGGCTCGGAGACCGGCACGCCCAAGTTCGACTACTCGAAGGAGACGATCTTCCACGTCAACTTCACGATGTACTCGACCAAGGGCGTCGACGTGTCGCCGGCCACCGCGTCCAAGTTCAAGGTCGAGACCGAGCAGGCGCACGTCGACTACTTCGACTTCCCCATCGTCGCCTCGAGCAACATCGAGAGCAGCCTGAAGAAGGTCAACGCCGGGCGCGTCGACGCCTTCGTCTTCGCCGATGCCGCGGCCGACCCGATCGTCAAGGGCGCAAGCCTTGGAAACGTCAAGCGCCAGCTCTACAAGCGCTTCGACGTGAAGGTCGTGCTGCCCAAGGGCGATCGCGGCGGCGCCACCGACAAGTGGCTCTCCGAGAACATCGGCAAGCTGCGCGCCAGCGGCGACTTCGACCGCATCATGGGCATGATCGACACGCCCTTCCAGCCCTGGCAGCCCTGAGCGCGGCGCGGGTCGCGCACAGCCGGCGGCGGCGGTGAAGGCCGCCTGCGGTCGGCCTGCCGTTCGGCCTCCGGTGCGGCCTTAAGCCCGGCCTAAGCGCCCGATCCGGCGCATTGCATAGACTGCACGCCCGGCGCGACCCGCCGGGCGTTCGCGCGTCCGGCGCGCGCCCGGGCGGGCCGTGCGCATGGGTGGCGACGCGATGCGAATCCTGCTGGTCGAGGACGACGTGATGATCGGCGAAAGCGTGCTCGACCTGCTGCGGGCCGAGCACTACGCCGTCGACTGGGTGCGCGACGGCGAGATGGCCGACACGGCGCTGTGCTCGCAGGCCTACGACCTGGTGCTGCTGGACCTGGGCCTGCCGCGGCGCGACGGCCTGGAGGTGCTACGCGGCCTGCGCGCGCGCAAGCAGCGCACGCCGGTGCTGATCGCCACCGCGCGCGACAGCGTCGCCGAGCGCGTGCGCGGGCTGGATGCGGGCGCCGACGACTACGTGCTCAAGCCCTACGACCTGGACGAGCTGCTGGCGCGCATGCGGGCGCTGCTGCGCCGCGCCGCCGGGCGCGCCGAGCCGGTCTACGAGCACCTCGGCGTGGCGATCGACCCGGCCACGCGCGAGGCGTCGGTGAACGGCCAGCCGGTGCTGCTGTCGGCGCGCGAGTGGGCGGTGCTCGAGCCGCTGCTGGCGCGCCCGGGGCGCGTGCTCTCGCGCGCGCAGCTGGAGGACAAGCTCTACGGCTGGAAGGACGAGATCAGCAGCAACGCCGTCGAGGTCTACGTGCACGGGCTGCGCAAGAAGCTCGGCGCCGGCCTGATCCAGACCGTGCGCGGCGTCGGCTACATGGTGCCCAAGGGGTCGTCGCAATGAACTCGCCCGGCGGCTTCTCGCTGCGCGCGCGGCTGCTGCGCGTCCTCCTCGCGGCGGTGCTGCTGGCGGCGCTGGCGCAGGCCTTCTTCGCCTACCGCGCCGCGCGCGCCGAGGCCGATGCGATCTTCGACTACCACATGCAGCAGATGGCGCTGTCGCTGCGCGCGCGCTTTCCGCTGTCGCTGATGCCGGGCGTGGCCGACGAGGCCGGCGAGAGCGAAGGCTTCGACTTCCTCGTGCAGGTGTGGACGCTGAGTGGCCTGCGCATCTTCCGCACCGCCGGGGTCGAGCTGCCGCAGCGCGCGGTGCTCGGCTTCTCCGAGCTGCAGAACGAGGGCCGTGGCTACCGCGTGTTCGCGATGCAGGCCGGGCCGCTGGTGATCCAGGTCGCGCAGGACATGGCGGCGCGCCGACGCATGGCCGGCGCGATGGCCTTGCGCAGCGTGGCGCCCACCGCGCTGATGGCGCCGCTGCTGATGCTGCTGGTGTGGTGGGTGGTGAGCAGCTCGCTGGCGCCGCTGGACAGCGTGCGCCGCCAGGTCGCGGCGCGCCAGGCCGACGACCTGGGCGAGGTCGGCGAGAGCGGCCTGCCCGACGAGGTGCAGCCACTCGTGCACGAGCTGAACCTGCTGCTGGCGCGCGTGCGCCAGGCCTTCGAGGCGCAGCAGAGCTTCGTGGCCGACGCCGCGCACGAACTGCGTTCGCCGCTGGCGGCACTCAAGCTGCAGGTGCAGGGGCTGCAGCGCGCGCCCGACAAGGCGGCGCGCGCGCTGGCGGCAACGAGGCTCGCCACCGGCATCGAGCGCGCCTCGCGCCTGGTCAAGCAGCTGCTCGTGCTGGCACGGCAGCAGGCTGCCGCGCCTGCGGGCGAGGCGATGCCGCCGCTGGCGCTGGCCGCGCTGGTGCGCCAGGCGGTGGCGGACGTGACGCCCGCGGCGCAGGCGCGCGGCATCGACCTCGGCGTCGCGCACGCCGACGAGGTGCAGGTGCGGGGCCAGGCCGAGGCGCTGCGCGTGCTCGTGCGCAACCTGCTCGACAACGCCGTCAAGTACACGCCCGAGGGCGGGACGGTCGACGTCGAGCTGCGCGCACTGGTGCCGGAGGCTGAGGCGCTGGGGCAGCAGGGGCCGCCCGGGCAGCCCGGGCCGCCCGGGCAGGGGCGGGTGCGACTCTCGGTGCAGGACAGCGGCCCGGGCATCGCCGAGGACGAGCGCGCGCGCGTGCTCGACCGCTTCTACCGCGTGCCGGGTTCGCCCGCCGCCGGCAGCGGGCTGGGCCTGGCGATCGTGAAGGCGATCGCCAAGGCCCATGGCGCCACGCTGCACTTGGGCCGCTCCGCGCGGCTGGGCGGCCTTGCCGTGGAGCTGGAGTTCGCGGGCGAGGCCTGAATCGCCCACCGGCTTAAGACGGGCCTAAGCCCGCGCGCCGACATTGCCTGCGTGTTCAACGGGCGCCCCGTGCCGGGGCGCCGTACGCCAGGAGATGTCATGAACCGCAACACCCTTCCCACCACGCACCGCTTCGCGCCGACGACGCTCGTCGTCGCGCTGGCCGCGGCCGGCCTGCTCGGCGCGGGCGCCGGCGCCTTCATCGTCGGCAGCCACGCCCATGCTGCCGCGCCGACCAGCCTGCCCGCGGCGTCGGGCACGCCGGCACCCGGCGTGAACGCCGCGAACGGCGCGAATGGCGGCGTCGTGACGCCGGACTTCACCCAGATCGCGCAGCGCTACGGGCCTGCCGTCGTCAACATCACCGTCAGCGGCATGAGGAAGGTCGCCGCCGACGGCGATGACGAGGGCGGCGACGAGGCGCCCTCGCGCGGGCGCATGCCGCAGCTCGACCCGAACAACCCGCTGTTCGAGTTCTTCCGCCACTTCGGCGGCCCGCAGGGCTTGCCGGGGCCGCGCGACATGCCGGTGCGCGGACAGGGCTCGGGCTTCATCGTCAGCGCCGACGGCGTCATCCTCACCAACGCGCACGTCGTGCGCGACGCCAAGGACGTGCGCGTCAAGCTCACCGACCGCCGCGAGTTCGACGCCAAGGTGCTGGGCAGCGACCCGAAGACCGACATCGCCGTGCTGAAGATCGACGCGAAGAACCTGCCGACGGCGCCGCTGGGCAGCGCGCGCGACCTGCAGGTGGGGCAGTGGGTGCTGGCGATCGGCTCGCCCTTCGGCTTCGAGAACAGCGTGACCGCGGGCGTCGTCAGCGCCAAGGGCCGCTCGCTGCCCGACGACAGCTTCGTGCCCTTCATCCAGACCGACGTCGCGGTCAACCCGGGCAACTCGGGCGGGCCGCTGTTCAACGCGCAGGGCCAGGTGGTCGGCATCAACTCGCAGATCTTCAGCCGCAGCGGCGGCTACCAGGGCCTGTCCTTCGCGATCCCGATCGACCTCGCGGTGCGCATCAAGGACCAGATCGTCGCCACCGGCCACGCCAACCATGCGCGGCTGGGCGTGGCGATCCAGGAGGTGAACCAGGCGCTGGCCGATTCGTTCAAGCTCGACCGGCCCGAGGGCGCGCTCGTCTCCAACGTCGAGCCGGGCAGCCCGGCCGAGAAGGCGGGGCTGCGCACGGGCGACGTGATCCGCAAGGTCGACGGACAGCCGATCCGCGGCGCGGGCGACCTGCCGGCGCTGATCGGCCAGTCCGCGCCCGGCGAGCGCGTGGCCCTCGAGGTCTGGCGCGACGGCCGCGCCCAGGAACTCGAGGCGCGGCTTGGCAACGCCAGCGACAAGGCGCAGAAGCTGGCAAGCCAGGACGCCGCGGGCAAGGGCAAGCTGGGCCTTGCGCTGCGGCCGCTGCAGCCGCAGGAGCAGCGCCAGGCGAAGGTCGAGGGCGGCCTGCTGGTCGAGCAGGCCAGCGGCGCCGCGGCCCTTGCCGGCGTGCAGCCGGGCGACCTGCTGATCGGCATCGACGGCAAGCCGGTGCAGAGCGTCGAGCAGGTGCGCGAGGTGGTCGCCAAGTCGGGCAAGTCGGTGGCGCTGCTGATCCAGCGCGACGGCAACAAGATCTTCATGCCCGTGCGCATCGGCTGAGCCCTCACGCCTGCTGCTGGAGCTCGCCGAGCAGCGCGCCGATCTCGGCGCCCAGCAGCAGGTCGTCGACCTGGCCAAAGGCCTGCAGGCGCAGCCGGCCTTCGGCGTCGATCAGCACCGTCGTCGGCGTGCCCTGCATGGCGTAGGCGCGCATGGTGCGCGGAATCGGATCGCCGCCTTCGCCGGGCATGTCGACGCCGACAGGGTAGGCGATGCGGTACTCGTGCACGAAGGCGCGCAGCGAGGGCACGGCCATCGCCTCGTGGTGCTCGAACACCGTGTGCAGGCCCACGACGACGAGCGGCGTGCCGGCAAAGAGGCGCGCCGCACGCGCGGCCTGCGGCAAGGCATGTGCGACGCAGCCCGGGCACAGCATCTGGAAGGCGTGCAGCAGCACGATGCGCCCGCGCAGGTCGGAAAGCGCCAGCGGCCCCTCGGTGTTCAGCCAGTGCGAGGTCTGCCACGGCGGCGCCGGGCGCAGCTCGGCGGCCTCATGCCGCGTCCTGGCTGCCGTCATGGGAGTCTCCTGAAGCGATCGGGCCGCCAGCATCGCGCAGAGCGAAAGCCTGCGCACGTGCCGGGGCAAGGACAGGGCAACTGACCGAAGGCGCACTTTGCGTTGACCCTCAGGGCAATCCGTGGGCCCACGCCCGCGCAGGCCTTGTCAGGGCACGAGCGCTCTCGCACCATCCGCATCGAAGCGACGGGCAGGGCCCGAAACCTGCCGCAGGAGGAGCGATGGCGGATTCGACGTTCGACTACGTGGTGGTCGGTGGGGGCTCGGCAGGCTGCGTCGTCACGCAGCGGCTGGTGCAGGCCGGCAAGACGGTGCTGATGCTGGAGGCAGGCCCCAAGGACGACTCGCTCTACGTGCGCATGCCCGCGACCTTCGTGCGTGTGATCGGCACCGAGCGCACCTGGATGTACGAGAGCGAGCCGCAGCCCGCCGCTGCCGGCCGGCGCATGACCGTGCCGCAGGGACGCACGCTGGGCGGCGGCAGCTCGGTCAACGCCATGGTCTACATCCGCGGCACCGCGCGCGACTACGACGACTGGGCCGCGCAGGGCTGCACCGGCTGGGGTTGGAGCGAGGTGCTGCCGGTGTTCAAGCGCTCGGAGCGCAACCAGCGCCTGTCCGAGCCGCTGCACGGCGCACGCGGCCTGCTGCCGGTGAGCGACACGCGCTGGCGCCACCCCTTGAGCTGCGCCTTCGTGAAGGGGGCGCAGGAGGCGGGCCTGCCCTACAACCACGATTTCAACGGCGCCGAGCAGCGCGGCGCGGGTTTCTACCAGACGACGACGCTGGACGGCGAGCGCGGCAGCACCGCGGCCTCCTACCTTGCCGACGTGCTCGGCAACCCGTACCTGCAGGTGCGCACCGGCGCCTTCGTCACCCGCGTGCTGATCGAGGGCGGGCAGGCGGTGGGCGTCGTGCTGCGCGCGGCCGGCGGCGGCGAAGAGACGGTGCGCGCGCGCGCCGAGGTCATCCTCGCCGCGGGCGGGCTGGCGAGCCCCAAGCTGCTGCAGCTCTCGGGCATCGGCCCCGGCGCCTTGCTGCAGGGGATGGGGATCGCGGTGGTGAAGGACTTGCCCGGCGTCGGCGAGAACTTCCAGGACCACCTCGAGGTGCCGGTCTACGCGCGCGCCCGCGAGCCGATCAGCCTGCTGGGCAACGACAGCGGCATCCGCGCGCTCTCGCACGGCCTGCAGTGGCTGGCGTTTCGCAGCGGGCTGCTGACCTCCAACGTCGTCGAGTGCGGCGGCTTCGCCGACACCGACGGCTCGGGCCGCGCCGACGTGCAGTTTCACGTCCTGCCCACGCTGGTGGGCGACGTCGGGCGCGACCCGCCGCCCGGGCACGGCATGACGATCAACCCCTGCTTCCTGCAGCCGCGCTCGCGCGGCAGCGTGCGCCTGCGCAGCGCGGACCCCGCGGCGCCGGTCGTCTTCGACGGCGCCTATCTGCGCGAGCAAGCCGACGTCGACACGCTGGTGCGCGGCGTCAAGCTGGCGCGGCGCATCCTGCGCACGCCCTCGATGCAGGCGCTGGTGAGCGAGGAGCTTGGCCCCTCGCCCGACGCCAACGCGCCCGACGCGGTGCTCGAAGACCACGTGCGCCGCACCGCCAAGACCGTCTACCACCCCTCGTGCACCTGCCGCATGGGCAGCGACGAGGGCGCCGTCGTCGACCCGCAGCTGCGCGTGCACGGCGTGGGCCGCCTGCGCGTCTGCGACGCCTCGGTGATGCCCACCATCGTGCGCGGCAACACCAACGCGCCGACGATCATGATCGCCGAACGCTGCGCCGACTTCATCCTCGGCGCGGGCGCCTGAACACGCGGCGCGGGGTGGACGAGGAGACCGCATGAATCGCTTTTCCGGCCGCGTGGCCTTCATCACCGGCGGCGGCACCGGCATCGGCGCGGCGGTGGCGCAGCAGTTCGTCGCCGAGGGCGGCAAGGTGCTGCTGATGGGCCGCCGAGCCGAGCCGCTGCAGGCGGTGGCCGCGCCCCTGGGCGACGCCGCCAGCATCTTTGTCGGCGACGCCGCGGCGGCGGCGGACGTGCGCGCGGCGCTGGCGCAGGCGAGCGCCGTCTTCGGCGGCGTCGACGTGCTCGTGGCCAATGCAGGCGGGCACGGCCTCGGCACCCTCACCGAAACCGACGACGCGAACTGGACGCTGGCCACGCGCGTGAACCTCGACACCGCCTTCGTGTGCATGCGCGAGGCGATGCCGCAGCTCCTGGCGCGGCGCGGCAACGTGGTCGTGCTGTCGTCGCTGGCCGGGCACTTCGCCGGGCCGGCGGTGGCCGGCTACGTGACGATGAAGCACGCGCTGATCGGCCTCACGCGCTCGGTGGCGCGCGACTACGGCCGCCTGGGCGTGCGCGTGAACGCGGTCTGCCCGGGCTGGGTGCGCACGCCGATGGCCGACGAGCAGATGCAGGTGCTGGTCGAGAAGTTCGCGCTCGAGGACGTCGACGCCGCCTACGCGATGGTCACGCGCGACGTGCCGCTGGCGCGCGCGGCGACCGCGCAGGAGGTCGCCGATGCGGTGCTGTTCCTGGCCTCGGCGCAGGCGGCGATGATCACCGGCACCTCGCTGATGGTCGACGGCGGGGCCTCCGCGGTCGACCTGCCGACGCTGGCCTTTGCATCCTGACTCGCAAGGAGGACTCCGACATGGCACCGAACCGCCCCGCGGGCTGGAAGAACTACGACGACTTCGCCGCCGGCATCGCCACCAACCGCCTGCCGCGCAGCGATGCGCTGGTCGGGCAGACGCTTCGCGTGAACCTGCCCGGCATCATGCTCACCCTGCAGCCGCGCAGCGGCGACCGCGTCGACTGGCGCGAGGAGGGCACGCGCAGCGGCAGCGGCAGCGACGGGTACGAGGCGATCGCGGTCGCCGCCGACACCTGGTTCATCGACATGACGCAGGCCGCGCGCCCGACCGAGGCGCTGACCCTCATCGTCAACACGCGCACGCGCCGCGTGCTTGCGGTGCGCTGCCGCATCATCGACGCCGCCGAAGCCGGTGCCGAGCCGCGCGTGCCGCAGGACTTCCTCGTCGGCACGCTGGGCGACGACCCGGCGGCGGCCAGCGGCATGCTGCCGCACGAGACGCGCGACCTGATCGGCCTGCGCACGCACCAGATCTACAGCCCCCAGCACACCTACGAGCACACCTACCTGAACTCGCAGCGCTACGCCTGGCAGTGCCTGGTGGGCGTGCAGCGCGGGCAGGGCGACGTCGACCTGGCGAGCTACTACCAGTTCGACACCGACCAGTACGTCTTCACCTTCCGCGAGTTCCTGATCCCGGTGGCCTCGGTCTTCTTCTTCGACTTCGCGGCGGGCCGCTCGACCGGCAAGTTCCTCGGCATCACCGGTGACGGCGCGATCGCCAACAACCCCGCGGGCGCTTTCATGCGCAAGGTCTCGATGACCTTCTACCCGCCCGAGGCGACGCCGGTCTGAACGGCGCAGGGTCCTGCCTTCACCCCTTCGAATCACGCCACAGGAAAAGCAAAGGAGCTTTCGCCATGCGCACCCCCTACCAGATCGTGGCCGACCACTACGCCGCGTCCGGCCGGCACGACCTCGACGGCATGCTTGCCGACCTTGCGCCCGACGCGCAGTGGATCGAGATGGAGACCTCGGCCTACGCCGGCACGCACGTCGGCCGCGCGCAGATCATCGCCGGGGTCTTCCAGCCCATCGGCGAGCAGTGGGAAGGCTTCGCCTTCACGCTCGAGCGCCTCGTCGACGGCGGCAGCACCGTGGTGGCGATCGGCCACTACAGCGGCGTCTTCAAGGCCACCGGCAAGCCCATGCGCGCCCGCGTCACGCACGTCTGGGACGTCGAAGGCGGCAAGGTCAGGCGCTTCGAGCAGTTCGCCGACACGCTGGCGCTCGAGCGCGCGACGCTGGCGGGCTGAGGGGCTGGCGCGCGGGGGAGCGCGTCACGACGCTTCCACGCGCGGCCTGCGCGGGCCTCGAGCCAGGCCGGTTGGGCGGTCCGTCCGCGGCGCAGCCCGCGCCGGGCGCGATCAGAGAAGCTGAAGGAAGTCCTTCCCTTCGGGAACCACCTCGCTTGCCAGCCGTTGGTCCATCGTGGCGAGGAGCCCGCGGTTCGCGCGCGCAAGGGCCAGCAGATAGCTGTCCGTGACGCGTGCGTGACTGGAGAGCAGGGCCGACGCGAGGAAGCCCGGTTCGGCGATGCTCACGCTGTCGGGCCAGAAGACGTGCCCCGGCAGGCCGCGAATCGCGGTGAGCGCGTGCATGACGACACTCGGCGGGCCGGGCGAGTTCGGGTACTTCGGATGACCCACGATGCGTACCAGTCCGTTCTCCGTCAGCGGGCAGGTCGCAAAGCTCTTGCGTCCGACGCGGGCGAACCACGCGTGCGCCTCCTCATGCTGGACATGCGTCGGGTCGACGAGCGCGATCAGGACGTTGACGTCCAGCAGAAAGGTTGTCACGGCAACTCGTCGCGCAGCTGGTTCACGAGTTGCAAGGTGACCGGCGTCGCGCCACGCTGCAGCAGGGGAATGCCATTGCGCTGCGACTTGCCGCCGCGCGGGGTGCGTGCCAGGCCTTGCCGTGCCAGGGAGGAGATGACCTCGCCGATGGTCTTCTGCTCGCGCTCGGCAAGCTGCCTTGCCGCCGCAAGGACGTCATCGTCGATGGCCAGCGTGGTCCGCATGACGGCTCCTCAGGTTGATGCGGCGCATCTTAGATCACGCATCATTCGCGACGCCCTGCGGCGACCGAGATCGAGCCGCACGAAGGCATGCCCGTACCCGAGAGAACGCGAGCGTGAAAACCCGCATTGGGCGGCCCTGCACGCACATGCAAGCGCCGGGGCGCTGGCAGGCAAGCGCGCGGGGCGGGGGCTGCCTACAGTGCGGGGCATCGGGACGCGTGTCGCCGGGCTTCTTCGCAGGCCCGCGGGCGCTTTCGTCGACGAACACACCGGCAGGAATGGGGCACCGTGATGAAGCCACGTGAATGGTCCGCAGCGCAGATGGCCCGCATGGGCTTTCTCTCGCGCCGCCGGCACGGCAACTTCATCGACGGGCGCGAGTGCGCACCGCGCGGCGACGCCTACCTGCCGGTGGTCGATCCGGCCACCGAGATGACGATCGCCGAGGCGCCCGACAGCGGCGCCGCCGACGTCGAGGCTGCCGTGCAGGCGGCGCAGCGCGCGTTCGAGGACGCCGCCTGGGCGCGCATGCGCCCGGCCGAGCGCGAGCGCCAGCTGCATCGCCTCTCGCTGCTGATCGAGGAGCACGCCGACGAGCTGAGCGCGCTCGAGACGCTGCAAAGCGGCAAGCTCAACGGCCTGGCGCGGGCCATCGATGTCGGCTCGGGGGCCGAGTTCGTGCGTTACATGGCCGGTTGGGCGACCAAGCTCGAGGGCCAGACCTTGCCGAACTCCATGGCCGTGCCGCCGGGCGCGAGCTACTTCACCTACACGCAGCGCGAGCCGGTGGGCGTCGTCGGCGCCATCGTGCCGTGGAACTTCCCGCTGGCCATCGCGCTGTGGAAGGTGGCGCCGGCGCTGGCCGCGGGCTGCACGGTGGTGCTCAAGCCCTCGGAGGAAACGCCGCTGACCGCGCTGCGCCTGGCCGAGCTGGTGATGGAGGCGGGCTTTCCGCCGGGCGTGCTCAACGTCGTCTGCGGGCGCGGCGTCGGCGCAGGCGCGGCGTTGGCCACGCACCCGGGCGTGAGCAAGATCAGCTTCACCGGCTCGACGCCGGTGGGCCGCGCGATCGGCCACGCCGCGGTCGAGCGCATGGCGCGCTTCACGCTGGAACTCGGCGGCAAGTCGCCGCTGGTCGTGCTGCCCGATGCCGACCCCGAGGAGGCCGCCGCCGGGGCCGCCGCGGGCATCTTCTTCCACCAGGGGCAGGTGTGCACGGCGAGCTCGCGCATCCTCGTGCACCGCAGCCTGCTGCGGCGGGTGACGCAGGCGCTGGGCGAGGCGGCGACGAGCCTCAAGGTCGGCTCGGGCTTCGACCCGCAGGCGCAGCTCGGGCCGCTGGTGTCCAAGCGGCATCTCGAGCGCGTGCTCGGCTACGTCGAGGGCGCGAAGGAGGAGGGCGCCACCGTCGTCGCCGGCGGCGCGCGCGCGCTCGAAGGCGGCTGCTTCATGCAGCCCACGGTCTTCGCCGACGTGCGGCCCGACATGCGCGTCGTGCGCGAGGAAGTCTTCGGCCCGGTGGCGGTGGTGATGCCCTTCGACACCGAGGACGAGGCGGTGCGCCTGGCCAACGACACGCCCTACGGCCTGGCGGCCAGCGTCTGGTCGCGCGATCTCTCGGCGGTCCATCGCCTGGTGCCGCGCCTGAAGGCCGGCACGGTGTGGGTCAACACGCACAACATGCTCGACAACAACCTGCC
>CAUJJO010000008.1 GCA_963205125.1 Pseudomonadota bacterium | reverse complement strand
CTGTCGAGCTTTGCCACGCGCGGCGGCGAGCGCCGCTACATGGCGGTGGTCGAGGACCGCAGCGCCGAGGAGGAGCGCGACCTCGCGCAGCTCGAGATGGGCGCGCTGATGCACACCGCAAGCGTCGGCGTGGCGACCTTCGACCCCGCGCGCGGCTGGCTGGCGCCGATGCGCGGCGCCTCGCCGCCGAGCGCTGCGCGCCAGGGCGAAGGCGCAAGGCCTGCGCGCGGCGCCGGCGGCCTGCTGGGCATCGGGCGCGAACTGGTCGAGCCCGGCTCGCTGCCCGAGTACGAGCGGCTGCAGCAGGCGCTGCGCCAGGGCGAGCGCACCGAGGTGCGCTTTGCGGTGCGGCATCCCGAACTCGGCCTGCGCTGGCTGCTCACGCGCGTCGAGCCCGGCCGGCTCGGCAGCGACCGGCGCACCACCTCGGTGGTGACGCTGGACGTGACCGAGCAGGAGGAGGCGCAGCGCCGCAACGAGCAGTTGCTGCGCGAGCTCTCGATCATCCTGGACAGCTCGACGGCCGGCATCGCCTACCTGCGCGGGGCGCGGCTGCTGCGCTGCAACCTGCGCTTCGAGCGCATGCTCGGCCTGCTGCCCGGGTCGGCGGCCGGGGCGAGCTTCGAGAGCCTCTTTGCCGCGCTGCCGCTGGCGGCCGGCGCCGCGCGCGAGGCTGCTGCCGCGCTGGCCGCGGGCGAGCCCTTCGAGATCGAGCTGCCGGTGGGCGAGAGCGCGGGCGCGCCGGTGTGGTATTCGCTGTCGCTGCGCGCGGCCGAGGACGCCGGGCCGACGTCCGAGGCGGTGGCCGTGCTCACCGACGTCTCGCGGCTGAAGGCGCAGCAGCTCGAGCTTGAGCGGCTGCTGCGCGAGCGCGAGCTCATGTTCAGCCTCTCCGAGGTCGGCATCGTCTACCTGCGCGGGCGTCGCATCGAGCGCGCCAACCAGGCCATGGCCGCGCTGACCGGCTACGCCGCCCCCGAGCTGACCGCGCTCGACGGCTCCGAGCTGCACGCCGACGCGCGCGAGTGCGTCGAGTTCGAGGCCGAGCTCGCGCGCGCGATCCGCCTGCAGGGGCGCTACGGCGCCGAGCGCCGGCTGCGCCGCCGCGACGGCAGCCTGCGCTGGGTGCAGGTGGCGGCGCGGCCGGTCGACACCGAGGACCCGGGGGCCGGCGTCATCTGCTCCTACGTCGACATCGACGAGCGCTACCGCGTGCGCGAGACGCTCTCGGCGCAGGCCACGCGAACGCGCGCGCTGCTCGATTCGGTGCTGGTGGGCATCGTCACCGTCGGCGAGGGCGGCATCGAGTGGATGAACCGCTCGGCGCGGCGCATGTTCGGCGGCGAGCTGGCCGACTTCGTCGGCGAGGCGATCGCCATCGTCGCCACGCCCGAGGTCGACCACCCGCTGCGCCGCGTCGACGCCTTCGCGCAACTGCGCGAGGGGCAGTCGGAGATCTTCGAGTGCCAGCTGCAGGCGCGCGACGGGCGGCGCTTCTGGGTCGTCGGCAACGCCGTCGTCACCGGCCATGCCGGCGAGGGCGCGCGCCAACTCACCTTCGCGCTGCTGGACATCGAGCGCAGGCGCCAGGCCGAGATCAGCATCGCGCAGGCGCAGGCCTCGCTGCAACGCATGATCGAGACCGCGCCGCTGGCCATCGCGCTCTTCGACGCGCGCTCGCGCCGCGTGCTGCAGCTCAACCAGACCGCCAGCGCCTTCTTCGGCCAGCCGGCGCTGCGCATCACCGGCCGCACGCCGCAGGAGTTCCTCGGCGCCGAGCAGGCGGCGCGCCTGGACGACTGGCTGGCGCGCAGCTGCGGCCAGGCGCAGGCGCAGCAGCACGAGTGGCGCGATGCGGGCGAAGGCGAGGGCGCGGCGGCGCGCGCCTGGGACGTGCGCGTCGTCGCCGTCGACCCGGGTGCCGAGAGCGGGCCGCAGCTGCTGCTGGTGGCCAGCGACGTCACCGTGCAGCGCGAGGCCGAGCAGGCGCGGCTGCAGGCGGCGATCGCACAGCGCGAAGTGCTGGTGCGCGAAGTGCACCACCGCATCAAGAACAACCTGCAGGGCGTGGCCGGGCTGCT
The DNA here is from genome assembly GCA_963205125.1 of Pseudomonadota bacterium. GTDB lineage: Bacteria > Pseudomonadota > Gammaproteobacteria > Burkholderiales > Burkholderiaceae_C > Rubrivivax. The sequence continues at coordinate 3,935 of CAUJJO010000008.1, read as the reverse complement.
GCAGCAGCACGCCGAGCGCCACCCCGAGGTCGCGCCCATGCTCGGCGATGCCGTGGGCCAGGTGCATGCGATCGCGCAGGTCTACGGGCTGCAGGTCGGCGCCGGCGGGCCGCTGCGCATCTCGCACGTGCTGCAGGCCATCGCCGGATCGGTGCAGCGGACCTTCGGCCGCACCATCCACGTCCACGCCGGCGACGAGGCGGCGCAGTGGCAGATGCCCGAGGCCGACTCGATCCCGATCGCGCTCACGCTCAACGAGCTGCTCACCAACGCGATCAAGCACGGCAGCGGCCAGAGCGTGCGCTGCGAGGCCCGCGTGCAGGGCGAGCGCGTCTGGATCGAGATCGCCAACCACGGGCTGCTGCCCGAGGGCTTCGACCTCGTGCGCGTGCCCGGCGGGCTCTCGGGCCTGGGCCTGGCGCGCGCGCTGCTGCCGCGGCGCAGCGCCAGCCTGACGCTGCAGCAGCAGGAGCACGAGGTGGTGGCCCGCGTCGAGCTGCGCGCGCCGAGCGTGCAGCGCTGCGTGGCGGCGCCGGCGCAGCCGCTGCTGCTGGCCGAGCATGACGCACAATGAGCGCCATGCAGAAGGCAGGGTGCGGGGCAGCAGGGCGATGAGCGCGGGCGCAGCGGGCGGGGCGGGCGCACGCAAGGGGCGCATCCTGGTGCTGGACGACGACCGTCTCGTGCTGGCCACGGTCGTGCACGGCTTGACGCAGGCCGGCTACGAGGTCATCGACGCCGACAACGGCGACGACGCGATCCTGCTGGCGCGCGAGCACCGGCCCGAGCTGGCGCTGCTGGACATCCGCATGGAGGGCAAGACCGGCTTCGACGTCGCCGAGTACCTGCGCGATGTCTGCCGCATCCCCTTCATGTTCCTCTCGGCCTTCTCCGACGAGGCGACCACGGCCAAGGTCGAGGCGCTGGGCGCGGTGGCCTACCTCGTGAAGCCGCTGGACGTGGGCAAGATCGTGCCGACGGTCGACGCCGTGCTCGCGCGGCTGCGCGCGGGCGGGCGCGCCGCGCCGACGGGGCAGCCGACGCCGGCCCTGGCTTCGACGGCGAGCCCGTCCGCTTCGGCCGCAGATCCGGCGAGTGCGGCGTCCGCTGCACCGGCCGCCGCCGCGCTGCCGCAGGACCTCGTGGCGATGGCCGTCGGCGTCGTCATGCACCGCTATTCGCTCACGCGCGAGCGCGCCTGGCAGCGCCTGCAGCGGCTGGCGCGCGAGCAGGGCCTGTCCCACGAGCAGCAGGCGCTGCGGCTGGTGCAGGCGGTCGAGGAACTGGCGCGCGGCGCGCAGGACTGAAGGCCGCGCCGCGGCGTCCGTGCATCCCGTCGCCTCTCGTCGCCTCTCGTCGCCTCTCGTCGCCACTCGTCGCGTATCGTCGCCGCCATCAACCGAAGCAGGAGCATGTCGATGAAGGGTGACGCCAAGGTCCTCGCGCATCTGAACGAGTACCTTTCCTACGAACTGACCGGCCACCGGCAGTACCTGGTCCACGCCGCGATGTGCCGCAACGACGGGCTGCAGCGGATGGCGCGCATCCAGGAGGCCTACAGCGCCGAGGAGACGCAGCACGCCGCGCGCATCCTCGACCGCATCCTGCTGCTGGGCGGCGTGGCCGCGCCGCGCGAATTCGGGCCCATCGCGGGCGGCCCGACGCTGGCCGCCCAGCTCGCGCGCGACCACGCCCTGGTGGCCGGCGCCATCGCCCACCTGCGGGCGGCCGTCGGCGACTGCGAGGCCTGCGGCGACTACGTCAGCCGCGACCTGCTGACCGAGATGCTCGACGACGAGGAGCGCCACCTGCACTGGCTGGACACCGAGATGCGGCTGGCCGCGCAGCTCGGCGAACACAACTACCTGCAGTCGCAGATGGGCTGAGGGCTGAGGGCCGAGGGCCGAGGGCCGAGGGCCGAGGGCTGGCGTCGGCCGGATCAGTCCGGATCCGCCGGCACGTCGTCGCCGAGCACGACGCGGTTGCGGCCACCGGCTTTGGCGGCGTAGAGCGCGCGGTCGGCGTGCGCGATCGCCTCGTCGAAGCTCTGGCCGCGCTCGATCGCGTGCACGCCGATGCTGGCGGTGACGGCAAGCGTCGGCGCAAGCGCCGACCAGTCGTGCGCGGCGATGGCCTGGCGCAGGCGTTCGCATGCCGCCTGCGCCTGCGTCGGCGTGGCCCCGTGCAGCAGCGCGACGAACTCCTCGCCGCCCCAGCGCGCGACGAAGTCCGGCTCGCGAAAGCCCTGCGCGAGCAGCCGGCCGATGTGGCGCAGCACCTCGTCGCCCAGCAGGTGGCCGTGACGATCGTTGATCGCCTTGAAGTGATCGAGGTCGATCACCGCCAGGCAGCAGCGCGGGCCGCCCTCGCTGCCGGCTGCGCTCGACAGTTCCCGCGCCTGCAGCCGCGCCTGCAGCCTGGCCTGCAGGGCGCGCCGGTTGGGCAGGCCGCTGAGCAGGTCGACATGGGCCTCGCGGTCGAGCTGCAGGGCCTGCGACTGCAGCCGGTCGCGTTCGGCCTGCAGCGCCCGCGCGCGCTCGCGTTCGGCCTGCGCCTCGTGGGCGGCGCGCTGGGCGTCGGCGCGCGAGCGCTCGATCTCCGCGCGCGCCAGCAGCACGCGCAGCTGGGCGTCGCTGCGGCGGCGGTACTTGCGCTGCTGCAGCTTCAGCAGCAGCTCGTGGTGATGCAGCGCCGCCTCCAGGTCGCCCTGCGCCTTGCAGGCCTGGTACAGCCGCTCGTGCATCTCGGGCGCCAGCGCGTCGTTGCCGGAGACCAGGGGATCGGCAAGCGCTGCTTCGCAGATCTGGCGCGCCTGCTCGGGGTGCCCCAGGCCGATGAAGGCGGTGGCGCGCATCTCGACCTCGGCCAGCAGCACGCGCCCGAAGCCGAACTGCCGCGCCAGCACGCGCACTTCGTCGAGATCCTGCAGGGCCTCGTCCATGCGTCCGATCTTGGTCAAGGCCTGGCCGCGGTTGACGAGCGCAATGCACCGGCGGTAGGGGTTGTCCTGCGGGTTGGTGATGCGCTTGGCGCGATCGAAGCTCAGGTAGGCCTGCTCGAAGCGCTGGCGTGCCTGCTCGGGCTGCCCGCCGACGACCATCAGCTCGCCTTCCTCGCTCTGGGCGTCGGCAAGCATGGTGAGCGCGCGAAAGACCTGGTCGCGGTCGCCGATGCCTTCGGCCAGCGCCAGCGCCTGCCGCGCCAGCTCGATGCCGCGGGCCGGGTTGTTCATCCGCGTGTACGCGCGCGCCAGGCGCGAAAGCGCCAGGCACTGCAGCATCGGCTTGGCGCTGCGCTGGGCGCCGTCGAGCGCGCCCAGCGCGTAGTCCAGCGCCTCGCTGTTCAGGTCGAGCTGGTCGGCCGACAAGGCCATCGCGCCCAGCATCTCGGCGCGGTCGCCTTGGTCATGCGCCTGGCCCAGGCGGGCCAGCGCACGCTGGCCTTCGGTCAGCGTGCCTTCGTCGTCGCCGCTGCGCTGCAGATGCAGCAGCAGCAGCGTGGCGGCGCGGTTGGCCAGCGCCGGGGCTGCGCCGTCGGCCAGCGCGAGCTCCCAGGCCGCGCGCGCGGCGGCGACGCCGCCGACGTGGTCGGACACGTCGAAGCAATGCTGCGCCCTGGCGAGCGTGCTCTCGACCGATTCGGCGGCTTGGGTCTCTTGCGGGGACATTCGACGCCTATCGGCGCCGGGGGGCCGATCCTGCATCACGGCAGGCGTCGTTCGGGCGGCGGGTGCCAAGGCCGTCACGCTTGCCGCGGTACCGGCGCCTCATTCGGCCAGCGTGAAGAAGAACGCCGCGCCGCGTCCGGGCTCGGCCTCGGCCCAGATCTGGCCACCGTGGCGTTGCACGATACGCCGCACCGAGGCCAGGCCGACGCCGGTGCCGGCGAAGTCCTTGGCGCTGTGCAGGCGCTGGAACAGCCCGAAGAGGCGCTCG
>CAUJJO010000007.1 GCA_963205125.1 Pseudomonadota bacterium | reverse complement strand
TGAGCGCGCCGGGCCGCTCCCAAGCGCTCATCCCGCAGCGCGCAGCGCGGAGGGTCGTCCAGTGAGCATCGCACAAGCGCGCATCTTCTGCGTCGCCAACCAGAAGGGCGGCGTCGGCAAGACGACGACGACCGTCAACCTCGCCGCGGGCCTCGCGCAGATCGGCTAGCGCGTGCTCGTCGTCGATCTCGATCCGCAGGGCAATGCGACTATGGGCTCGGGCGTCGACAAGCGGGCCTTGCCGCTGTCGGTCTACGACGTGCTGCTGGGCCAGGCCAGCATCGCCCAGGCGCGGCAGGCGAGCCCCAAGGGCGGCTACGAGGTGCTGGGCGCCAACCGCGAGCTTGCGGGTGCCGAGGTCGAGCTGGTCGACCTCCCGGCGCGCGAGCGGCGGCTGAAGGCGGCGTTGGCCGAGGTCGGCACGGCCTACGACTTCGTGCTCGTCGACTGCCCGCCATCGCTGAGCCTGCTCACGCTCAACGGCTTGTGCGCGGCGCACGGCGTCATCGTGCCGATGCAGTGCGAGTACTTCGCGCTCGAAGGCCTGTCGGACCTCGTCAACACCATCCGCCAGGTGCACGCCAATCTCAACCCGGAGCTGGAGATCATCGGCCTGCTGCGCGTCATGTTCGACCCGCGGGTGACGCTGCAGCAGCAGGTCAGCGAGCAGCTCAAGGCGCACTTCGGCGACAAGGTCTTCGAGACCGTCATCCCGCGCAACGTGCGCCTGGCCGAGGCGCCGAGCTACGGCCAGCCCGGCGTCGTCTTCGACCCGGCGTCCAAGGGCGCGCAGGCCTTCGTCGCCTTCGCGCACGAGACGGTCGCCCGCCTTGGCCGCAGGCGCGCAACCCCCGCGTGAGCCATGCGTGAGCCGCTTGATCGCGATGAGCTGGCGCGGATCGAGGACGCCAGCCTCAACGCCAGCGCGCCGCCGCAGCAGTTCTGGATGGACGGCTGGCTGCTGCGCCTGTCGCCCGGCAAGGCCAAGCGCGCGCGCTGCGCCAACGCGCTGGCGCCCTCGCGCGCGCCGCTGACCCAGCAACTGGCGCGCGCGCAGCAGCGCTTCGACGACGCGGGCCTGCCGCTGATCGTGCGCGTGACGCCCTTCGCGCAGCCCGCCGACCTGGATGAAGGCCTCGCAGCCGCCGGGCTGCAGCGCTTCGATCCGACGCAAGTCCTGGTCGCCGATCTCGACGCCCTCGACGGGCGCGACGGTTCGGCGTCACTGCCCAAGGGGCTGGCGCTTTCTCCCCTGTCCCCGAGCGTCTTCGCCGGCATCGTCGGCGGCCTGCGCGGCTCGTCGGCGACCCGGCAGTCGGCACACGCCCAACGGCTGGCGGCATCGCCGGTTCCCTATCGGGCCTTTGCGCTGCTCGAAGACGGCGAGGTGCTGGCCTGCGCCCAGTACGCGCGCGAGGCCGAGTTCGTGGGCCTCTACGACGTCTTCACCGCACCCAAGGCCCGCAACCGCGGCCTGGCCCGGGCGCTGTGCTCCGCCTTGCTCGCTCGCGCCGCGGCGGAGGGCGCACGGACCGCCTACCTGCAGGTGGATGCCGGCAATGCCGCGGCGATCGCGGTCTACCGGCGCCTGGGCTTCGTCGACGGCTACGCCTACCACTATCGCGCGGCCGATCCCGGCCTCTGCTGACGGCGCGGCCCGCGGGCAGCGGGCCGGCCCGCCGCCCTTGCCTACCCCAGGCCCAGGCCCTCGTCGACGCCCAGGTGCACGTTCATCGCCTGCACCGCGGCGCCGCTGGCGCCCTTGCCGAGGTTGTCCAGCCGCGACATGAGCAGGATGTGCTGGTCGCTGGCGAAGACGAAGAGGTCGACGCGGTTGCTGTCGTTGCAGGCCTGCACGTCGAAGAAGCCGTTCTCCAGCACCGCCGCGTCGCAAAGCGGTCGCAGCTGCACGAAGCGCTCGCCCGCATAGTGCCGCGCGTAGGCCGCGTGCATCGCCTCGGGCGTGGCCGCGGCAGGCAGCTGCGAGCGGTGCAAGGGCACCGACACCGCCAGCCCCTTGTAGTAGTCGGCGACCACCGGCAGCAGCAGCGGCGGCGTGAGCAGGCCGGTGTGCGCCATCATCTCCGGCTGATGCTTGTGCTTGAGCGAAAGCGCATAGGGACGCGGTGAAGTGAGCGCAGGCTCCTTGGGTGAGGCCTGATACTGCTCGATCATCTTCTTGCCGCCGCCCGAATAACCGGTGAGCGAGGTGGCGGTCACCGGCAGCGCGGCCGGCACCAGCCCGGCATCCACCAGCGGGCGCAGCAGCAGGATGAAGCTGCTGGCGTGGCAGCCCGGGTTGGCGATGCGCTTGCTCTGGCGCAGCCGCTGCCGCTGCCCGGGCGCCAGCTCGGGCAGGCCGAAGACCCAGGCCGGATCGGTGCGAAACGCGGTGCTCGCGTCGATCAGGCAGGTGTTCGGGTTGGTGAGCAGCGAGGCCGCCTCGCGCGAGGCCGCATCCGGCAGGCACAGGAAGGCCACGTCGGCGGCGTTCAGCAGGCGCGCGCGCTCGGCGCTGTCCTTGCGCAACTCGGGCGCGATGCGCAGCAGCTCGATGTCGTCGCGGCGCGCCAGCACCTCGTGGATGCGCAGGCCGGTCGTGCCCTCCTGTCCGTCGACGTAGACCTTGAATCCCATGGCTGCCTCTTCTCTCGATCGCCCGATCGCGCTGCGAAACGCGCAAGCATAAGCGCAGGCCGCGCCAGCGCCTTCTGTCGCCAGCGCCGTCCCGCCCTCATGGACAATCCGCCCCCATGGTCACGAAGAAACCCAAGGGCCTGGGGCTCGGGCTCGAAGCGCTGCTCGGGCCCACCGTCGGCGACGCCAGCGGCGCCGGCTCGGGCGCGCCCTCCACGCTGCGCCTGGCGTTGCTGCAGCCGGGCAAGTACCAGCCGCGCACGCGCATGGACGAGGGCTCGCTCTACGAGCTCGCCGAAAGCATCAAGAGCCAGGGCGTGATGCAGCCCATCCTCGTGCGGCCCGTGTCCGGCGGGCGCTACGAGATCATCGCGGGCGAGCGGCGCTTCCGTGCCGCGGGCCTGGCCGGCCTTGCCGAAGTCCCGGTGCTGGTGCGCGACGTCGCCGACGAGGCCGCCGCGGTGATGGCGCTGATCGAGAACATCCAGCGCGAGGACCTCAACCCGCTGGAAGAGGCGCAGGGCCTGCAGCGCCTGGTCGACGAATTCAAGCTCACGCACGAGCAGGCGGCGCAGGCGGTGGGCCGCTCGCGCAGCGCGGCAAGCAACCTGCTGCGCCTGCTCAAGCTCGCGCCGACGGTGCAGCAGATGCTGATGGCCGGCGACCTCGAGATGGGCCACGCGCGCGCGCTGCTGCCGCTGCCCGCAGCACAGCAGGTGATGGCCGCGCAGACGGTGGCGGCGAAGAAGCTGAGCGTTCGCGAGACCGAGAAGCTCGCCGCAAGCCAGGGCAACGGCCGCCAGGCGCCGCTGCTGCGCGTGAAGAAGGACAAGCCGCGCGACATCGCGCGGCTCGAAGAGCAACTCGCCGACCACCTGACGGCGGCCGTCGAGATCCGCCTGCGCGGCAGCGGCAGGCGGCGCCAGCAGGGCGAACTCGCCATCGCCTTCGGCTCGCTCGACGAGCTGAACGGCCTGCTCGACAAGCTCGGCCTGCCGCCCCAGTAGCGCAGGCGACCGTCAACCGGCCGCGGTCGCGGCACGCGCGCGCTGCCGCGCCAGCCACAGCAGGGCCCAGGCCACCGCCGCCAGCGGCACCAGCGAGCCCAGGTTCAGCAGCGTCCAGCCGCTGGTCGTGATGAGCGCGCCCGAGGAGAAGGAGCTGAGCATCATGGTGGCGAACACGCAGGTGTCCATCGCCCCCTGCGCGCGCGTCTTCTCCTCGGGACGGTAGGTCTCGGTGAGCAGGGTCGTGCCGCCGATGTAGAGGAAGTTCCAGCCCACGCCCAGCGTGAAGAGCGCGACCAGGAACTGCGTCAGCTCCACCCCCGAGAGCGCCACCGCAACGCACACCAGGTTCAGCAGCACGCCTGCCGCCATCACCGGCAGCGCCCCGAAGCGCTTGATCAGGTTCCCGGTGAAGAAGCTCGGCACGTACATGCCCAGCACGTGCCATTCGAGCACCAGGGCCGTGCTCTCGAACGGCAGGCCGCACTGCTGCATGGCGATCGGCGTCGCCGCCATCAGCAGGTTCATGACGCCGTAGCCCAGGGCCGCGGCGGCGACGGCGACCAGGAACACCGGCTGCCGCGCAAGCTCCAGCGCCGGCCGCCCGAGATCGGCGCCCTTCACCGGCGCCACATGCGCGGGGAAGTCGATGCACGAGACGACGACCAGCGCCAACGCCGCCACCCCGATCAGCGCCAGGTAGGCGCCCGCGAACGGCACCTCCAGCGCCCCGCGCGTCAGGCTCGCGAGCTTGGGCCCGAAGACGCCGCCGACGATGCCGCCGGCCAGCACCAGCGAGATCGCCCGCTCCTTGTACGACGGCGCCGCCAGCTCCGGCCCGGCGAAGCGGTAGAGCGCGGCGTTGGCGGCGTAGAAGCCCGCGGTCACGGTCGCCGCCAGCAGCAGCCAGAAGCTGCGCGACGCCACCGCCCACGCCGCCATCGCGCAGGCCAGCATCGCCACCACCAGGCCGGCCTGGAACGAGCGCCGCCGGCCCCAGTGCGCCTGCATCCAGGCCACCGGCATCGCCGCCATCGCCGAGCCGAGCACGTAGGCGGTGATCGGCAACGTGGCCATCCAGCCCACCGGCGCCAGCGACAGGCCGACGATCCCGTTGATCGCGATGAAGGTGACGTTGTTGGTGAGGAACAGGCCCTGGCACAAGGCCAGCATCAGCAAGTGGCGATTCATGCGGCGCATCATCGCAGAGCGTGAACACCTGCCGCCTGCCGCCCGCCCGCGCCCGCCGCGTCGTCGGCGTCGCTGCCGGCGTGGTCGTCGCGCGCACCGCCTCGCGCGTTAGGGGCGCATCCGGGTCGCGGCAGCCAAGGCGCTGCGGACGCGAAGCGACGGTTCGAGACATCGGTCATGGATACGCCGCGCGTGCGGCCGCACGGGTGAAACTGCACTGCTTTCGCGGCTCTCATTCACACCACGACCGCCGCGGAATGAACCATCCTGAGTCCATGTCGTCACACGCATGACGCGCTGATCGGAAAGCTCTGATGGAGCCCGGGCCCGGCAACGCCGGGACTCCATCAAAACTTCCCAGGCCCGCGTCCCGGGGCCACGCCGCCCGGGCCGAGCCTTCCTCCCGAAGGAGATCCGCATGGACGTGATCAGCAGCCTCAAGGCCCGCTACGAGCGCTTGCGCGAAGAGGAGATGTCCCTCGAGGACTACCTCGCCGAGTGCAAGCGCAACCCGCTCGCCTACGCCACCGCCGCCGAGCGCATGCTCGAAGCCATCGGCGAGCCCAGGACGATCGACACGCGCAACGACCCGCGGCTGTCGCGCCTCTTCGCCAACAAGGTCATCAAGACCTATCCGGCCTTCGCCGAGTTCTTCGGCATGGAGGACGCGATCGAACAGGTCGTCTCCTACTTCCGCCATGCCGCGCAGGGCCTCGAGGAGAAGAAGCAGATCCTCTACCTGCTCGGCCCGGTGGGCGGCGGCAAGAGCTCGATCGCCGAGCGGCTCAAGCAGCTGATGGAGCAGGTGCCGTTCTACGCGCTCAAGGGCTCGCCGGTCAACGAGTCGCCGCTGGGCCTCTTCGACGCCGCCGAGGACGGCGCGCTGCTCGAGCAGCAGTACGGCATTCCGCGGCGCTACCTCAACCGCATCCTGAGCCCCTGGGCGGTCAAGCGCCTGGAGGAGTACGGCGGCGACATCCGCCAGTTCCGCGTCGTCAAGCGCCACCCTTCCGTGCTCAAGCAGATCGGCGTCAGCAAGACCGAGCCCGGCGACGAGAACAACCAGGACATCAGCAGCCTGGTGGGCAAGGTCGACATCCGCAAGCTCGAGACCTACGCGCAGGACGACCCCGACGCCTACAGCTACAGCGGCGGCCTGTGCCTGGCCAACCAGGGCCTGCTGGAATTCGTCGAGATGTTCAAGGCGCCGATCAAGGTGCTGCACCCGCTGCTCACCGCCACGCAGGAGGGCAACTTCAAGGGCACCGAGGGCTTCGGCGCCATCCCCTTCGACGGCATCGTGCTGGCGCACAGCAACGAGAGCGAGTGGAAGGCCTTCCGCAACAACAAGAACAACGAGGCCTTCCTCGACCGCATCTACATCGTCAAGGTGCCCTACTGCCTGCGCGTCTCCGA
>CAUJJO010000006.1 GCA_963205125.1 Pseudomonadota bacterium | reverse complement strand
GTCAGCACCAGCAGCTCGTTGTTGCCCTTGAGATCCTTCGGATGATCCGCGAAGCGCGTGCCGCGGAAATCGGCCTCGGTGAGCTTCAGGCGCTGGATCATCGTGCCCATCGCGCCGTCGATGATCACGATGCGCTGGCGCAGCAGCGCGGGCAGCGCCGCGGCGCGCGTGTAGGCGGCTTGCTGGCCAGGGGCTTCGGCAGGGCGTTCGGCACTCATGCCGGCATTGTCGGCGAGCCCGGGCGACCCGCGCGGCCGCGGGTCAATGCGCGCCCGGGTGCTTGCCTTCGGGCTCGACGAAGAGGCTCTCGCCGAACACCGTCTCGGTGCTGCCGTCCTGCCGCACCCGCTTGCGCCGCGCGCGCTGCGAGGCCCGGCTGCGCTGCTGCGTGCGCTGGTCGACCAGCATCAGCACCAGCGCCACCGGCACGCCGGCCCCGGCCACCAGCGTGATGATGACCTCGGGCAGGAAGCGGGCGTGCGCCGAGACAACCTGGCGGTCCAGCCCCGAGGACGCGATCACCAGCTCCTGCGCCGCGACGGCGCAGGCCCCGAGCACGAGTGCCGCGAGCAGCCGGCGCGACGGCCGGTCCGCGCGCGAACCGCGCCGCGCGCTCGTCACCAGGTAACCGGCGAAGGCCAGGCCGACCATGTGCAGCAGCAGCGCGAAGCTCAGGGATTCGCCGCGCCAGGTCAGGCCCGGCTCGGCGCCCATCGACCAGATCACGCCGACCTGCACGACCAGCGCCACCAGCGCCGCGAGCAGGGCCGCCACCAGCCGGTACGGCCAGGCGTGGCGCAACGTGGCCAGGGTGACGATCGCCGCGATCGCCGCGGTCGCCAGCAGCAGCGTGCCGAAGATCTTGGCCGGGTGGTAGCCGACGGCGAACACGAGGCCCTGGGCGCCGATGTCGATGACCATCGCGCTCCACAGCGCCGCGGCAAGGGCCGCCGAGCCCAGCAGCAGTTCGCGCCACAGGTGCAGCGGCCCTTCGAAGCGCAGGCGGCGCAGGTATTCGAAGAAGGTGCGCGCGCCCAGCAGCGCGATGCAGGCCGACGCCACCCACAACAGCACCGAGGAATCACCGACGGAGGGCATGGGGCAGAAGGCTCCTGGAATCGGCAGGCCCGCCGCAGGATCGGCGGCGCGGCGAGGGGCGAAGCATATCGGCCTGCCGCGCCCGCGTCAGCCGCCGATTCCGGGGGAATGTGCAGTTGCTGACATAAAGCCGATGCCCCGGCGCTGGCGCACCTCGGGCTTGGCCCGATGCTCGCTCTCGAGCTGGGCGAGGAAGGCGTCGGGCTCCAGCCGCTCGCCGAGGATCTCGACCTGCCGCTGCACCGCCGCGAAGTCGCCCGGCACGAGCTGGTCCAGCGCCTGCAGGCGCGCGCGCTGCTCGGCGGTGAGGGCCTTCGCGTCACCGCCCAGGGCTTCGGTGGCGAACATGCGCTCGCGCTGCGCGGCGTCGAGCGGCAGGAAGCGGATCTTGAAGGTGAAGCGCCGCAGCGCGGCCTCGTCGAGGTCTTCGAACAGGTTGGTGGTGCAGACGAAGACGCCGGCAAAGCGCTCCATGCCCTGCAGCATCTCGTTGACCTCGGTGACCTCGTAGGTGCGCTCGGCGCGGCGGCGGCTGCGCAGGAAGCTGTCGGCCTCGTCCAGCAGCAGCACCGCTTCCTCGGCGCTCGCCTCCTCGAACATGCGCGCCATGTTCTGCTCGGTCTCGCCGACGAACTTGCTCACCAGGTCGCTGGCCTGGCGGATCAGCAGCGGCCGCTGCAGCGCCTGCGCCAGGTGCTCGGCCAGCGCCGTCTTGCCGGTGCCGGGCGCACCGTGCAGGCACAGCGTGCCGTGGCCGCGCCGACGCAGCGCCTCGACGATGCGCGGCACCGCAAAGCGCGACTCGACCTTGAGCAGCGAGAGGTCGTAGGACGTGACCGCCGGTCGCGCGGCCTTCTCGTGCCCGCTGCCGCCGAGCGCCCGGTCGGCGTTGCCGAGCTGGCGCAGGATCAGGCCCTCGATGTCCGCGGGCGGCTTGCCCTGCCCGACCAGGCGCGCAAAGCGCACGGCGGTGCGGATCTGCGCCGGGGTCAGGCCGCGCCGCTCGGCCAGCCGCGCCGGAAAGGCCTCGCCCACCGCGACGCCGTCGAGCGCGCGCGTCACCAGCCCCTCGCGCGCTCCCGGCGGCGGCGACTTCAGCAGCAGGTGGTACTGGAAGCGGCGGCGAAACGCCGGGTCGATCTGCTCGATGCGGTTGGTGATCCAGATCACCGGCACCGGATTCGTCTCCAGGATCTGATTGACCCAGGCCTTGCCGCTGACGCTGCCCGAGGCCGGCGCGTCGCTGCTGTCCAGCCGCGCGATCAGTTGCGCGGCCTCGCTGCTGATGGGCGGGAAGACGTCCTCGACCTCGTCGAAGAGCAGCGCGACGCCGGCGCTGCCCTTGAGGAAGGCCTGGCTGATCTGCAGGCTGCGGTAGCGGTCGCGGCCCGAGAGGCTGTTGCCGTCGCGGTCGGCGTACTCGACCTCGTAGAGCTCGAGCCCCGCAGCCTGCGCGCACACCTTGGCGAGCTCGGTCTTGCCGGTGCCCGGCGGGCCGTAGAGCAGCACGTTGACGCCGGCCTCGCGGCACGCGGTGGCGCTCTTCAGCAGCTCGGTGAGCACCTGCACGTCGTCGGCGACGAAGGCGAAGTCGGCGGCATCGAGCTCGCTCTTGGTCGCCGGGCGCGTGAAGACGGCCATCAGGTCGGCGGGGCCGGCGTACTCGCGCATCAGCACCGGCGGCAACTGCTCGCTGACCTTCATCAGGTCGGCGAGGTCGGTGATGTTCTGCTCCGAGATCAGGTTCTCGACCATGCCGATGCGCTCGAGGCGCGAGCCCGCGCGCAGCGCTTCGCCCACGTCCTGCTCGTCGACGCCGGCCACGGCGGCCAGCGCCGCGTAGGCCTCCTGCGCGTTGGCGACCTTGAACTCGACGAGCAGGCCGCGCAGGTCGCGCTGGCAGCGCGCCAGCGTGCCGTAGAGCAGCAGCGCGCGTTCGGCGGGGTTGAGCTGCAGCAGCCCGGCCAGCGCGTCGATGTTCTTCTGCACCAGCGCCGACTCCTGCTTGAGCCGCCGCGCCAGCCAGTCGCAGGTGTTGGAGAGGGTGGCCAGCAGGTCCTTGTGCGCGTCCTTGACGTACTCGTCGAGGTAGAAGAAGAGCGAGGCCTCGTCGTAGGGGCCGAGCCAGACGCCGTGGCGGTCGAGGAAGGCCTCGTCGGAGAGCGCCTCGTGCCCGCGCCAGGGCGGGCTGCCCTTGCAGCGCCGGGCGAGGAAGCCGCGCACCCGCGCCAGCACCGGCAGCGGCCAGACCAGATGACGGCCGACCAGCGCGAGCAGGCTGCCGAAGTCGCGGCGCAGGTTCAGCCGCGGCCCGTGGTGCTGCGTCAGCGTGAGCACGAAGTGCGAGCACAGCAGGTCCATCAGCGGCGCACCCGGCAGCCCGGGCGACAGCACGCTGCGCCCGTCGGCCGTGCGTCGCGAGCTTGTCCTGGCCGTGCCCCGGGCCGTCACCGTCACACTGCGCACCGCGCTCACCTCCGTTGCCTTCGCGCCGATCTTGGCGCAGGGTCGCGGCGCCCGCAAGCCCCGCCACCGAAGCACCCTGAACGTGCTGGCACGCGCGGCGGTGGACCAGCGCGGGCGCATACTGGGGCCCCGCCGTCTTCGCCCGTCGATGAACAGCCCCGCCCCCGAACCCGCGCTTGCCGACGAGCTGCTGCAGGCCATCGCCGCGCGCGGCGGCGCGCGCAGCTATCCCGCGCACGCCGTGCTCGTCAGCGAGCACGACGAGTCGGATTCGATCTACATCCTGCTGCAGGGCCGGGTCAAGGTCTACAGCAGCGGCGAGGACGGTCGCGAGGTCGTCTACGCGACGCTCGGGCCCGGCGAGTACTTCGGCGAGATGACGCTCGACGGCGGCCCGCGCTCGGCCTCGGTGATGACGCTGGAGCCGACGCGCTGCGTCGTCGTCAGCGGCGCGCAGGTGCGCGACTTCCTCGCCTGCCATCCGGACTTCGCGCTGCACCTGGTGCGCAAGCTGATCGCGCTGGTGCGGCGTTCGACCGACACGGTCAAGCGCCTGGCGCTGGACGATGTCTACACACGCGTGGCCAAGCTGCTGCGCGAGCTCGCCGCCCCCGACGCCGAAGGCCGTCTCGTCCTCACGCAGCGGCTGACGCAGCAGGACATCGCCGATCGCGTGGGCTCCTCGCGCGAGATGATCAGCCGCATCTTCAAGCAGTTGACGCTCGGCGGCTACATCGCCAGCGAGGAGCGTCGCATCGTGCTGCTGAAGAAGCTGCCGCCGCGCTGGTAGCGGGCCTCCGGCAGGCCCGCTGCTGTCGTGCCTTCAGATGCGGCCGCAGGCCAGCAGCCGGCCCTGCGCGTCGAGCAGCTCGAAGGCGCGGCCCTGCTGCAGCAGCTGCAGCGTCTGCCCGGCGGCGACGCGGCCGATGAAGGTCATCTGCAGGCTGCCCAGGTCCAGGCCCCATTCGGCCAGCTCGCGTGCCACCAGGTGGCGCAGGTACATCGGCGCCAGCGCCGGTGCACGCAGCCGCCACCAGCGCGCGCCCTCGCGCGGCCAGCGCGGCAGGCGCAGCGGCCCGCCGGCCAGCGCGGCGAAGCGCCGGCCGTCGGCGGTGGTGACGAGGAGCTGGCGCTGGCGCACGCCCGGCGCCGCGGCGTCGATCTCGCGCGCGTGGCGGCGCATGCGCGAGACGGCGCGCCGCAGCAGGTCGTCCTCGTCGGCCTGCACCGCGTAGGCCACCGGCAGCTCGCGCACGACGAAGAGGTCCTCGATCTGCGCGATCAGCGTGCCGTCTTCGTCGGCGATGCCGGTCTGCAGCAGCGCCGCGACCTCGGTCGGGCCGACGCGCACCACGCGGGCGAGCCGGCAGTCGACGTCCTGCAGCGCCTGCCCGAGGCGCGCCGGATCGGCCCCAAGCAGCCGCGTGCGGTGCCGCAGCAGGCGCAGGTGGCGCGCGTTGACGCCGAGGTCGGCGAGCACGCGCGCCTGCAGCAGGTCGATCACGCCCTGCGCGTAGAGGAAGGGGTAGCCGACCGCCTGCGTCCCGCTGCGCAGGTCGAAGAGATCGGCGAAGCGCCCGCGCTGCAGCGGGCCCGGCTGCGTGCGGCTGGCATAGTGGCCACAGCGCTGCGCGTGCAGGCGATGCGGGCAAACGAGCGTCGGCAGCAGGCTGCGCCAGCGCTGCAGGCGCCAGCGCAGGCCCTGGCACGGCTCGGCAAGCGAAAGCCACTGCGCGCGCGCGGTCGGTGAAGGGGTGCCGGCCGCGCCGTGCTGGGCGGTCGGCGCGGCAGCGTCATCGAGCGAAGCCGGGGAGGATGTCCGTCGCAGCAAGGCAGCCATGCGGCCAGTCTGCTGCGGCAGGCGGCTTGTCGGTCGTGACGCATGGCGCCTCGGCAATGTGACGGATTCACCGTGGCGGGCGGCCCGCGCCGCCGCGCTCGCTTTCCCCGCCCCGCGCGATCCTCAGCCGAGCAGGTCCTGCGTCTCGGGGTGGCGGCGCATGTAGGCGACGACGTAGCTGCACAGCGGCCGCACGCGCAGGCCCTGGCTGCGCGCCCAGGCCAGCGTGGCCTGCACCAGGGCGGCGGCGATGCCGCGGCCCTCCAGCGCGGGCGGCACCTCGGTATGCGTGATCAGCAGGAGATCGCCGTCGCGCCGGTAGACGCAGAGTGCCGCGCCCTCGGCGTAGTCGGCCTGGAAGCGCGAGGCTTCGGGGCGATGGACGATCGCCGCGGCGCTGCCTGCTGCGCCGGTCATCGCGCCCTCTCCCCCAAGCGTGCCGACGCTCAGGCCGGCGCGACGCGGAACTCGTCCAGCGTACGCCCGGCGGCCAGCGCGTCGCGCAGCCACTGCGGGCGCTTGCCGCGACCGACCCAGGCGTTGCCGTTCTCGTCGCGGTAGCGCGCCTCCTGGCTTGCCGCGGCGGCCTTGCCGCGCCGGCCGGTGCTCTTCCTGGGGCTCTTCCTGGCGTGCTTGCCGGCGCCGCTCTCCTTCGCTGCCGGCTTCGCGGCCGCGCCGCGGGCCGCCTTCGTGCGCATGGGCGCTGCGCCGTCGGAAAAGCCCAGCTCCTGCGCGGTGATGCCGTAGAACGCGATCGCCGTGCGCATGCGCTCGATGACCTCGTCCACCTCCTTGCGGCGCAGCTTGTCGGCTTGCGCCTGCAGGGTGGCGATCTGGCGTTGCAGCTTCTCGTACGTTGTTCTTGCCATGGTGTTCCGGCCCGAGATGAGGCGCCGGCACCTTACCACGGCCGCCGCGTCCCTGATCGGCGCTCATCCGCCCGGCCGCCCGCGCTCACCACTGGCGCGGATCGCAGCGGTAGTAAGCGCCAAGTTCGGCGAAGAGCTGCGGGTGCGCCTGCGCCAGCGCCTCGGCGCGCTCGAAGAAGCACTCGGAGGCGACGGCGAAGAACTCGGCCGGGTCGCTCGCGCCGTAGGGGTCGAGCAGCGTCGCCTCGCCGCGCGCAAGCTGCGCGCGCAGTTCGGCATAGGCGGCGCCCAGCGTGCGCGACCAGCGTGCGTAGGCCGCGCGCCGGCCGAGGAAGGGTGCGCCGTTGGCCGGGCCGCTCTCCTGGTCGAGCTGGTGCGCGAACTCGTGGATGACGACGTTGCGCCCGTCGGCCGGGTCGGCCGCACCCTCGATCACGTCCGGCCAGGACAGCACCACCTGCCCGCGCTGCCACGACTCACCGGACAGGACGCGGCGCGCGTCGTGCACCACGCTGCCGTCGTGCAGCGGCCGGTCGACGACGAAGGGGCCCGGATAGACGAGCACCTCGCGCAGATCGCGGAAACGCCCCGCGGGCCGCCCGAGCAGCAGCAGCGCCGCCTGCGCCGCGATCAGCACGCGCACCTCGTCGGTGATCGCCTGCCCGCCGCAGCCGACGAAGGGCATCTCGGCCAGCAGCACCTGCACGTGCCGCTGCAACTGGCGCTGCAGCGGCACCGGCAGCCGCCGGTAGAGCGGCATGCGCCGACGCAGGATGCCCCGCCAGGACGCCGGAAACGGCGTGCGCGCAAGGCGATGCCGCCGCCAGGCGCGCCACAGCGTCGGCGCGGCCAGCCAGCCGGCCACCATCAGGGCGAGCAGGAGCAGCGCGCCCAGCCAGAGCAAGGTCCACAGCATGCGCGCGGGCAGGTCGGGAAAGCCGTGAACATGGGGCGGCGCAGGCCGATGTCAAGCGGCGCGCCGCCCTGCGGGGCCGCTTGCCGCGCGCGCTGCACGAATACGGGGCGCGCCTTAGCATCGCCGGTTTCCGATCGCGAGTCCTCCCGATGAGCCGCACCACCATCTTTCACGTCGACGTCCAGTGGGGCGATTGCGACCCCGCCGACATCGTCTTCTTCCCCAATTTCCAGCGCTGGATCGACGCCGCCAGCCTGGACTTCTTCCACCAGTGCGGGCTGCCGCGCTGGCGCGAGCTGGAAGCCACGCGCGGCATCATCGGCACGCCGATGCTCGAGATCAATACGCGCTTCTACAAGTCGGCGACCTACGGCGACCACCTCGAGGTGCACACCACGATCGAGCGCTGGGATCGCAAGGTCTTCGTGCAGTACCACCGCGTCGTGCGCGACAAGACCCTGCTGTGCGACGGCCGCGCCACGCGCGCCTTCGTGCAGCGCATCGACGGGCGCCTGCAGGCGATGGAGATCCCGGCCGACATCAAGGCCATGTGCAGTTGAAGTTGAGCGCAGGCCACTGAGCGACTGCATTCGAGGTCGGACGGATCGGACGAAGCGGCCGTGGGCGCTACAGTGCGCGCACTGCCATGAGCGAGCACCCCGCAACTCTCACCGTCGATCGCGCCGCGCGCCAGGCCGCGGTGCTTGCCGCGCTGGGGCCGCTGCTGCCCGCGCATGCGCTGCTGTGGCAGACCGAGGACACGACGCCCTACGAGTGCGACGGCCTGACCGCCTACCGCGAGCGCCCGCTCGTCGTCGCGCTGCCCGAGACCGAGGCGCAGGTGGCCGCCGTGCTCGCCGCCTGCCACCGCCTGCGCGTGCCGGTGGTCGCGCGCGGCGCCGGCACCGGCCTCTCGGGCGGTGCGATGCCCAACGCGCTGGGCGTGACGCTGGCGCTGGCCAAGTTCAACCGCATCGTCGAGATCGACGCGCTGGCGCGTACCGCCACCGTGCAGTGCGGCGTGCGCAACCTGGCGATCAGCGAAGCGGCCGCGCCGCACGGCCTCTACTACGCGCCCGACCCGAGCAGCCAGATCGCCTGCACCATCGGCGGCAACGTCGCCGAGAACTCCGGCGGCGTGCACTGCCTGAAGTACGGCCTGACCGTGCACAACGTGCTGCAGGTGCGCGGCTTCACGGTCGAGGGCGAGCCGATCGAGTTCGGCTCGCGGGCGCTGGACACGCCGGGGCTGGACCTGCTGCCGGCGGTCATCGGCAGCGAAGGCATGCTCGCGGTGATCACCGAGGTGACGGTGCGCCTCGTCCCGAAGCCGCAACTGGCGCGCTGCATCATGGCCAGCTTCGACGACGTGCGCAAGGCCGGCGACGCGGTGGCCGCGGTGATCGCCGCCGGCATCATCCCCGCGGGCCTCGAGATGATGGACAAGCCGATGACCGCCGCGGTCGAGGACTTCGTGCACGCCGGCTACGACCTCGACGCCGCGGCCATCCTGCTGTGCGAGAGCGACGGCACGCCCGAGGAGGTGGCCGAGGAGATCGCGCGCATGCTGGAGGTGCTGGCCGGTGCCGGCGCCACGCGCATGGAGGTGAGCCGCGACGAGGCGCAGCGCCTGACCTTCTGGAGCGGGCGCAAGAACGCCTTCCCGGCCAGCGGCCGCATCAGCCCCGACTACATGTGCATGGACTCGACCATCCCGCGCAAGCGCCTGGCCGACATCCTCTTGGCCATCCAGCAGATGGAGCAGAGCTACGGCCTGCGCTGCTGCAACGTCTTCCATGCCGGCGACGGCAACCTGCACCCGCTCATCCTCTTCGACGCCAACGACCCCGACCAGCTCCAGCGCTGCGAGCGCTTCGGCGCCGACATCCTGGAGACCAGCGTGCGCCTGGGCGGCACCATCACCGGCGAGCACGGCGTGGGCGTCGAGAAGCTGGCCAGCATGTGCGTGCAGTTCAGCCCCGAGGAGCGCGCGCAGATGCTCGCCCTCAAGCACGCCTTCGATCCGCAGGCGCTGCTCAACCCGGGCAAGGTCATTCCGACCCTCGTGCGCTGCGTCGAGTACGGGAAGATGCAGGTCCGCCGCGGCCTGCTCGCGTTTGCCGGGCTGGAGCGCTTCTGATGGCCGACGCAAGCCCCGCCTCGATGCCCGACACGGCTGCGGATCCGACGCTGCGCCGCCTGCTCGACCAGATCCGCAGCGCGCTCGCGGCCAGGACCCCGCTCGTCATCCGCGGCGGCGGCAGCAAGGCCTTCTACGGCGAGGCGGCGCAAGGGCAGGCGCTGGACGTGACGCCGCTTGCAGGCATCAGCAGCTACGAACCCAGCGAGCTCGTCGTCACCGCGCGCGCGGGCACGCCGCTGGCCGAGCTCGAGGCCGCCCTTGCCGCGCAAGGCCAGTGCCTGCCCTTCGAGCCGCCGCACTTCGAAGGCGGCGCCACGGTGGGCGGCATGGTCGCCGCCGGCCTCGCCGGGCCGGCGCGTGCCAGCGTCGGCGGCGTGCGCGACTACGTGCTGGGCGCCACGATGATCAACGGCCGCGGCGAGCTGCTCGCCTTCGGCGGGCAGGTGATGAAGAACGTCGCCGGCTACGACGTCTGCCGCCTGCTGGCCGGCTCGATGGGCGTGCTGGGCGTCATCGCCGAGGTCTCGCTGAAGGTGTTGCCGCAGCCGCCGGCCACGGCGACGCTGCGCTTCGAGCTCGACCAGGCGACAGCGCTGATGAAGCTCAACCAGTGGGGCGGCCGGCCGCTGCCGCTGTCGGCCAGCGCCTGGTGGGACGGCATGCTGGTGCTGCGCTTGGCCGGTGCGCGCGCCGCCGTCGACGCCGCCTGCAAGGCGCTTGGCGGCGAAGCGATCGAGCCGACGCTTGCCGCGAGCTTCTGGGCCGGGCTGCGCGACCAGCACGACGAGTTCTTCCTCGGCGCGCTGAAGGCGGTGGAGGGCGGCGCGACGCTGTGGCGCCTGTCCCTGCCGCAGACCACGCCGCCGCTGGCGCTCTCGGGCGAGCAGCTCGTCGAATGGGGCGGCGCGCAGCGCTGGCTGTGCACCAGCACCCCGGCGCCCACGCTGCGCGACGCCGCGGCGGCGGTCGGCGGCCACGCCGTGCTCTTTCGCGCGGCCGACAAGAGCGCGGGCGTGTTCGCGCCGCTGTCGCCGACGCAGGAGCGCATCCAGCGCCAGCTGAAGCAGGCCTTCGATCCCGAGGGCCTCTTCAACCGCGGACGCATGTACCCATGGATGTGAACGAAGCGGGCGCCGCCGACCTGGCGGACTACTACCGCCGCCGCGCCGCCTCCTACGAGCGCGTCTACCACAAGCCCGAGCGCCAGGCCGACCTGCGCGCGATGGAGGCCTGGGTGCGCGAGCGCTTCGTCGGGCGCCGCGTGCTCGAGATCGCCTGCGGCACCGGCTGGTGGACGCCGCACGGCGCACGCGAGGCGCGCTCGTGGCTGGCCACCGACCTCGAGCCCGAGACGATGGCGATCGCGTGCGCCAAGGCCATGCCGCCGACGGTCGAGTTCGCGCGCCTGGATGCCTACGCCCTGGACGGGCTGGACGAGATGGACGCGCGCAGCTTCGACGCCGCCTTCGCCGGCTTCTGGTGGAGCCACGTGCCGCTGCAGCGCCTGGCCGGCTGGGTCGGCACGCTGCACGCCCGGCTCGCCCCCGGCGCGCGCGTGGTCGTGCTCGACAACCGCTTCGTCGCCGGCAGCAGCACGCCGCTCACGCGCCGCGACGCGCACGGCAACACCTACCAGCAGCGCAGCCTGGACGACGGCAGCACGCATGAAGTGCTGAAGAACTTCCCCGACGCCCAGGCCCTGCGCACCGTGCTCGGCGAAGCCGCAACCGACTTCGCCTGGACCGCGTGGACCCACTACTGGGCCGCGACCTGGACGGTGGCGGGGTCGGGCGTGGGGCCTGCCGGCGTCTGATCCAATCACCCCCGCCATGCAAACCCATCTGGCCCCCGAGTTCAAGGGCACGCCCGCGGGCGAGGAGGCCGAGGCCATCCTGCGCAAGTGCGTGCACTGCGGCTTCTGCACCGCCACCTGCCCGACCTATCAACTGCTGGGCGACGAGCTCGACGGCCCGCGCGGGCGCATCTACCTGATGAAGCAGCTGCTCGAAGGCGCCGAGGTCACGCGCAAGACGCAGCTTCACCTCGACCGCTGCCTGACCTGCCTGAACTGCGAGACCACCTGCCCGAGCGGCGTCGAGTACGGCCATCTGCTCGAGATCGGTCGCGGCATCGTCGAGCAGCGCGTGCCGCGGCCGGCGGCCGAGCGCGCGGCGCGCTGGCTGCTCAAGGAGGGGCTGACCTCGCCGGCCTTCGCCCCGGCGATGGCGCTCGGCCGTGCGGTACGGCCGCTGCTGCCGGCGGTGCTCAAGGACAAGATCCCGCCCAGCGCCGGCCGGCGCGCGCGCCTGTGGCCCACGCGCAGCCATCCGCGCAAGGTGCTGCTGCTGATGGGCTGCGTGCAGCCGGCGATGATGCCGGGCATCAACAGCGCCACCGCGCGCGTGCTCGACGCCGCGGGCATCCAGACGCTGGTGGCCGACGAGGCCGGCTGCTGCGGCGCGATCCGCACGCACCTGGGCGACGTCGAAGGCGGCCTGGCCGACATGCGGCGCAACATCGACGCCTGGTGGCCGCTGGTCGAGGGGCTCACCAGCGAGGGCAAGGTCGAGGCGATCGTGATGAACGCCAGCGGCTGCGGCGTGATGGTCAAGGACTACGGCCACGCACTCGCGAACGACCCCGACTACGCCGAGAAGGCGCGGCGCGTCAGCGCACTCACCAAGGACCTCTGCGAGCTGCTGCCCGGCCTCGTGCCCCAGCTCGCGCCGCGGCTGCGCCGGCACGGCAAGGCGGCGCCGACGAAGCTCGCCTTCCACCCGCCGTGCACGCTGCAGCATGGCCAGCAGTTGCGCGGCCTGGTCGAACGCCACCTCGGCGAGCTCGGCTTCGAGGTGCAGCTCGCGCCCACCGAGAGCCACCTCTGCTGCGGCAGCGCCGGCACCTACAGCGTGCTGCAGCCCGGGCTCTCGCACCAGTTGCGCGACCGCAAGCTGCAGGCGCTGGCCGCGGTCGACGCGCCGCTCATCGTCTCGGCCAACATCGGCTGCATCCAGCACCTGCAGACCGGCACGAAGAGGCCGGTGCGGCACTGGATCGAGGTGCTCGACGAAGCACTGGCCTGAACGCCCGGGCGCGCGCCGAGGGCCGCGCCGCAGCGGCTGTGGCAGAGTGCGGCGACGGGATCGCCCGCGCTCGACGAAAGGCCCGCCGCCATGCCCCGCGACCACCTGCTCGCCCTCGACCAGGGCACCTCGAGTTCGCGCGCCATCGTCTTTCATCGCGACGGCCGCATCGTCGCGCTCGCGCAGCGCGAGTTCCGCCAGCACTACCCGCAGACGGGCTGGGTCGAGCACGACGCCGAGGAAATCTGGACGACGCAGCTCGCCGTCGCGCGCGAGGCGCTGGCGCAGGCGCGGCTGCAGGCCTCCGACATCGCGGCGCTGGGCATCACCAACCAGCGCGAGACGACGCTGCTCTGGAACCGCGCGAGCGGCCGCCCCATCCACCACGCCATCGTCTGGCAGGACCGCCGCACCGAGCCGCTGTGCGCGCAGTTGCGCCAGCGCCCCGAGGTCGTCGAGGACGTGCAGCGCGCCACCGGCCTGGTCATCGACCCCTACTTCAGCGGCAGCAAGATCCGCTGGCTGCTCGATCACGTGAGCGGCGCACACCAGGCCGCCGCGCGCGGCGAGCTGGCCTTCGGCACCATCGACAGCTGGCAGCTGCACAAGCTGACCGGCGGGCGCGTGCACGCCACCGACGTGAGCAACGCCGCGCGCACCATGCTCTTCGACATCCGGCACAACCGCTGGAGCCCCTCGCTGCTGGCCGCGCTGCACGTGCCCGAGAGCCTGTTACCCGCCGTGCATCCGTCCAGCCACCTCTACGGCGAGACCGACGCCGCGCTGTTCGGCGCGCCGATCCCGATCGCCGGCATCGCCGGGGACCAGCAGGCCGCGCTCTTCGGCCAGGCCTGCTTCGAGGCGGGCCTGGCCAAGAACACCAACGGCACCGGCTGCTTCCTGCTGATGCACACCGGCGCGCGGCTGCAGCACTCGCGCCACGGCCTCGTCAGCACCGCCGCGGCGCAGACCTCGACGACGCCCGAATACGCGCTCGAAGGCAGCGTCTTCATCGGCGGCGCGGTCGTGCAGTGGCTGCGCGACGGCCTGGGCGCGATCACGCGCAGCGGCGACGTGCAGCGCCTGGCCGAGAGCGTTCCCGATGCCGGCGGCGTGATGTTCGTGCCCGCCTTCACGGGCCTCGGCGCCCCCTACTGGCAGCCCGAGGCGCGCGGCGCCATCGTCGGCCTCACGCGCGGCAGCACGGTGGCGCACATCGCGCGCGCAGCCCTCGAGAGCATCGCCTTCCAGAGTGCTGCGCTGCTGCAGGCGATGGCCGCCGATGCCGCGCTCGGCGATGCGCAGGCCATCGCCCGGGTCACCGAGCTGCGCGTGGACGGCGGCGCCAGCGTCAACGACATGCTGATGCAGTTCCAGGCCGACCTGCTGGGCCTGCCCGTCGTGCGCCCGCAGGTCACCGAGACGACGGCGCTCGGCGCAGCCTACCTGGCGGGTCTTGCGGTCGGCGTCTACGCCTCGCGCGAGGAGCTGGCCGCGCAGTGGCGTGCCGAACGCCGCTTTCACCCGACCATGCCGCGCGCGCAGGCCCAGGAGCGCATGGCGCGCTGGGAGCACGCGGTGCGGCAGACGGTGGCGGTATGAGCCGCTGCCGCGATCGCTTCAAGCGATCGCGGCTTCGTACTGCGCCACGGCCACACTGCGCGCCTTGGCCACCGACTTGCGCAGCGCCTTGATGCGCTCCAGTTCGTGCAGCGTTCGCGCGGTGAAGTAGGACTCGCCGCAGGCCGGGCACGACCACATCGGGATGCGCTCCACGACCAGCAGCCCCGGGCCACTTCCGAAGCTGCGCGTCACCTCCTTCAACTGGATCTTGTCACTGCCGCAGTGGGCGCAGGCCAGCTCAGGCGAGGTAGACGGTGATGATGAAGAGCCTGCCGCCAGAGCCGACCTTGGCGACGACTTCGGCAACTTCACCTTCGAGCGTGTGGCCCTGGACGATGAGCTTGACTTCGCGGGTGAGGCGGTCGCGCTGTCGCTCGATGATCTTGCCCGTGAGGACGACGTTCTCGAGGTCGAGGAGGCTGAGCTTGTCATCTTCGAGTTCGTCTGCGGCGTGCGCCGAGACCGCGTAGGCGAGGCTTCGAACCAGGTGGCGAAGCTGCGCGATCGTCACCTGGGCCATGGCTCAGTTTACGTCGCGGCTGACTTTGCGGCGGCTCTTTGCGGCGGCTCCCTCGCCCCCCGTCCCACTCAGCTCGCCGGCTGCGGCTGAAAACTCCCCGCGCTGGCCATCGGCCAGTAGAGCCGGAAGACGTTGTGCGGCCAGTCGGCGCGGCCCTCGATCGCCTGCAGCAACTGGCCCGGCTGCAGCAGCGGCAGGTGCGTGGCCAGCAGCCGCACGTCGCTGGCGGCGACGCGGCGCACGATGTGCGCGGGGGAGATCTCGCGCGGATGCTGCAGCCCGGCGGCCTGCACCAGCTCCTGCAGCGCCTGCAGCGTGTGGCGGTGAAAACGCCACACGCGCTCGATCTTGTCGGGCACGACCAGGGCCTGCTGGC
>CAUJJO010000005.1 GCA_963205125.1 Pseudomonadota bacterium | reverse complement strand
GGTGCGCGCGGCCCGCGCCCGCCGCAGCGCGCACCCGGCGCAGGGTGCCGTCCTGCCCGAGGATGGGCAGCGAGCTGGCGAACTCCGCGGCCCAGGGCGCCGCCTGCGCGACCTGCAGCAGCCGCGCCAGCGACTCGGCCGAGCTGCGACCCGTGCGCGACAGGCCCGAGCCGTTGTCGACGACGACGCCTTGCCCCGCCTCGCCAAGCTGCGCCGCAACCCAGTCCTGCAGGATGCGCCGGGCCGCCGACACACTGGCCGGCCGTGATGGGTCCTGCTGCCGCGCCAGCGTCAGGAAGAGCTGCTGCGCCATCACGTTGTTGCTGTACTTGTTGATCTCGCGCACCACCTCGAGCAGCGGCGGCGAGCGCCACTCGAAGCTCGCCGCGAGGCCGGGCGGCGGCGCGCCCTCGCGCACCGTGCCTTGCAGGCGCCCGCCCATCTCGCGCCAGAGGCCTTCCAGCAGCCGCGCGTTGTAGCTCGCCGGTTGCGCATCGGCCACGGCCCAGGTCTGCTCGCCGCAGGCCGTCGGGTAGCGCCCGCCAAAGCGCACCCGGGCCGGGTCGTCGAAGCGGGCCTGGAGCTGGCCGCGCCAGTCGCCGCAGGGGCCAGGGGCCAGCCGCAACTCGCGCGGGACCTCGGCGCCGGAGAGCGCCGGCTCGACCAGCACGCGTGCGATGCCGGCGGCCGGCTCCGGCACGAAGGTGTAGAGCACGCTCTTGTAGTTGAGCAGCAAGGCGTCGGCGCGCACGTTGTAGGGCCGCTGCGCCGCACCGTCGAACTCGGCCGGCGACGCCTCGTCGGGCGCAAAGGCGCTGCGCTCGAGCACGATGTCGCCGCGGATCTCGCGCACGCCCATCTGCTGCACGCGGCGCAGCAGCAGCCACAGGCGCTCCAGCACCAGCTTGGGGTCGCCGCGGCCCTCGAGGTGCAGCGAGCCGTCGAGCACGCCTTCGCGCACCGGGCCGGCCAGCCACACCGGCGTCACCCAGGTCCACGCCGGCCCGAGCTGGTCGAGGGCGGCGGCCGTCGTGAAGAGCTTGGCCAGCGAGGCCGGGTTGCGCGGCTCCCTGGCGCGCAGCGCAAGCAGCGGGCGCGTGCTGCCGACCTCCTGCACCACCACCGACAGCGCCTGCGCCGGGATCTGCGCGCGCTGCAGCTCGCGCACGACGCTGGCCGGCAGCGCGCCTTCGTCGGCCGCGCTTGCCGCGAACGGGCCGAAGGCGCAGAGCGCCAGCAGCAGGCCGGCGAGCACGGCGCCCCGGGCGCCAGAACCTGCGGGATCGGGCATGGCGGGGATGATCGCACGGCATGGCTCGGCAATGCCTGTGCTCACACGCGACGTTTGACAAGCGACATCAAGCCAGCGCATAATCAAAGGCTTTCGCGCGTCAAGGCAGCAACTTTCTTGCTGCCTCCTGCGCCGAAGAAGCCGATTCCCGCCAACCCGCTCGAGGGCCCAAGACTGACCGCCAAGGCGCTTTGCCATGACGGGAGAAGTTGGGGTTCAAAAAATGATTCAAATGCAATCGCGACTCGATGTCGCCGACAACACGGGCGCGAAGTCCGTCATGTGCATCAAGGTGCTCGGCGGCTCCAAGCGCCGTTACGCGGGCATCGGCGATGTCATCAAGGTGAGCATCAAGGAAGCCGCACCGCGCGGTCGCGTCAAGAAGGGCGAGATCTACAACGCCGTGGTCGTGCGCACCGCCAAGGGCGTGCGCCGTCCCGACGGCGCGCTGATCAAGTTCGATGGCAACGCCGCGGTGCTGCTCAACGCCAAGCTCGAGCCGATCGGCACCCGCATCTTCGGCCCGGTCACGCGCGAACTGCGCACCGAGCGCTTCATGAAGATCGTGTCGCTGGCGCCGGAAGTGCTCTGACCCGATCCGCTCTGCAAGGACCGAGACCATGAACAAGATTCGCAAGGGCGACCACGTCATCGTGCTGACCGGCCGCGACAAGGGCAAGCGCGGCACCGTGACGAGCCGGGTCGACGCCGAGCGCCTCGTCGTCGAGGGCGTGAACGTCGTCAAGAAGCACGTCAAGCCCAACCCGATGAAGGGCACCACCGGCGGCGTCGTCGACAAGACCATGCCGATCCACCAGTCCAACGTCGCGATCTGGAATGCGGCGGCCGGCAAGGCCGACCGCGTCGGCGTCAAGCTGCTGGACGGCGGCAAGCGCGTGCGGGTCTACAAGTCCAGCGGCGACGAAATCAAGATTTGAGGGCAGCGACCATGGCTTTGCAACAAGCGACTGCGCAGGCTCGGCTGCAGCAGATCTACCGCGAAAAGATCGTGCCGGAGCTGATGGCCAAGTTCGGCTACAAGTCGGCGATGCAGGTGCCGCGTCTGCAGAAGATCACGCTCAACATGGGCGTGAGCGAGGCGGTCTCCGACAAGAAGGTGATGGATCACGCCGTCGGCGACCTGACCAAGATCGCCGGCCAGAAGCCCGTCGTGACCAAGTCCAAGAAGGCGATCGCCGCCTTCAAGATCCGCGACAACGTGCCCATCGGCTGCATGGTGACCTTGCGCGGCGCGCGCATGTACGAGTTCCTGGACCGCTTCGTCACCGTCGCGCTGCCGCGCGTGCGCGACTTCCGCGGCATCTCCGGGCGCGCCTTCGACGGCCGCGGCAACTACAACGTCGGCGTCAAGGAGCAGATCATCTTCCCGGAAATCGAGTACGACAAGATCGACGCGATCCGCGGCCTGAACATCAGCATCACGACCAGCGCGAAATCCGACGACGAGTGCAAGGCCCTGCTCGCCGCGTTCCGCTTCCCGTTCAAGAACTGAGGCACAGCATGGCCAAACTCTCCCTCAAGCAGCGCGAAGCCAAGCGCGAGAAGCTGGTGGCCCAGTACGCGACGAAGTACGCCGAACTCAAGGCCATCACCGACGACGTCAAGCGCTCCGACGACGAGCGCTACGCCGCGCGGCTGGAACTGCAAAGGCTGCCCCGCAACGCCAACCCGACGCGCCTGCGCAACCGCTGCGCGCTCACCGGTCGTGCCCGCGGCACCTTCCGGCTGTTCGGCCTGGGCCGCAACAAGATCCGGGAGCTCGCCTTCAAGGGCGACATCCCGGGCATGACCAAGGCCAGCTGGTGAGATCGGCGAGGAACGCAGGAGATACCCCATGAGCATGAGTGATCCCATCGCCGACATGCTGACGCGCATCCGCAATGCGCAAAGCGTCGACAAGGCGGTCGTGACGATGCCCTCGTCCAAGCTGAAGACCGCGATCGCGCAGGTCCTGAAGGACGAAGGCTATATCGACGGCTTCGTCGTGCGCGCCGACGGCGGCAAGAGCGAACTCGAGATCGCGTTGAAGTACTACGCCGGCCGCCCGGTGATCGAGCGCATCGAGCGCGTCAGCCGCCCCGGCCTGCGCATCTACAAGGGCCGCGACGCCATCCCGCAGGTCATGAACGGCCTGGGCGTGGCCATCGTCACCACGCCCAAGGGCGTGATGACCGACCGCAAGGCCAGGGCCAGCGGCGTCGGCGGCGAAGTGCTGTGCTACGTCGCCTGATCGAATAGGGGAGTTCGAGTCTATGTCCCGCATCGGAAAAATGCCGGTCGCCGTCCCTCAGGGCGTCGACGTGGCGCTCACCGCCGAACAGATCACGATCAAGGGCGGCAACGGCACGCTGTCGCGCCCGCTGCCGGCACTCGTCAAGGTCGCCCAGGAAGGCGCGACGCTGACCTTCGCGCCCGCCGACGACACCGCCGCCGCCAACGCGATGAGTGGCACCCTGCGCGCGCTGGTGTCCAACATGGTCAACGGCGTCAGCAAGGGCTTCGAGAAGAAGCTGACCCTGGTCGGCGTGGGCTTTCGCGCCCAGGCCCAGGGCCAGAAGCTCAATCTGCAGATCGGCTTCTCGCACCCGGTGGTCAAGGACATGCCGCAGGGCGTCAAGGTCGCCACGCCGACGCAGACCGAGATCGTCATCTCGGGTCCCGACCGCCAGGTCGTCGGCCAGCTCGCCGCCGAAGTGCGCGCCTTCCGTCCTCCCGAGCCGTACAAGGGCAAGGGCATCCGCTACGCCAACGAGCGCGTGGTGATGAAAGAGACGAAGAAGAAGTAAGGAGCCACGCCATGTTGAACAAGAAGGAACAGCGCCTTCGCCGCTCGCGGCAGACGCGTCAGCGCATCGCCACGCAGCGCATGGCGCGCCTGACGGTCTACCGCTCGAACCTGCACATCTACGCCAGCGTCATCTCGGAAGACGGCGCGCGCGTGCTGGCATCGGCCTCGACGGCCGAGAAGGACGTGCGCACGCAACTCGGCGCTGCCGGCCAGGGCGCCAAGGTCGAGGCCGCGAGCCTGATCGGCAAGCGCATCGCCGAGCGCGCCAGGGCCGCGGGCGTCGAGAAGGTCGCCTTCGACCGCTCGGGCTTCGCCTACCACGGCCGCGTCAAGGCCCTGGCCGAGGCCGCGCGCGAAGCCGGGCTCCAGTTCTGATCGCCGCGCGACCCAAGGAATCACTGCAATGGCAAAGTTCACTCCCCGCGCGCAGACCGAAGGCAACGACGACGGTCTGAAGGAAAAGATGATCGCGGTCAACCGCGTGACCAAGGTCGTGAAGGGCGGTCGCACGCTCAGCTTCGCGGCCCTCACCGTCGTCGGTGACGGCGATGGCCGCATCGGCATGGGCAAGGGCAAGGCCAAGGAAGTGCCCGTCGCGGTGCAGAAGGCGATGGACGCCGCGCGCCGCAACATGGTCAAGGTCAGCCTGAAGAACGGCACCATCCACCACAAGGTCGAAGGCGAGCACGGCGCCGCGCGCGTCTTGATGGCTCCGGCCCCGGCCGGTGCCGGCATCATTGCCGGCGGCCCGATGCGTGCCGTCTTCGAAGTCATGGGCGTGACCGACATCGTGGCCAAGAGCCACGGTTCGACCAACCCCTACAACATGGTCCGGGCCACGCTCGACGCGCTCACGAGCTCGACGACCCCGGCGGAGGTCGCCGCCAAGCGCGGCAAGACCGTCGAAGAGCTGTTCGGCTGAAACCCGTCGACACGGCGCTGCGGAGAATCCTGATGTCCGACAAGAAGACCCTGACCGTCAAGCTCGTGAAGAGCGTGGCCGGCACCCGCCAGTCGCACCGTGACACGGTGCGCGGCCTGGGCCTGCGCAAGCTCGGCAGCGAGCGCACGCTCGAAGACACGCCCGCCGTACGCGGCATGATCGACAAGATCTCGTACCTCGTGAAGGTGCTGTGATGCAACTCAATTCCATCAAGCCGGCCGCCGGGGCCAAGCACGCGCGTCGCCGGGTCGGGCGCGGCATCGGTTCGGGCCTGGGCAAGACCGCCGGTCGCGGCCACAAGGGACAGAAGTCGCGTGCCGGGGGCTTCCACAAGGTCGGCTTCGAGGGCGGCCAGATGCCGCTGCAGCGTCGTCTGCCCAAGCGCGGCTTCAAGTCGGCGCAGCGCGCCTTCAACGCCGAGGTGACGCTGGCGCAACTACAGGCGCTTCCCGTCGACGAGGTCGACCTGCTGACGCTCAAGGCCGCAGGCCTGGTCGGCGAGATCGTGCGCAACGTCAAGGTCGTGAAGACCGGCGAGCTTGCGCGCAAGCTCACCCTCAAGGGCCTGGGTGCCACGGCGGGCGCCAAGGCGGCCATCGAGGCTGCCGGCGGCTCGGTGGCCTGACGGCGGCAGACACGACGGCAAGCCATAGGGATAGGAACAGCGCGCGTGGCAACTTCAGCCAACCAACTGGCCAAGAGCGGAAAGTACGGCGACCTGCGTCGCCGTGTCACCTTCCTGCTGCTGGCGCTGCTGGTCTATCGCCTGGGCGCGCACATCCCCGTGCCCGGCATCGACCCGCAGCAGCTGCAGCAGCTCTTCCAGGGGCAGTCCGGCGGTATCCTGAACCTGTTCAACATGTTCAGCGGCGGAGCGCTGTCGCGCTTCACCGTCTTCGCGCTGGGCATCATGCCCTACATCTCGGCCTCGATCATCATGCAGCTGATGGCGCACGTCGTGCCGTCGCTCGAGGCGCTGAAGAAGGAAGGCGAGGCGGGGCGGCGCAAGATCACGCAGTACACGCGCTACGGCACGCTGCTGCTGGGGGTGTTCCAGTCGCTTGGCATCGCGCTTGCGCTCGAAGGCTCGCCGGGCCTGGTGCTCGCGCCGGGCTTCGGCTTTCGCATGACGGCGGTGGTGAGCCTCGTCGCCGGCACCATGTTCCTGATGTGGCTGGGTGAGCAGATCACCGAGCGGGGCCTGGGCAACGGCATCTCGATCATCATCTTCGCGGGTATCGTCGCCGGTCTGCCCAATGCCATCGGCGGGTTGTTCGAGCTCGTGCGCACGGGTGCGATGAGCCCGGTGATCAGCCTGATGATCATCGCCGTCGTCTTCCTCGTCACCTACGCGGTCGTCTTCGTGGAGCGTGGGCAGCGCAAGATCCTCGTCAACTACGCCAAGCGCCAGGTCGGCAACAAGGTCTACGGCGGGCAGTCCTCGCACCTGCCGCTCAAGCTCAACATGTCGGGCGTGATTCCGCC
Organism: Pseudomonadota bacterium; assembly: GCA_963205125.1. GTDB lineage: Bacteria > Pseudomonadota > Gammaproteobacteria > Burkholderiales > Burkholderiaceae_C > Rubrivivax. The sequence continues at coordinate 18,565 of CAUJJO010000005.1, read as the reverse complement.
GATCTTCGCCTCGTCGATCATCCTGCTGCCGGCCACCATCGTGGGCTGGTTCGCCACGGGCGAGGGCCTGCGCTGGCTGAAGGATCTCTCCGCTCTGCTGTCGCCGGGGCAGCCGATCTACGTGCTGCTCTACGCGGCGATGATCGTCTTCTTCTGCTTCTTCTACACGGCACTCGTCTTCAACAGCCGCGAGACCGCCGACAACCTGAAGAAGAGCGGCGCCTTCATCCCCGGCATCCGTCCCGGCGAGCAGACCGCGCGCCACATCGACAAGATCCTCTCGCGGCTGACGCTGGCCGGCGCGATCTACGTGACGGCCGTCTGCCTGCTGCCCGAGTTCCTCGTGCTCAAGTACAACGTGCCCTTCTACTTCGGCGGCACCTCGCTCCTGATCATCGTCGTGGTGACGATGGATTTCTGGGCTCAGGTGCAGAGCTACGTGATGAGTCAGCAGTACGAAAGCCTGCTGAAGAAGGCGAACTTCAAGACAAGCTGAGATGGCCAAGGATGACGTCATCCAGATGCAGGGGGAGATCCTCGAGAACCTCCCCAACGCGACCTTTCGCGTCAAGCTGGAGAACGGGCATGTGGTGCTCGGCCACATATCGGGGAAGATGCGCATGCACTACATCCGCATCCTGCCCGGTGACAGGGTCACCGTGGAGCTCACCCCCTATGACCTCAGTCGCGCCCGGATCGTCTTCCGCGCGAAGTGAAACAGGATACGGTTCAAGGAGAAGACCATGAAAGTCGCCGCTTCGATCAAGAAGATGTGCCGCCACTGCAAGATCATCCGCCGCCACGGCGTGGTGCGCGTGATCTGCACCGACCCGCGCCACAAGCAGCGCCAGGGCTGACGCGCCTGGAACCGGCATCAGACTCAGAGGAAGACCATGGCACGCATCGCTGGCATCAACATCCCGCCGCACAAGCACACGGAGATCGGCCTCACCGCCATCTACGGCATCGGCCGCTCGACCGCGCAGAAGATCTGCGACTCCGCAGGCATCCCGCACTCGAAGAAGGTCAAGGACCTGACCGATGCCGACCTCGAACGCATCCGCGACGAGATCGGCCGGCTGACGATCGAGGGCGACCTGCGCCGCGAACTGTCGATCAACATCAAGCGCCTGATGGATCTCGGCTGCTACCGCGGCTTTCGCCATCGCCGCGGGCTGCCCGTCCGCGGTCAGCGCACCCGCACCAACGCCCGTACCCGCAAGGGTCCGAAGAAGGGCGCCGCGGCACTGAAGAAGTGAGCGGCCGTCCGCTTCAACCCTGAACAGAGTCCGACATGGCCAAAGCACCCGTCAATACCGCCGCGCGTCGCGTCAGCAAGAAGGTCCGCAAGAACATCGCGGACGGCATTGCGCACGTGCATGCGTCCTTCAACAACACGATCATCACGATCACCGACCGCCAGGGCGGCGCGCTTGCCTGCGCCTCCAGCGGCGGGCAGGGCTTCAAGGGCTCGCGCAAGTCGACGCCCTTCGCGGCCCAGGTCGCCGCCGAGGTCGCCGGCCGTGCCGCGCAGGAGCAGGGCATCAAGAACCTGGACGTGCGCATCAAGGGCCCGGGCCCGGGGCGCGAATCGTCGGTGCGTGCGCTGGCCGCACTGGGCATCCGCATCAACTCGATCAGCGACGTGACGCCGATCCCGCACAACGGCTGCCGGCCGCAGAAGCGTCGCCGCGTCTGAGTCCTGCAGCTCGCCTCGACGTTCGCTACAATCCGCAGTTTCCCGCAGACGACCAGAAGGTGGTCTGACCCGCCCGGCCGGATCCGGCCTCAAGTCAGCGCAGGGTTCATCGGAGCCCTGCGCCCGTTTCAAGCCCACCGTTCGCGCACCGCGTTCTCGTGCTGTCGCCAGGCAGCCGGGCCGGGCCGGACTCCACGGTGGCCGCCAAGGAGGCGGCGCGGCCGTGCAGAACCCGATCGAAAAGGACAACACGTGGCACGTTACCTCGGCCCCAAGGCCAAGCTCTCCCGTCGCGAGGGCACCGACCTCTTCCTGAAGAGCGCCCGCCGCTCGATCTCCGACAAGGCCAAGTTCGACACCAAGCCGGGCCAGCACGGGCGCACCAGCGGCTCGCGCACCTCGGACTACGGCGTCCAACTGCGCGAGAAGCAGAAGGTCAAGCGCATGTACGGCGTGCTGGAGCGCCAGTTCCGCCGCTACTTCGCCGAGGCCGAGCGCCGCAAGGGCAACACCGGCGCCAACCTGCTGCTGCTGCTCGAATCGCGGCTGGACAACGTCGTCTACCGCATGGGCTTCGGCTCGACCCGCGCCGAGGCGCGCCAGCTCGTCTCGCACAAGGCGCTCACGGTCAACGGCCAGGTCGTCAACATTCCCTCGTACCGCGTCAAGGCCGGCGACACGCTCGCGCTGCGCGAGAAGTCGAAGAACCAGCTGCGCGTGCAGGACGCGCTCAAGCTGGCGCAGTCCGTGGGCCTGCCCGACTGGGTCCAGGTCGACGCCACGAAGATGGAAGGCGTCTTCAAGAAGGCCCCCGACCGCGACCAGTTCGGCGCCGAGATCAAGGAGGCGCTGATCGTCGAGTTGTACTCGCGCTGACGCCTTGCGACGGCCGCCGCCTGCCGCGGCCGTCATCACCGACAGGTCCCGCTGCCATCGTCGGGCGCGCAGCGGGCATGCGCAACGCCCGACACGGTCCATCAGCCTTATCGGTGTAACGAACCGAGGGTATTGACAGGAACAAACACTCAATGCAGACCACACTTCTCAAGCCCAAGGCGATCCAGGTCGAGCCCCTCGGCGAGCACCGTGCGAAGGCCATCCTCGAACCCTTCGAGCGCGGCTACGGTCACACCCTGGGCAACGCGTTGCGCCGGGTGCTGCTGTCCTCGATGGTCGGCTACGCGCCCACCGAGGTGACCATTGCCGGCGTGCTGCACGAGTACTCGACGATCGACGGTGTGCAGGAAGATGTCGTGCACATCATGCTCGCGCTCAAGGGCGTCGTCTTCCGCCTGCACAACCGCGATGAAGTGACGCTGGTGCTGCGCAAGGAAGGCGAGGGCGCGGTAACGGCGGCGGACATCCAGACGCCGCACGACGTCGAGATCGTCAACCCCGACCACGTCATCGCCCACCTGGCGCAAGGCGGCAAGCTCGACATGCAGATCAAGGTCGAGAAGGGCCGCGGCTACGTGCCCGGCAACCTGCGCCGCTTCGGCGACGAGCCGACCAAGGCGATCGGCCGCATCGTCCTCGACGCATCCTTCTCGCCGGTGAAGCGCGTCAGCTACGCGGTCGAGAACGCCCGCGTCGAGCAGCGCACCGACCTCGACAAGCTCGTGATGGAGATCGAGACCAACGGCGCCATCGCCCCCGAGGAGGCGATCCGCCAGTCGGCGCGCATCCTCGTCGAGCAACTGGCCATCTTCGCGCAGCTCGAAGTGAATCCGCACGAGATGTTCGAAGCGCAACCCCAGCGCGCCTCGGTCATCGACCCGATGCTGCTGCGCCCGGTCGACGAGCTCGAGCTGACGGTGCGTTCGGCCAACTGCCTGAAGGCCGAGAACATCTACTACATCGGCGACCTCATCCAGCGCACCGAGACCGAGCTGCTGAAGACCCCCAACCTCGGACGCAAGTCGCTCAACGAGATCAAGGAAGTGCTCGCCTCGCGCGGCCTGACGCTCGGCGTGCGGCTGGAGAACTGGCCGCCGCAGGGTCTCGACAAGCGCTGAGCGCGAATCCGCATCAGCAGAAGAAGGGGCCGCAGGCTGCGGCCCGGTGCCACCCCGGTACCTGATCCGGCCGGGGCTACAGATAACGAAAGGAAAGCACCATGCGCCACCGTCACGGGCTTCGCAAGCTCAACCGAACCAGCGCGCATCGCCTCGCGATGCTGCGCAACATGTGCAACTCGCTGCTGCGGCACGAGGCCATCAAGACCACGCTGCCCAAGGCCAAGGAACTGCGCCGCGCCGTCGAGCCGCTGATCACGCTGGCCAAGGAGCCGACGCTGGCGAATCGCCGCCTCGCCTTCGACCGCACGCGCGACCGCGAAGTCGTCGTCAAGCTCTTCGACGAACTGGGCCCGCGCTACAAGGCGCGCCCGGGCGGCTACACGCGCATCCTCAAGATGGGCTTTCGCGTCGGCGACAACGCGCCGATGGCCTACGTCGAACTGGTCGACCGCCCAGAGCCCGCCGCCGATGCCGCGGGCGAGCCGCAAGCCCAGTGACGGGCCTTCACAAGGGTCCGATCATCAGCTAGAATTACAGGTTCTGTCGCGGGGTGGAGCAGTCTGGTAGCTCGTTGGGCTCATAACCCAAAGGTCGCAAGTTCAAATCTTGCCCCCGCAACCAATAAAATCAAGGGCTTACGACGGTGTCGTAAGCCCTTCGCGCATCTGGAACGGGCTTCTTGCTGCAGTTCTGCTGCAGTCGTGGCTATACCTTGCATCAACCTCACGGGTGCAGGGAACTTGGCAGCCATCTCCAACCGCGGTGCGCATCAATGGCAGGCCACTATCCGCCGGGCGGGCTTCCCGACGCGGGTGCGGACCTTCGAGACGCGGCGCGATGCCCAGGACTGGGCCGCCACGCTCGAGTCCGAGATGCGCCGTGGCCTGTTCATCGACCGCAGCGAGGCCGAGCGCACGACGCTTGGCCGTGGTTCGTAGTCGATGGAGCATGCTCTGAGTACCCCAGCCGCTATGGAACATCGGGCGGGGGAAATCTGCGGAAAGCCGGCAAGGCTAGGACGCATGCGGAGACGACGGCGCTACGTTGCGCAGTAGCCGTGATCTAACACGGGAACCTCTGGCCGGAGCGTCTCGGGTGGCACCGGGCGCGACGAAGGCCAGAGGGGGAGACCGACCGACTAGGGCTTGACCCATTGCGCGATACGACCGAAGCGCATGGGGAGCTGCAAACAGCAGCGGCACGGCTGGCACCGTGTCCCGAAAGCTTGGAGCGTTTGCGAAAGTGTGTGGACTCCTGCAGGAGTCTCGGGCTGGCGGCCCGATGCAGCGCCGATGGAGACTCCATCGGCACCGATAGCCCGGACCCTTGGCGGGGATCAACGGGCGAACACCGCGGCCCTGGCCGGCCGCGAGTGCGAGTCAAAGGGAAGATGTCATGCCGCTCCTGCCCCCAGGGCAGCCCCCGGCGTGCAAGCAAAGGACATATCTCTCTCGGGCGCCCCCATCTCTTTGGGGGCGCCTTCTTTCACGCCGGCGCGCATCGCGCCTTGCCGACCAGGCGGCCGCGGTGGCGGCCGGATCGACGCCCGTCTGTCCAGCGGAGTTCGGCGCAAGCGGGCGCGGAATGCCCGGACGGAAGCATCCGGGCTGCTCTGTCGTCAAAGACGAACGGCACCCTGTTGCCAGGCGTCGTGCAAGGCTGTTAGCCCGCGAAGAGCTCGTTGCCGAGGTCGGCGCCGAGCTGGCCGAGGGTCTTGCGGCGTCGGGTTTGCTCCCGGCGGTGCCAGGCCAGGACCGCGGTGGCTTGTCGCTGGAGATCGGCCCATGTCCGTGCCGATCTCCAGCATTCCCAACTCCAGCAAAGCGTTGATGTGGCGGTCAGAGGACGGCTTCAAGCCCCTTACGCTCGAGGATGTCCAGCAATCTCTGCGACGGGCCGCTGGGGCGCTTGTCACCCACTTCCCACTTGCGAACGGTGGAGGCGCTGGTGTTGAGCACCGAGGCGAGCACGGCTTGGCTCAGATGAAGGCGCTCGCGCAACGCCTTCACCTTGACGGCGTCGTAGTCCTGCCCCGGCGCCAGGCACAGCGCGTCGTACTTCTGCATCTTGCGCTTATCGATGAAACCCAAGCGATGCAGATCGTCGGCCGTCTCATGGACGGCTTCGAGGATGCGGCTCTTGGCCTTGGCCTTCGTGGTCATGAGCAAATCTCCTGCAACGTGCCGTCGGTGACGGCCTCATCCAACTGCTTTCCGGTGCGGGCCAGCAGATCGACGGCGATAGCTTGCAGGCCTTCCAGTTCCTCGTCGGTGATGTTGGCCCGGTCGTTTTTCTCAAAGCCGAACACGAAGAACCAGCGGTTGCCCTTGTTCGTGGCCACCAGCGTTCTGGCCCCGCCACGCTTGCCACGCCCGGCCAGCCCGACGCGCTTCTTCATCACGCCGCCGCCGAGATCGGCATCAATCAGTCCGCCAGCCATCTCCTTGACGGCCTTGCACAGGGCCGCATCGGTCAGCTCCGTCTTGCGCATCCATCGCTGGAAGTGGCGAGTCTTGAATACTCGTATCACGGGCTGCACTATGCCACTTGGTGGCATGATATGTCCATTGGGTGCGAGCGGGTGCGCTCGTGGCTCACGGTCACGGGTTTCACGCCGGTGTTGCTCTCGTCAACTTCGGCTCGCTGCCTGCCAATGGCCATCGGCCGTCGTCGTGATCGGTGTCGTCCATCCCGCTTGTGACCGCCCTTGCCCGTGGCCGTCTTGCGCTGCTCGAGGGCCGGGATGGCGGGAAGGCCGGCCATGTTGCCGGCCGTTCATTCCGAGTTCCAGCGACAGCCTGTCCGGCCTGGACATGGCCGACCCAGGCCTGTGAGCAGTGACTGAACCCCGACTCGGGGCCGAGCTTCCGACGGCCCGGCCCGGAGGGTGATCAGATCAGACTTGCTCGTCGGCCTTGACGCCCTTGCGGTAGACCTCGTAGACGATCACCGGGATGCCGAGCGACCCGAGGTGCTGCTGGATCAGCGGCTTCACCTCCGCCCAGTCGAGTGCGCCGACGCCGGTGGCCAGGCGCGGCAGGGCCAGGCTCTTGATGCCCTCGTCCTGCACGTGCCTGGCGAGCGCGCGCAGCGCCCGGTTGACGTCTTCCAGCCGAGCCTTGACCGGCCGCGCGGCCTTGTCCTGGCTCTGCATGCCCTGCGTCAGCAGGTTGACGATGCCGCGGGTGGAGCCGTCTTCGTTGACGCCGCGCCAGACCCAGATGCCGCCGGTCTCGGGCGACTTGGAGTGCATCGCGTGGCGGTAGTCCTTGACCATCGACGGGAAGCGCTCGCGCAGCGCCAGCGCCAGGCCCGAATCGAACGGGTCGTGCGTCGCGATCCCGTGCGCGATGTCCTGAGCCTGGCTCAGCAGGATGTCGCCCTCGACTTCTCGAATCATGTCGTTCTCCTTCGGATCGGTGATGAGCGTTCGATTATCGCGGGTTTACCCTGAGAACAAGTGAATGAGAACAAGTGAATCCCGACCGTCGAGGCCGGGTGGGCACGCGTCAGCGCAGGAAGGGGATCTGCGTGAAGATCTGCAGGACGGTCGCGTTGACGAGATCGACGAAGAAGGCGCCGACCAGCGGCACCACCAGATAGGCCTTGTGCGAGGGGCCGAAGCGGTCGGTGATCGCCTGCATGTTGGCGATGGCCGTGGGCGTTGCGCCGAGCCCGAAGCCGCAGTGGCCGGCAGCGACGACCGCGGCGTCGTAGTCGGCGCCCATGAAGCGGTAGGTCACGAACGCGGCCCAGGCCATCATCAACAGCACCTGCACGGCGAGGATGATCGAGACCGGCCCGGCAAGGTCGGCCAGCTCCCACAGGCGCAGGCTCAGCAGCGCGATCGCGAGGAAGAGCGAGAGCGAGGCGTTGCCGAAGACGTCGATCGCGCGGTCGAACATCTCGAAGTGGAAGATGTGCGTGAGCACGTTGCGGATCACCACGCCGCTGGCCAGCGCCCAGATGAAGGTCGGCAGTTCGAACGCCGTGCCGCGCGTCCAGCCGCCCAGCAGGTCCGCCGCGGTCAGGCAGGCGCCGAACATCGCCAGCGTCTCGATCGCCACGTAGGCGGTGATCAGGCGCGGCTCGTCGAACATCTCGAAGGTCAGCCGTGCCACGTCGCCCTTGCTGTCGACCTGCTCGTGCCGCGGCTTGCCCGAGATCGTCTCGATCGAGGTGCGCGGCCCGGCCTCGGCCATCGGTTCGCGCTTCTGCCGGCGGATCAGGTGGCGCGCCACCGGCCCGCCGACCAGGCCGCCGAAGACCAGGCCGAAGGTCGCCGTCGCGATGCCGAGCGTCGTCGCGCCGACGATGCCGAACTTGTCCTCCAGCACCGGCCCCCAGGCGCCCGCGGTGCCATGCCCTCCGGTCAGGGTGATCGAGCCGACCACGAGGCCCAGCAGCGGCTTCAGCCCGAGCAGCATCGCCAGCCCGACGCCGATCAGGTTCTGCACGACGATGAAGACCGAGACGACCAGCAGCAGCATGACCAGCGGCCGCCCGCCTTCCTTCAGGCGCGTGAAGTCCGCGCTCAGGCCGATCGACGAGAAGAACATCAGCATGAAGGTCGTCTGCAACTCGCCGCTGAAGCGCAGCTTCAGGCCCACGCTCGCATGCAGGGCGGTGATGACGGCGGCCGCCAGCAGACCGCCGGCCACGGGCTCCGGGATGTTGAACGCGGCGAGAAACCGCACGCGGAACACCAGCCAGTGGCCGGCGAGCATCACCAGCGCGGCCAGGATCAGGGTGTGATAGCCATTGAGCGTCAGTTCCATCCCGCCTCCTCCTGCGTGCATGGGCGGGCTCGAGCCTGGCGGCACCGCGACCGCGGCGCTCGCACGCTCGTTCGCCCGACCTTCCGTCATCCGGCACGGCCGATCCTCGGGGCAGCCGCGGCAGGCGTCAAGGCGAGGCGGTCCGGGGGGAAGGGTCCGGGGGAACGGTGCGCGCGCATTAGACTGGCATGTCATGGCTTTCGCCCCTTCCCCATGAAGCCCCCCGCCCGTTCGCCGCTGCGGCGCCCACCGCGGCGGCCCCGGTCGCCAAGTGCAGGCGAAGCGCCGGGCGCGCCATCGCCGCCTGAACCGGCCGCGACGCCCGCTCCCGCGGTCTCGGCCGCAGGCTACGACTGCGTCGCCCTGGTGCTGCAGGGCGGCGGTGCGCTCGGGTCCTACCAATGCGGCGTCTACGAGGCGATGCACGCCGCGGATCTGCGCCCGGACTGGGTCGCCGGCGTCTCGATCGGCGCCGTCAACGCCGCCATCATCGCCGGCAATGCGCCGGAGCACCGTGTCGAGCGCCTGCGCTCCTTCTGGGAGACGGTGTGCGAACCGCTGGGCATCGGCGTGCCGATCGCCGCCGCGGTGCGCGCGCTGCTGGAGGCCGCGCCCTCGACCCCGGCGCTGCACGCCTGGGCCAACTCGCTGGGCGCGCTCGGTGCCCTGGTGCTCGGGCAGCAGGGCTTCTTCCATCCGCGCCTGCCCTCACCGCTGCTCTTCGACGACGGCAGCGCGCGCGCGACCAGCTTCTACGACCCGAGCCCGCTGCGCGCCACGCTGCTGGAGCACATCGACTTCGAGCGCCTCAACGCGCGCGGCGCGGTACGGCTGTCGGTGGGCGTCACCCACGTCGCCAGCGGCAACCTGCGCTACTTCGATTCGAACCACGAGCGCATCGGCCCCGAGCACATCATGGCTTCAGGGGCGTTGCCGCCGGCCTTTCCGGCCGTCGAGATCGAGGGCGAGCTGTACTGGGACGGCGGCCTGGCCTCCAACACCCCGCTGGACCACGTGCTCTCGGCGCAGCCGCGCCGCGACAGCCTGGTGCTGCAGGTCGACCTCTGGAGCGCGCGCGGCCGGCTGCCGCGCACCATGGGCGACGTGCTCGACCGTCAGAAGGACGTGCAGTACTCGAGCCGCACGCGCCTGAACACCGACACCACGATGCAGCTGCACCGCATGCGCCACGCGCTGCATGCGCTGCTGCAGGGGGCGGCGTCGCACCGGCCGGCGGGCATCGATCCGGCGACGCTGCAGACGATGCGGGGCTGGGCCTGCGACCGCGTGTTCAACATCGTGCACCTGATCTACGAGGCCAAGCCCTACGAGGAGCAGTTCAAGGACTACGCCTTCGGCCTGGGGACGATGCGCGAGCACTGGGCCACGGGGCTTGCCGACATGGCCAAGACGCTTGCGCACCCGGCCTTCTTCGTCAAGCCGCCCCGCGAGGCCTCGGTCGTCACGCACGACGTGCACCGCGCGGTGGCCGCGCACGCCAAGGGGCGCTGAGCGCGCCTCGAAGACGCGTTCAGCGCGAGTGCCGACCCGCTCAGGCCGGCAGTGCGTTGGGCGGAGCGTCGCCGCCGACGAGGTGGGCGCGCGCCTTATCCTGCAGCAGCTTGGCCAGCGGCACGCTCTCGTGCCGCTCGAGGCTGGCCTGCAGGGCCACGCAGTCGGCGGTGGCCAGAAGCGCGCCGCTCTCGACGTCGGTCATCTGGTGCAGGAAGCGGAAGTACTTCTCGCCGACGGCGAGGAAGCCGCTCCTGATCTGCACCAGCTCGCCGCCGCGCAGCTCGCGCAGGTACTGGTAGTTCTGGCGCACGATCGCCACGCGCAGCGCCTGCTGCTTCATCGTGGCCGGGGTGATGCCGATCGCGTGCAGCAGGCCCCAGGTCGCCTGGTCGAAGCGCTCGACGTACATGTGCGAGTTCATGTGGGTGGCGCCGTCGTACTCCGACGCGAGCACGGCACCCTTGAAGGTATTGACCCATTCGGACATGGTTTAAGCCTCGCTCATGCGGCCCCGCCAGCGGGGCCCAGATCATCCTTGACCCACTGGGTGACCCACTGCGTGGCCACTTCCTCGGGCACGTCGCCGGAGTTGGCATCGTGGCGCAGCGGCTTGCCCGCACGCCGCGCGCCGAGCTTCGAGAGCAGTTCGTCGAAGCGATCGCCGGCCTTGCAGAAGTTCTCGCCGTAGGTGCCGTCGCCGAGCGCGATCACGCCGTAGGTGACGCTGTCCAGCCGCGGCCGCCTGCGCTCGAGGTTCTCGAAGAACTCCACCGCGTTGTCGGGGATGTCACCGTAACCGTGCGTCGACGTGCAGACGATGAACACCCCCCCGCGCGCGAACACGTCCACACCCACCGCATCCATCATCAGCACCTCCGCATCGTGCCCGTCGTTCTGCAGCGTCTGCTGCACTTCCTGGGCGACGAGTTCGGCGGTGCCGGTCATGGTACCGACGAGGAGCTTGATCCTCATTGCCATTCCTGCACTCCTTGACGAGGGATTGTTACCCGTCAGCCGCTTGTCAGGCAAGAATCGGGTATTGCCGGACATCAACAGTGAGGGCTTCGTCCCCGATTCATCGCCCATGAGGTATATCGCCATCATCGGAAGCGGCCCGGCGGGCTGCTATCTCGCCGACCAGCTGCTGCGGCTTGCGCCGGATGCGCGCATCGACGTCATCGAACGCCTGCCCGTGCCCTTCGGGCTGGTGCGCTACGGCGTCGCGCCCGACCACCAGGGCTCCAAGGCCGTCGTGCGCGTGCTCGATCGCGTGCTCGCGCGCGAGCAGGTCGGCTTCTTCGGCAACGTCGAAGTGGGGCGCGACCTCACGCTGGCCGAGCTGCGCTCGCTCTACGACACGGTGGTCATCGCCACCGGCGCGCCGCAGGACCGGCGCCTGGGCATTGCCGGCGAGGACCTGCCCGGCGTCACCGGCGCGGCGTCCTTCGTCGGCTGGTACAACAACCATCCCGACCATGCCGAGCCGCCGCTGCAGCAGGTGCGCTCGGCGGTGGTGATCGGCAACGGCAACGTGGCGGTCGACGTGGCGCGGCTGCTGGCCAAGTCGCACGCCGAACTCGCCGGCTCGGACCTCGCGCCGGACGTCCAGCAGCGGCTGGCCGCGCTGCCGATCGAGACCATCCACATCGTCGGCCGCCGCGGTGCCGCGGACGCCAAGTTCACGCAGAAGGAGCTGGCCGAGCTCGGCACGCTTTCGCGCGCGAGCACGCGCGTGGCCGGCGTCGGCGATCCGGCGGCGATCGTCGGCGACTCGCCCATCGTCGAGATCCTGCGCGGCTTCGCGGCCGACACGCGCGAGCTGCCGATCCGCATCGTCTTTCACTTCGGTCTCGCGCCCAAGGCCTTCGTCGGCGAGGGCAGGCTACAGGCCGTGCGCTTCACGCGCGCCGACGGCAGCGAAGAGGAGATCCCCGCCGAGCTCGCGGTGAGCTGCATCGGCTACCGCAGCGTGCCCTGCTGCAGCGCCGAGCCGGCGGACGGCGTCTTCGCCAGCGACAACGGCCGCATCGAGGAGGGCCTCTACGTCACCGGCTGGGCGCGCCGCGGGCCCTCTGGAACGATCCCGACCAACCGCACGGAAGCGCAGCAACTCGCGCAGCGCGTGGCCGCCGAGACGGTGGAGCACGGCCGCAAGGGCGGCCAGGCGCTGGCGGCGCTGCTGGCCGAGCGCGGGCGCCGACGCATCGACCACGCCGCCTGGCGCGCGATCGACGCCGCCGAACTCGCGCAGGCCGCCGCCGAGCGCTGCCGGCACAAGTTCGACACCGTGGACGCGATGCTCGCCGCCGCAACGCCGGCCGCCTGAGCGGCCTTGGCCTTGCGCCGGTCTTCCCTCTGTTTGTAACGAAAGGTGTCGCCGCCCGGTCGCTCCTGGACGGCGCATCGAGCCTAAGCCGGCAGGCCGTCGGGCTGCGGACGGGCAAACGCTGCATTGACGCGCCCGGGCGGGCCAAAGCCGGCTGCAACGGCCGTCCTGCCGTGCTCCGGGAGCGGCCCGATGCGGCAGATCGGGGTCAACCCGAGGCCGCTCCGGCCGGCAGCGCGAGCGTGCCTGCAGGCTCATAATCGGCCGGCGCCACCACTGGAGAAAAACCCATGTCCGACCCTCAGGTCCATGCTGCCCCGCTGCCCACCGTCGCCACCCTGCCGGCCCAGCCCATCAGCGCCGAAGTGCTGAAGGAGAAGTACGCCAAGGGCGAGGAAGCCTCGGCGCTGCAGGTGCACCAGCGGGTGGCGCAGGCGCTGGCGCAGGCCGAGGCGCCGCAGCGTCGCGCCGAGTGGGCCACGCGCTTCCTGTGGGCGCTGGAAGAGGGCTTCATCCCGGCCGGACGCATCCAGTCGGCCGCGGGGACCGACCTTGCCGCGACGCTGATCAACTGCTTCGTGCAGCCGGTGGGCGACTCGATCGCGCAGATCGAGGACGGCCACCCGGGCATCTACACCGCGCTCACCGAGGCCGCCGAGACCATGCGCCGCGGCGGCGGCGTCGGCTACGACTTCAGCCGCATCCGCCCGCGCGGCGCCTGGGTGGGCAGCACGCAGAGCAGCGCCTCCGGGCCGGTGAGCTACATGCGCGTGTTCGACCGCAGCTGCGAGACGGTGGAGAGCGCGGGCGCCCGCCGCGGCGCGCAGATGGGCGTGCTGCGCTGCGACCACCCGGACGTGGAGGAGTTCATCCACGCCAAGGACAAGGGCGACCTGGCCAACTTCAACATCAGCGTGGGCGTGACCGACGCCTTCATGCAGGCGGTCAAGGCCGACGGCGAGATCGAGCTCGTGCACGGTGCCGAGCCCGGCGCCAAGCTCAAGGCGCAGGGCGCCTACGCGCGCACCGACGCCGACGGCCGCACCCTGTGGGTCTACCGCAAGCTGCGCGCGCGCGAGCTGTGGGACCAGATCATGCGCTCGACCTACGACCACGCCGAGCCCGGCGTGCTCTTCCTCGACACCATCAACCGCGACAACAACCTCGCCTACTGCGAGACCATCGCCAGCACCAACCCCTGCGCCGAACAGCCGCTGCCGCCCTATGGCTGCTGCTGCCTGGGCTCGATCGACCTGACGCGCTTCGTGCGCCGGCCCTTCGAGGACGAGGTCGCCTTCGACGAGGCGGGCTTTGCCGAGCTGTGCAAGGTCGCCGTGCGCATGCTCGACAACGTGCTCGACGTGAGCGTGTGGCCGCTGCCGCAGCAGCTGGAGGAGGCGCGGCGCAAGCGTCGCATCGGCCTCGGGTTCACCGGCCTGGGCGACGCCCTCGTCATGCTCGGCCTGCGCTACGACACCGAGGCCGCGCGCGCGATGGCGCGGCGCATCTCCGAAGTCATGCGCGACGCCGCCTACGAGGCGAGCATCGAGCTGGCGCGCGAGCGCGGGCCCTTCCCGCTCTTCAACGCCGACCTCTTCCTCGCCGGAACGACCTTCGCGACGCGGCTGCCCGCACCCATCCGCGAGCGCATCCCCCAGCAGGGCCAGCGCAACTCGCACCTGCTGTCGATCGCCCCCACCGGCACCATCAGCCTGGCCTTTGCCGACAACGCCAGCAACGGCATCGAGCCGCCCTTCAGCTGGACCTACACGCGCAAGAAGCGCATGCCCGACGGCAGCCTGCGCGAGTACGCGGTCGAGGACCACGCCTGGCGCCTCTACCGCCACCTCAAGGGCGAGGACGCGCCGCTCACCGACGCCTTCGTCACCGCGCTCGAGATGAGCGCGCAGGACCACGCGGCCATGGTCGCCGCGGTCGCGCCCTGCATCGACACGGCGATCAGCAAGACGGTGAACGTGCCGGCCGACTATCCCTACGCCGATTTCCAAGGCCTCTACATGCAGGCCTGGGAATCGGGGCTCAAGGGCCTGGCCACCTACCGCCCCAACGCCGTCGTCGGCTCGGTGCTGAGCACGACGCCGAGCACGCAGGCCACGCCGACGCCGATGCCCATCGACGACGCCAACCGGCGCCTGGCGCTCGAGCGCCTGCCCGCACCCGTGCTGGCCAGCCTGCGCTGGCCGGGGCGGCCCGAGCTGCCCGGCGGCAACGCCGCCTGGACCTTCATGGTGCAGCATCCCTTCGGCGACTTCGGCCTCTTCGTCGGCGAACTGCCCGAGGAGGACGAGGCCGGCGTGCCGACGCGCCGCTCGCGGCCCTTCGAGGTCTGGGTCAACGGCGCCGAGCAGCCGCGCGGCCTGGGCGCGATGGCCAAGACGCTGTCGATGGACCTGCGCGCCAACGACCCGGCCTGGCTGCAGCTCAAGCTCGACGCCTTGTCGACGGTGGCCGAGGAACGCTCCTTCGAGATGCCCTTCCCGCCGCACGGCGAGAAGCGCCTCTTCCCCGGCGTCGTCGCGGCCACCGCAGCGGTGATCCGCTGGCGCTGCGAGGTGCTGGGCGCGCTGCCCGGCGACGACGACGCGCGGCCGACGCCGGTGATGGATGCGCTCTTCTCGCGCCAGGAGCCGCGCACCGGCCCCTCCGGCACGCTGGCCTGGGCGGTCGACATCGACAACCCGGCAGCCGGCGAGCGCTTCACGCTCACGCTCAAGGAAATCACGCTGCCCGGGCCGGACGGCCTGCCGGTGACGCGCCCCTGCGCGATCGGCTTCTCGGGCAACTACCCGCGTGCGCTCGACGGCCTCGCGCGCCTGCTGTCGCTGGACATGCGCGTCATCGATCCGGCCTGGATCGGCATGAAGCTGCGCAAGCTGCTGAACTACGCCGAGCCGCTGGGCCACTTCATGGCCTTCGTGCCCGGCCTGCCGCACGGCCAGCAGCGCCAGCAGATGTGGCCGAGCACCGTCGCCTACCTCGCGCGGCTGATCATCCACCGCTACGCGATGCTCGGCGTGCTCGACGAAGAGGGCTTCCCGCTGCGCGAGATGGGCGTGCTCGAGACGCCGCGCAGCGGCGCCGCCGCCGAGCCCGGCCGCGTGCAGGCGCTGCAGCCCGGCAAGCCCTGCCCGGAGTGCGGCAATTCGACGGTCATCCACAAGGACGGCTGCGACTTCTGCACCGCCTGCGGCTACGTCGGGCAGTGCGGTTGACTTGCCTCTGCTCGCGCAACTGGCGGCGCGCCGCTCGGCCGAGCCGCGCGAGCTGACCGCGCCGCCGCCGCCACCCGAGGTGCTGCAGGCGGCGGCCGAACTGGCGATGCGCGCACCCGACCACCAGGCGCTGCGGCCGGTGCGCTTCGTGCATGTCGGGCAGCAGGAGCGCGCCGCCCTGGGCGAGCTGTTCGCGCGGGCCGCCCAGGCGCGCGGGCGCGACGCCGTGGGCATGCAGATGGCGCGCGAGCGCGCCTTCGTCGGCCCGGCGCTGCTGGCGGTCGTGGCACGCATTCGCGACGATGTCGCCGACGTGCCGCCGCACGAGCAGTGGCTGACGGTCGGCGCTGCACTCATGAACCTGCTCAACGCGCTGCACCTGCAAGGCTTTGGCGCCAAGGTGCTGGGCGGCTCGGCCGCGCGCAGCGAAGTCGTGCGCCGCGCCTTCTGCCACGAGGGCGAGCAGATCGCCTGCTGGGTCATCGCCGGGACGCTTGCCGACGCGCAGGCGGCGGCGCCGACCGCGACGCGCCCGCCTGCGCCCATCCCCCGCGATCTGCTGGGCGACTGGACGCCCGACTGGACGCCCGACTGGGCGCCCGACGGTACGCCCGGCGGGATGCCCTGAGCCGACGCGGCAGAATCCGTCTCGCTTTCCGAACGCAAGGAGTACCACCGCATGAAGCTCACCCCATCCCGCCCGCGCCGCAAGCTTGGCCTGCTCGCCTGCGGCCTGCTGGCCAGCGCGCTCGTCCCCGCCGCGGCCCTGGCGCAGAACAGCGCCTGGCCGACGAAGACCGTGCGCCTGCTGGTGGGCTTCCCGGCCGGGTCGACCCCCGACATCTCGGCGCGCATCCTCGCCGAGGGCCTGGCCAAGCGCCTCGGCCAGTCGGTGGTCGTCGAGAACAAGCCCGGGGCCAGCGGCAACATCGCGGCCGACCAGGTGGCCAAGGCGACCGACGATCACACGCTGGGCGTCGTCATCAACGGCAACCTCACCTCGGCCAGGCAGCTCAACCCGCGCCTGCCCTACGACCCGGCGAAGGACTTCACCCTGCTCTCGCTGCTGACCACCGCGCCGCTGGTGCTGGTGGCCCCGCGCGACCTGCCCGCGGGCGCAGGCTATTTCCTCGCCGCGCGCAATGCGGGCAGCAAGTGGAGCTACGGCTCGGTGGGCATCGGCTCCGTCGGCCATCTGGGCATGGAGTACCTGAAGCTGCGCGCGGGCAACTTCGACGCCGTGCACGTTCCCTACAACGGCAATCCGGCGGTCATCACTGCGCTGATCCAGGGCCAGATCCAGATGGCGCTGGTGCCGCCGGGGCTGGCGCTGCCGCAGGTCAAGGCCGGCAAGCTGCAGGCCATCGGCCTGACCGCCGGACGCAGCACGCTGGCGCCCGAGACACCGTCGCTGCGCGATGCCGGCATCAACAACTTCGACCTCGAAGTGTGGACCGCGCTCGTCGGCCCGGCGCGGCTGAGCAAGGCCGCGCAGGACCGGCTGGCGCAGGAGGTGCCGGCGCTGCTGCGCGAGGGCGAGGCCAGGCAGAAGCTCTTCGCCGCCGGCTGGCAGGCGCAGGGCACGGCGCCCGAGGCCTTGCGCATGCGCGTGAAGAGCGAGACGGCGATCCTCGGCGGCATCATCCAGATGCGCGGCATCAAGAACCAGTGAACGGGCCGCCGCGGCTCCACGAGCCCGCGCGCGAGACCGAGGTCTTCGCCGAGGTCGACGTCTGCGTGCTGGGCGGCGGCCCCGCCGGCCTTGCCGCGGCAGTGAGCGCCGCACGCGGCGGCGCGCGCACGCTGCTCGTCGAGCGCTACGGCTTTCTCGGCGGCATGGGCACGGCCGGCGGCGTCACCAACTTCGCCGGCCTCTACGGGCGCCGGGCGGGCCGCATGCAGCCGCTCGTGCGCGGCGTCGTCGACGAACTGCTGGCGCGCATCGACCAGCTCGGTGGTCTCAACCAGCCGCAGGACGGCATGCAGGGCCGCATCCGCGTGCGCAGCTACGACAGCTCGGCCTACAAGTGCGCGGCCGACGAATGGCTGCTGGCGGCCGGCGTGAGGCTGCTCTTTCACGCGCTTGCGGTCGGCTGCATCCGCGAAGGGGGCGACGGTGAAGGGCGCGGCGCAGGCCGCATCGAGGCCCTGCTCGTGCAGACTCGCTCGGGCCGTCGCGCGATCCGCGCGCGCGAGTTCATCGACGCCAGCGGCGACGCCGATCTCGCGCACTTCGCCGGCGTCCCGTACGAGCTCGGCGACGGCCAAGGCGGCGCGCTCTTCCCGAGCACGATGGCGCGCATCGGCAACGTCGACGCCGAACGCGCGCTTGCCGCGGTCGGCGACTTCAAGGCGATCGACGCGCGCATGCAGGCCGCCGCCGGGCGCTGGCGCTTCGCGCGCCGCGGCGCCATCCTGCGGCCGCAGCGCAACCCGCGCGAGTGGCGCGCCAACGTCACGCAGGTCGCCAACGCGCGCGGCCAGGCCGTCGACGCCACCGACGCCCAGCAGCTCAGCGACGGCGAGATCGAAGGTCGGCGCCAGCTCGTCGAGTACCTGCGCTTCCTGCGCGCCGAGGTGCCCGGCTTCGAGGCCGCGGAGTTCGTCGAGATCGCGCCGCAGCTGGGCATCCGCGAGTCGCGGCGCGTCGTCGGCGAGTACATGCTGAGCGGCGAGGACGTGCTGGGCGGCGCGCGCTTTGCCGACGTCATCGGGCTGAGCGGCTGGCCCGCCGAGCAGCATGTGGCCGGGCGCATCGACTGGGCCTTCCCGCGCGATCCCGACAACGCCTACCACCACCTGCCGTTTCGCATGCTGCTGCCGCAGGGCGTGGCCAACCTGCTGGTGGCCGGGCGCTGCGCGTCGATGGACCACCTGGGCCAGAGTGCCGCGCGCGCCAGCGGCGCCTGCTTCGCGATGGGGCAGGCCGCAGGCAGCGCCGCGGCACTGCGCGTGGCCGGTCGCTTCACGGTCCCGGAATTGCAGCGCGTGCTGCG
>CAUJJO010000004.1 GCA_963205125.1 Pseudomonadota bacterium | reverse complement strand
CTTCATCGAGGCGCTCTTCGAGCGCGGCATCGGCTGCAGCGTGCACTACATCCCGCTGCACCTGCACCCCTACTGGCGCGAGCGCTACGGCCTGCGCCCGGAGCAGTTCCCGCACAGCCAGCGGGCTTACGAGCGTCTCGTGAGCCTGCCGATCTACACGCGCATGAGCGACGCCGACGTCGATCGCGTCGTCGACGCGGTGCGCGCCGTGTTGCGGGCTTGAGCGGGCTTGAAGCAGGCCTGAAGCCTGCCGGGCGGCACAATCCTGTCTGCGGAGGTGACGAGCATGGCCCTGGCGCAGCAGCGGATGAACATAGCGGACTACCTGGCCTGGGAGAACGAGCAGCCGGAGAAGAACGAGTTCTATCGCGGCGAGGTGTTCGCGATGGTCGGCGGGCGGCGGGCGCATGGCTGCGTCGTGTCCAACCTCAACCGACGGCTGGCTGAGCAACTGGACGGCACGCCTTGCCGCGTCTTCACCGAAGGCATGAAGCTGCAGGTCGCCGACGACGCCATTTTCTATCCCGATCTGATGGTCACCTGCGACAAGTCGGACCTGTCGACCGAGATGATCTTCCGCGCGCCCACCGTGGTGTTCGAAGTGCTGTCGCCCAGCACCCAGACCTACGACCGCGGGTTGAAGTTCGCCACCTACCGGCGCTTGCCGTCGCTGAAGGAGTTCATCCTCGTCGATCCCGAGGCCCGCCGCATCGAGGGATACCGTCGCAACGAGCAGGACCAGTGGCTGTTCTACGACATGAGCGACGGCCCGACGCTGGACGCTCCCAGCATCGCCTGCAGCGTGCCGCTGGCGCAGGTCTTCGACGGCGTCGACCCGCCCGCGGGCTGATCCGCTTCTCCCTCGCTGCGCATGCCCAAGCGCGCCTTCGACCTGCTCGGCGCGGCCCTTGCCCTCGTGCTGCTCTGCCCCTTGCTGCTGCTGCTGGCGCTGGTGATCCGGCTCGATTCGCCGGGCCCCGTCTTCTTCCGCCAGGAGCGCGTCGGCCGCTTCGGGCGGCCGTTTCGCATCCACAAGTTCCGCAGCATG
Organism: Pseudomonadota bacterium; assembly: GCA_963205125.1. Classification (GTDB taxonomy): domain Bacteria; phylum Pseudomonadota; class Gammaproteobacteria; order Burkholderiales; family Burkholderiaceae_C; genus Rubrivivax. Next base: position 2,453 of record CAUJJO010000004.1, on the reverse strand, counting down.
GTCGAGCAGGCGCCTGCGCTGGGGCCGCCGCTCACCGTGGGTTCGGATGCACGCATCACGCGCAGCGGCCGCTGGCTGCGCCGCACGCGGATGGACGAACTGCCGCAGCTCATCGACGTGCTGCGCGGCGACATGAGCCTCGTCGGCCCACGCCCCGAAGTGCCGCGCTACGTCCAGCACTACCCGCCGGACTTGCGCGAGCGCGCGCTTGCCGTGCGGCCCGGCATCACCGATCCCTCGTCGCTCGCGAACCTCGACGAAGCGGCGCGGCTGGCCGCCGCCGCCGACCCCGAGCGCGAGTACATCCAGCACATCCTGCCGCTCAAGCTCGCCGCGGCGGTCGACTACGCGGAGCAGGCCACGTTGTGGACCGACCTCGGCGTCATCGCCCGCACCCTGGGCGTGCTGATCGGGCGCGGCCGATGCACGCGATCTTCTCCCTCTCCCACGCGTGGGAGAGGGCAGGGGTGAGGGTGCAGCGATGGGCCACCACCCTCACCCCAACCCTCTCCCGCGGGGCGGGAGAGGGGGCAGGGCTGGTGCAGGCGATCTTCTCCCTCTCCTTCCGGGCGGGAGAGGGAGCGGGGCCGAGGCAGGGTCGGTGAGGCGAGCATGACGGCGAGCAGACCGATCACCCTCTGGCATCGCCTCGACGCGCTGCTGGCGCGGCTGCGGCCGCATCGGGTGGCGCTCTCGCTGCTGCTCGATGCGATCGTCGTCGTCCTCGCCTGGAACCTCACCTACCTCTTTCGCCTGGGCTTCGAGCGCTGGCTGAGTGCGCGACCGGGCTACGACGGCGCGGTGCTCGCCGCCCTCGTGCTCCTCTATCTGATGGCGCTCGCGGCGCTGCGGCTGCCGCAAAGCCTCTGGCGCTTCGCCGGCTTTGCCGAGGTGCGGCGGCTGACGCTCGCCTGCCTCGTCGTCGGCGCGCTCGGCGCGGCGCTGGTGACGGGCCTGGGCCTGCGCGCGGTGCCGCGCGCGGTGCTCGCGCTGCATCCAGTGGTCACGCTGATGGGCCTGGCGCTCGTGCGCATCGCCTACCGCATGCTGTGGGAGCAGGTGCGCGTGCACACGGCAAGCGAAATCACCGGCGCGCGCCGCGCGATCGTGATGGGCGCGGGTGCTGCCGCGCGCATGATGCTCGCGGGCATCCACGAGCAGGGCTGGACGGTGCTCGGCCTGCTCGACGACGACCCGGCCAAGCAGGGTGCGCGCATCGGCGACGTGCGCGTGCTGGGGCCGCTTGCCGCGGTGGCCGACCCCGCACTCTGCGCCAAGGCCACGCACGTCATCGTCGCGCTGCCCTCGGCCAGCGCCGAGCAGCGCCGCCGCGCGCTCGAACTGGCCAGCGGCACCGGGCTGCCGGTGCTCACCGTGCCGACGATCGAGGAACTGCGCGAGGGCCGCAGCCTCGAGCGCCTGCGCCGCATCGAGCCCGAAGACCTGCTCGGCCGCGCGCCGGTGCAGCTCGACGAAGCCGGCATCGGCGCGATCCTGCGCGGCGCCACGGTGCTCGTCACCGGCGCCGGCGGCAGCATCGGCAGCGAGCTCTGCCGCCAGCTCGCGCGCTACGCGCCGCAGCGCCTCGTGCTCGTCGAGCTGAGCGAATTCAACCTCTACACCATCGAGCAGGAACTCTCGGCCGCCCACCCCGCGATCGAGCTCGTGCGCCTCATCGGCGACGTGCGCGAGCTGCCGCAGATGCGCCAGATCCTCGCCCGCTGGCGCCCGCAGCTCGTGCTGCACGCCGCCGCCTACAAGCACGTGCCGCTGATGGAGGAGCACAACGCCTTCGCCGCGCTGCGCAACAACACCCTGGGCACCTGGAACGCCGCGCTCGCCGCCGCCGAGGCCGGCGTGTCGCGCTTCGTGCTCATCAGCACCGACAAGGCCGTCAACCCGACCAACGTCATGGGGGCGAGCAAGCGCGCCGCCGAGATCGCCCTGTCCTCGCTCGTGCCGCGCTTTGCCGGCACGCGCTTCATGGCCGTGCGCTTCGGCAACGTGCTGGGTTCCAGCGGCAGCGTGATCCCCAAGTTCAAGGCGCAGATCGCCCACGGCGGCCCGGTCACCGTCACGCACCCGGAGATCATCCGCTACTTCATGACCATCCCCGAGGCCGCGCGCCTCGTGCTGCAGGCCGCGGCCATCGGCGAAAGCGGCCAGGTGCTGGTGCTCGACATGGGCGAGCCGGTGAAGATCGCCGACCTCGCGCGCGACCTCATCCGCATGGCCGGCCACACCCTGCAGGAGATCCCCATCGTCTTCACCGGCCTGCGCCCCGGCGAGAAGCTCTACGAGGAACTGCTGGCCGACAGCGATGCCACGCTTCCCACCGCCATCGAGCGCCTGCGGGTGGCAAGAATTGCGTTGGCCGATTCCGACATCGAAGCGCTGCTGCGCTGGTCGCAACAAGCCGATCCCCAGGACGAATCGCTCGTCAAGGCGCGGTT
>CAUJJO010000003.1 GCA_963205125.1 Pseudomonadota bacterium | reverse complement strand
GGCGCTGACCGCATTGGCCTGGTTCGTGCCGCCGTTGATGAAGCCCGCGCCCAGGTGGTTGGTCGCGCTGAAGTTGCCGGTGGTGCTCGCCGAGCCGATGCCCGACGGGCGGTTGCTGCTGCAGATCAAGGACGCTCCCTTCAGCCACCCGGTGCTCGCGAAGTTCGCCTCCGACGGCACGCTGAAGATGCTCGCCTACCTGGTTCTCCTTTACGACCCGGCGCCGCCTCCCTTCATCGGCATCGAGGAACCCGAGAACTTCCTGCACCCGCGCTTGTTGCCGGAGCTTGCGGAGGAGTGCCGCGCGGCCAGCAGTCGCACGCAACTGCTGGTCACGACCCATTCGCCGTTCTTCCTGAACGGGCTGCGGCCTGAAGAGGTGCGCGTGCTGTGGCGCGACGAACAGGGGTACGCGCAGACGCGGCGGGCCGTCGATTTGCCGGGCGTGACCGAATTCGTCAAACAAGGCGCCTTGCTGGGCCAGCTCTGGATGGAGGGGCAGCTCGGCGTGGGCGATCCGCTTGTCAACCAGGGTGCACCGAGCCGGCCTCGGGCGAGGCTTTGAAGATGTCGGCCGCGCATTTCGAATTCCTGGTCGAAGAGTCTTCGATGGAGGCATTCCTGCGTGCGCTGTTGCCGCGCCTGCTGCCGCACGATCGAACCTTCGAGATCCACCCCTTTCAAGGCAAGAGCGACCTGCTCGGCAAGCTGGAGCAACGTCTGCGCGGCTACGCGGCGTGGCTGCCGTCCGACTGGCGGATCGCCGTCGTGGTGGACCGGGACGATCAGGATTGCCGCGTGCTCAAGGGCCAGCTGGAGTCGATGGCGCAGCGCGCAGGCCTGCGCACGCGGACGGGCGCGCGAAACGCCCCGTGGCAGCTCGTCAACCGAATCGCCATCGAAGAGCTGGAGGCCTGGTACTTCGGCGACTGGGCTGCGGTGCGCTCGGCTTACCCGCGGGCGGCGGAGAACGTGCCGCGTCGACAGGCGCTGCGCGACCCGGACGCGATCGCCGGCGGGACCTGGGAGGCGTTCGAGCGCATCATGCAGGCACGCGGCTACTTCAGGGGCGGGCTGCTGAAGATCGAAGTCGCTCGAGCGATTGGTGCGCAGGTCGAGCTGGCGCGAAGCTCGTCGCGCAGCTTCCGGGTCTTCTGCGATGCGCTTGTCGAGGCGTGCGCATGAGCCCTCGGCCTCTGGCGCCAGCAGTCACTGCTTGGTTTCTGCGCGGGCACTGGATGGCTGATCGGGAATGAGCCGAAATGCCATGGCGTCCCAGGGCGGCCTCAAATCCGAAGTGCAACACCGTGGTTCATGAACCGGTTTTGATGGCTTGTGAGCGCTGGCCGGTGGCTGTGCGAAGACCTCCGGTGGCGTGCGTCAGCCATGCGTGACGCGGAGCCTGTTGTTGAGGCTCTCGGCGATCGCGTCGAGCTCTTCTTGTGTGTAGACCGAGAGGTCAGCACCCTTGGGCAGGTACTGGCGCAGCAGCCCGTTGGTGTTCTCGCAAGTGCCGCGCTGCGCGTCGCGCCAGCGCGGCACCAAGGGAATCAGGGTCGACCCGAGGACGCGCTCACCAACGGGCCTTCTGAGTGTGGCATTCGGGTAATTCCGTTGTCAACGAAACGAGCTGCTCCACTAACATCTGAGTGACCCAACCCGCTCGTCCGAGGAGCATGTCATGGCCCAGATCGTTCGTTTTCCCGCCCTGCCTTCCGCGCTGACGCGGCGCCGCATCATCACTGCCGGTGCCGCGGGTGCGGCGTCGCTCGCGCTGACGGCACTGGCGCAGGCGCGCAACACGATCAAGATCGGCTACATCACCGCGCTCTCGGGCGTGCGCGCCAATTTCGGCGAGGCCGACTAGTGGACGCTGGCCAAGTTCAAGGCCGCGGTCAAGGACGGCGTCAAGGTCGGCGGCAAGACCTACAAGATCGAGGTCGTCCTCAAGGACAACCAGTCCGACCCCAACCGCTCGCAGACCGTCTCGAGCGAGGCCGTGCTGCGCGACAAGGTCGACCTCGTGCTGGTGCAGGACGGCGACGCCGCCGGCCCCGCGGGCCAGCTCTGCGACGTGCACGGGATCCCGATGATCTCGACCATGATGCCCTGGCAGGCCTTCACCTTCGGCCGCGGCTCGACGCCGGACAAGGGCTTCCCGTACTCCTTCCACTTCTTCTGGGGTGCCGACGACGTGCTGAAGAACTTCTTCGGCATCTGGAACGGCCAGAAGACGAACAAGGTGCTCAGCACCTTCTACATCGACAACCCGCCCGGGCAGGCCTTCGCCGACCCCAACACCGGGCTGCCCGGCGGCGCCACGGCCAACGGCTACAAGGAAATCAACACCGGCTTCTTCAAGATCGCCACCAACGACTTCTCGACCCAGGTCTCGGCGATGAAGGCCGGCGGCGCGCAGATCGTCTCGGGCTTCGCCTTCGCCAACCACTTCGCCACCTTCTGGAAGCAGGCGCAGCAGGCCGGCTTCAAACCCGAGCTGGTGACCATGGCCGGTCCCTTCCTGTTCCCGAGCGCGGTGCAGTCGATGGGCGACGCCGGCGACGGCATGGGCACCGAGATCTGGTGGACGCCGAACTTCCCCTTCAAGTCCTCCATCACCGGGCAGAGCGCCAAGGAACTCGCCGCCGAGTGGGAGAAGTCCACCGGCAAGCAGTGGACGCAGCCCATCGGCTATGGCCACGCGCTGTGGGAGACGGCGCTGGCGGCCATCAAGGGCGCGGCCGACCCGAAGAGCCGCAAGGCGCTGCGCGACGCCATCGCCGGCATGAAGCTCGATTCCATCGTCGGCTCGATCAACTTCAAGGAAAGCCCGATCAAGAGCATCGCCGTCACGCCCATGGTCAGCGGCCAGTGGCGCAAGAGCAAGGGCGGCAAGTTCCCCTACGACCTGCTGATCACGCACAACGGCACCGCGCCGATGATCCCGGTCGAGGCCGACTACAAGCCGATGTCGGCGCTCAAGTGAAGCTCGGGCCGGCGCGTCCCGGGGTGTCGTCGTGCTGCAGGTGCAGGGTTTGTCGAAGAAGTACGGCGCGATCGTCGTCGCCGACGCGATCGACTTCGCGCTCGACCCGGGGCAGTGCCTGGGCGTGATCGGCCCGAACGGCGCCGGCAAGAGCTCGCTCTTCAACCTCATCACCGGCGTGGCGCGGGCCGATGCCGGCAGCGTGCGGCTGGGCGGCGTCGAGCTGCTCGGCCAGCCGCCGCACCGCCGCGCGCGCCTGGGGGTGGCGCGCGCCTTCCAGATCCCGCAGGCCTTCGGCAACCTCACCGTGTACGAGAACGTGCTCGCCGCGGCGAGCTTCGGCGCGGGCCTCGCCGGCGCGCAGGCGGCGCGCCGGGCGGTCGATGCGCTTTCGCGCTGCGGCCTGCAGGCGCGCAGCCGCGACATGGCCGGGCGCCTGCCGCTGCTGGACCGCAAGCGCCTGGAGATGGCCAAGGCGATCGCCACCGACCCCAAGCTGCTGCTGCTGGACGAGGTGGCCGGCGGCCTCACCGAGCCCGAGGTGGCGGCGCTGGCCGCGCTGGTGGCCGAGCTGAAGACGCAGCTCGCGGTGATCTGGATCGAGCACATCCCGCAGGCGCTGCACGCCGTGGCCGACCGCATCCTCGTGCTGCACTTCGGCCGCAAGCTGCTCGAGGCGCCGCCCGACGAGGCCATGGCCAGCCGCGAGGTGCGCGAGATCTACATGGGCCTTGCGGCCTGAGAGCTCCAGGCATGGCGCTGCTCGAGATCGACGCATTGCAGGTCTGGTACGGCGACCTGCAGGCGCTCTACGGCGTGTCGCTGCAACTCGACGAGGGGCAGGTGCTCGCCCTCATCGGCGCCAACGGCGCGGGCAAGTCGACGCTGCTGGCCAGCGTCTGCGGCCTGCTCGAGGGGCGTGCCAGCGGGCAGCTTCGCCTGGCCGGCGCTTCGCTGCTCGGACGGCCGGCCGAGGCGGTGGCGCACGAGGGCATCGCGCTCGTCCCCGAGGGGCGCATGCTGTTCGCCTCGCTCAGCGTCGAGGAGAACCTGCGCATGGGCATGCTGACCAGGCGCCCCGGCCCCTGGACGCTGGCCCGCGTCTACGAGCTGTTCCCGGTGCTGCAGGAGTTCCGCGCCCGGCCCGCGACCGCGCTCTCCGGCGGCCAGCAGCAGATGGTGGCGATCGGCCGCGCGCTGCTGGCCAACCCGCGGTTGCTGCTGTGCGACGAGATTTCGCTGGGCCTGGCCCCCGTGATCGTGCGGCAGATCTACGAGTCGCTCGAGACGGTGCGCGCCCAGGGCATGTCCATCGTGCTGGTGGAGCAGGACGTGCAGCGCGCCTGCGCGAGCGCCGACACCGTGTGCTGCCTGCGCAAGGGCCGCGTGACGCTGCAGGGCGCCGCCGACGCCTTCGACCATGCGCGCATCGCCCAGGCCTACTTCGGGCACTGACCTGGGTATCGACGCGTCGCCGGGACGACGAAACGACGAGCGAACATGGACTGGATCGAAACCCTCATCAACGGCGTCCTGCTGGGCGCCCTCTACGGCCTGCTGGGCCTGGGGCTGGCGCTGGTCTTCGGCGTCATGCGCGTCGTCAACCTCGCGCACGGCGAGTTCATCGTGCTCGCGGCCTACGCCGGCACGATGCTCGCTGCCCTCGCCCCCGGCGTGAACCCGCTGCTGTGGCTGCTGCCGGTGGCGGCGCTTGCCTTCGGTGTCGGCTACGCGCTGCAGGCCGCGCTCGTCAACCGCACCGTCCGGACGGGCGACCCGCTGACCCCGCTGCTGCTGACCTTCGGCCTCGCCGTGGTGCTGCGCAACCTGATGGTCGAGGTCTTCGGCACCGACCCGCGCGCACTCGACGGCGGCGCCTTCACCCGCGCCGGGGTCGACTTCCTCGGCCTGCGCATCGGCCTCTTCCCGCTGGCCGTGCTGGCCCTGGCCGCGGCGATGTTCGCGGCGCTGCAATGGCTGCTGGCGCGCACCGAGTGGGGCCGCATCGTGCGCGCCACCTCCGACAACGCGCGCATCGTCCGCCTGATGGGCGTGCGGCCCGACCGCGTCTACTGCACGGTGATGGGGCTGGCGCTGTCGTTCGCCGCGGTGGCCGGGGTGCTGCTGGCGCTGCGCTCGTCGTTCACGCCCTATTCCGGGGTGGAGCGCCTGCTGATCGCCTTCGAGGTCGTCATCCTCGGCGGCCTGGGCTCCTTCTGGGGCGCCTTTGCCGGCGGCATCGCGCTCGGCGTGGCGCAACTGCTGGGGCAGAAGTTCGACTCCAACGCCGCGGCGCTCTACGCGCACCTGCTCTTCTTCGTCGTGCTGGTGATCCGGCCCACCGGGATCGCGGGGCGGCCGTCATGAAGATCGTCGGCTTCGTGCTGCTGGCGCTCTACCTGGCCGCCGCGGCGGCCGTGCCCACGCTGCTGGATCCGGGCTGGATGAGCCTGCTCAGCGAGATCCTGCTGATGCTGGCGATGGCGCAGATGTGGAACCTGCTGGCCGGCTACACCGGACTCGTCTCGCTCGGCCACCAGGCCTTCATCGGCGTCGGCGCCTACTTCGTCTTCTATTTCTCCGACCGCCTCGACCTGCATCCCTTCCTGCTGCTGCCGGTGGCGGGCCTCGTGTGCGCGCTGGTCGCGGCGGCGCTGGCGCCGCTGCTCTTTCGCCTGCGCGACGCCTACTTCTCGATCGGCATCTGGGTCTTCGCCGAGATCGTCTACCTGCTGGCGACGAAGACGCGCGAGCTCGGCTCGACCAACGGCGTGGCGCTGAAGGCGATGCGCCTGGTCGACACCTAGACCTTCGGGCGCGACACCTTCTGGATCGCCGCGCTGCTGGCGCTGCTGGCGGTGGGCGGCGTCTACGCGCTGATCCGCTCGCGCCTGGGCCTCGGGCTGATGGCCGTGCGCGACAACGAGCTCGCCGCCACCAGCATCGGCATCGACGTCTGGCGCAACCGCTTCGCGGCCTTCGCCATCTCGGCCTTCGGCTGCGGCATCGCGGGGGCCACCTACTTCACCGGTTCGATGTTCGTCAGCCCCGAGGCCGGCTTCGACATCAACTGGGTGGTGGCGATGATGTTCATCGTCATCATCGGCGGCATCGGCACGCTCGAGGGGCCCATCGTCGGCACGCTGCTCTACTTCGGCCTGCGCGAGAGCTTCACCGCCTGGGCCGGCGTCTCGGGCAGCTGGTACCTGGTGGCCATGGGCCTGGTGGCCATCGTCGTCATGCTCTTTGCCCCGCGCGGCCTCTTGGGCTGGGTGCGCGAGCACCGGGGCTGGCAGGGCTTCTCGGAGCGGCGGCTGCCGCCCTCGTTCGAAGGAGATTGGCGATGAGGTTCGACGAGTACGCGGCGCACGACGGACTGGGCCTCGCCGAGCGGGTGCGCCGGGGCGAAGTCACGTCCGCCGAGCTGGTGCGGACGGCGCAGGCGGCGATCGAGGCGCTCAACCCGCAGCTCAACGCCGTCATCGGCCGCGTCGACGCCGTGCCGCCGCAGGGCGGGGCCGCCGCGCCCTTTCACGGCGTGCCCTTCCTGATCAAGGATCTCGTGCTGCACGCGCAGGGCGTGCCCTGCGACATGGGCAGCCGGCTCGTCGCCGGAGGCTTCGTGTCGCCGATCGACACCGAGCTGATGGCGCGCTTTCGCCGGGCCGGGCTGGTGACGCTTGGGCGCACGAACACGCCCGAGTTCGGCTTCTGCTCGACGACCGAACCGGTGCTGCACGGCGCGACGCGCAACCCCTGGGACCCGGCGCGCAGCCCGGGCGGCTCCAGCGGCGGCTCGGCCGCGGCGGTGGCTGCCGGCATCGTGCCGCTGGCGCACGCCAACGACGGTGGCGGCTCGATCCGCATTCCCGCCGCGTGGTGCGGCCTGGTCGGGCTCAAGCCCACGCGCGGGCGCACGCCGGTCGGGCCCGAGACGGGGATCGCGCTGCACGACATGGGCATCGAGCTTGCCGTCACGCGCACGCTGCGCGACAGCGCCGCGATCCTCGATGCGGTGCAGGGCGCGGCAGCGGGCGACCGCTTCGTGATCCCGCCGCCGGCCCGGCCTTACCTGGAGGAACTGACCGCACGCCCGCGCAAGCTGCGCATCGCCTGTCACTTCGACGGCGGCCCGGGGGTGAAGCTCGATCCGCACTGCCGCGCCGCGGTCGAGCAGACGGCAAGGCAGTGCGATGCGCTCGGCCATCACGTCGAGGAAGCCGCGCCCCGGGTCGACCACGCGCTCTTCGAGGAGGTCAACCTCTGCTACTGGAGCTCCTTCCTCGCCGCGGCGATTGCCGGCGTCGGCGCGATGCTCGGGCGCGAACCCTCGCCCGCGAACCTGGAGGCCTGCATCTGGGCCACCTACCGGCACGGACTGTCGCTGCGCGCGCTGGATCTCGAGGCGGCCGACGTGCACGCGAACACGATCAGCCGCTCGGTCGCGTCCTTCTTCGAGAGCTACGACCTGCTGTTGACGCCGGTCACCGCGGCGCCGCCGGTGGCCCTGGGGGTGATCGACTGCAACCGCGCCGGCCTGGATGCGCGCGGCTGGCTGCAGGACGTCTTCCGCCATACGCCCTACACCGCGCTCTACAACCTCACCGGCCAGCCGGCGCTGAGCCTGCCGCTGGCGGCAACGCCCGAAGGCCTGCCGGTGGCGGTGCAACTCGTCGCCCGCTTCGGCGACGAGGCCACGCTCTTCAACCTGGGTGGCCAGCTCGAACAGGCGATGCCCTGGGCGGCCCGGCGCCCGGCGATCCACGTCTGCAACCTCGACCGGAACCGTTCATGAGCACGACCGCCTTCTTCCACGACGAACGCACCCTCTGGCACGTGCCGGGCGGCCTGCACGCGCTCTACCTGCCGGTGGGCGGCTGGGTGCAGGCGATGGCCGGCAGCGGCATGGCCGAGTCGCCCGACAGCAAGCGGCGCATCGTCTCGCTGGTGCAGGCCTCGGGCCTGATGGACAAGCTCGCCCTGCGCAGCGCGCCCATGGCCGGCGAGGACGATCTCGCCCGCATCCACCCGCGCCGCTACCTCGAGGAGTTCAAGCGCCTGAGCGACGCCAGCGGGGGCGAGCTCGGCGACACCGCGCCCTTCGGCCCGGGCAGCTACGAGATCGCGCGCCTGTCCGCGGGCCTGGCCGTGGCCGCCGTGGACGCCGTGTGGAAGGGCGAATACGCCAACGCCTTCGCGCTCACGCGTCCGCCCGGCCACCACTGCCTGGCCGAGCACGCGATGGGCTTCTGCCTGCTCGCCAACATCGCCATCGCCATCGAGGCGGCCAAGGCACGCCACGGCATCGAACGCATCGCCGTCGTCGACTGGGACGTGCACCACGGCAACGGCACGCAGTCGATCTTCTACGAGCGCAGCGACGTGCTGACGATCTCGCTGCACCAGGAAAACTGCTTCCCGCCCGGCTACAGCGGCGCCGAGGAGCGCGGCAGGGGCGCGGGCGAGGGCTTCAACATCAACATCCCGCTGCAGCCCGGCGGCGGGCACGAGAGCTACGTCCACGCCTTCGAGCGCATCGTGACGCCCGCGCTCGACCGCTTCCGCCCGCAGCTCATCATCGTCGCCAGCGGCCTGGACGCCAACGGCGTCGACCCGCTGGCGCGCATGCAACTGCACCCCGAGTCCTTCCGCTGGATGACCCGGCAGGTGAAGGCCGCCGCCGCGCGCCATGCCAGCG
>CAUJJO010000002.1 GCA_963205125.1 Pseudomonadota bacterium | reverse complement strand
TGTGCTTCATCGCCTTCATGTGCGCAAAGCCGATGACGTTCTTGTTGCCGGTGGCGGTGACGAAGATGTCGGCCTTGTCCGCGGCCCAGTCCATGGTGACGACGCGAAAGCCCTCCATCGCCGCCTGCAGCGCGTTGATCGGGTCGATCTCGGTCACCCAGACCTGCGCCGAGAGCGCGCGCAGCGCCTGCGCGCTGCCCTTGCCAACGTCGCCGTAGCCGGCCACCAGCGCGATCTTGCCGGCGACCATCACGTCGGTGGCGCGCTTGATGCCGTCGACCAGCGACTCGCGGCAGCCGTAGAGGTTGTCGAACTTGCTCTTGGTGACCGAGTCGTTGACGTTGATGGCGCGGAACATCAGCGTGCCCTTGGCCGACATCTCCTTCAAGCGGTGCACGCCGGTGGTCGTCTCCTCGGTGACGCCGATGATCTGCGCGCTCTTGCGGCTGTACCAGCTCGCATCCGTGGCCAGGCGCGCCTTGATCGCGGCGAAGAGTTCGCGCTCCTCCTCGCTCGTCGGCCTGGCGAGGACGCTGGCGTCCTTCTCGGCGCGCTTGCCCAGGTGCATGAGCAGCGTGGCGTCGCCGCCGTCGTCGAGGATCATGTTCGGGCCTTCGCCCTCGCTGCCCTTGGCGCCGAACTCGAAGATGCGGTGCGTGTAGTCCCAGTAGTCGCGCAGCGTCTCGCCCTTGTAGGCGAACACCGGCGTGCCCTTGACGGCCAGTGCGGCCGCGGCGTGGTCCTGCGTGCTGAAGATGTTGCAGCTGGCCCAGCGCACCTGCGCGCCCAGCGCCTGCAGCGTCTCGACGAGCACCGCGGTCTGGATCGTCATGTGCAGGCTGCCGGCGATGCGCGCGCCCTTCAGCGGCTGCGTTGCGGCGTACTCGCGGCGGATCTCCATCAGCGCGGGCATCTCGTGCTCGGCGATGGTGATTTCCTTGCGGCCCCAGTCGGCGAGGGCAGGATCGGCGACCGCGTGGTCGGTGGTGCTTGTGGACTCGAGTGCGGCGTTCATGGACGTGCTCCGGCAGAGGATGGCCCTGCACGGCGCGACGTCATGATGCGGCTGCATGCCTCACCCCCGACGTGCGTCGTGCAGGTGAGCGCGGTTGCGGTGGGAGGTTTTCCGAGCCTGGCCTCGCCGGCGACGGCGAAGGTTGCAACGCTCCTCGGAAAAGGTGGCGCATTCTAGCGAGCGGCCCGGGCGGCGCGAAGACCATGCGGCCACGCCAAGGCGGGCGTGCATGGCATATTCCCGCGCATCCTTCAACGACTGCCTCCAGGAGCTTGCCCCATGTCCGACCTCTGGCTCGCCTCGCTCATCACCGACACGCCGCAGGCCGGCTTCGACCTGGCCATCACGATGAGCCGCAAGGGCGTGCGCTACACCCAGCCCGACGTCGAGGTGCTGAAGAAACTGCGCCCGGTCTACGCCGAGGACGCCGACGCGCTGATCGCCTCCTCGCAGGTCATCGCGATCAACTTCCAGACCATCGCCGCCGCGAACAACTACTGGCGCAAGTGAGCGCCCGCGCGGCCAGCTCGCGCCCCCTGGCGCAGTGCCCGCGCGGCGTCCTGGCCGATGTTGCGGGCCTGATGACCGACATCGACGACACGCTCACGCGCGAGGGCGCGATCGAGCCCGTGGCGCTGCAGGCCTTGCAGGACCTGAAGGCCGCGGGCCTGCCGGTGATCGCCATCACCGGCCGCCCGTACGGCTGGAGCCTGCCTTTCGCGGCGGCCTGGCCGCTGTCGGCGCTGGTGGCGGAGAACGGCGCGGTCGCGCTGATCCCCGACGGCCGCGGCGGCCTGAGCACCGAATTCGCGCAGGACGAGGCCACGCGCGCGGCGAACGCGCGCCGCCTGCAGGAGGTCGCGCAGCAGGTGCTGCGCGAAGTGCCCGAGGCAAGGCTTGCCGAAGACAGCGCCGGGCGGCTGACCGACATCGCCATCGATCACAGCGAGTTCCACCACCTGGATGCGCAGGCGATCGCGCGCGTCGTCGCGCTGATGCGCGCGGCCGGCATGAGCGCCACGGTGAGCTCCATCCACGTCAACGGTTGGTTCGGCGCGCACAGCAAGCTCAGTGCCGCAGAGTGGATGCTGCAGCGCCTCTTTGGCCGCGGCCTCGAGGACGAGATCGCGCGCTGGATCTATGTTGGCGACAGCACCAACGACCAGCCGATGTTCGAGCGCTTCCCGCACAGCGTCGGCGTCGCCAACCTGCGGCGCTTTGCCGGCGAGCTGCAGCACTGGCCGGCCTGGATCACGCAGGGCGAGCGCGGCGCGGGCTTCGCCGAAGTGGCGCGCGCGCTGCTCTCCGCACGCCGCCGATGAGCGCGCACGGCTCGGCGCAGGACGGCGCGCTCGCGGCAGGCGCCGCATCGCGCACGCTGGCTGCGGCCCTGGCGCTCGCGCTGGCGGCGGCGGTGTCGCTGGGCCTTGCGCGCTTCTCCTACGCCTTGCTGCTGCCGCCGATGCGGCAGGACCTCGGCTGGAGCTACGTCACCGCGGGCGGCATGAACACCTTCAACGCTCTCGGCTATCTGCTCGGTGCGCTGGCCATGCCGCGGCTGATGCGCCGCTTCGACGCGCGCGCCCTGATGCTCGTCGGCGGCGCCGCGGCGGCGCTGCTGCTGGCGGCGCACGCCGCCACGCGCGCCGACGCCGTGCTCGTCGTGCTGCGCACCGCCACCGGGGTGGGCAGCGCGCTCAGCTTCGTCGGCGGCGGGCTGCTGGCGGCGCGGCTGGCCAGCCTCGCGCCCGCGCGCGCCGGCCTCGTGCTGGGCATCTACTACGGCGGCGTGGGCCTGGGCATCATCGGCTCGGCGCTGCTCGTGCCGCCCATCGTCGACGCCCATGCCGCGCGCTGGCCCGCGGCCTGGCTCGCGCTTGCCGCCGCGGCCGCGTTCTTCACTCTGCTCACCGCCGTCGGCACGCGCGGCCTGGGCGCGCCGCCGCCGGTGGCGGGCGAGCGCGTGCGCTTTGCGCCGCGCACGCTGGCCTTCGGCCTGGCCGGCTACGCGATGTTCGGCCTCGGCTACATCGCCTACATGACCTTCATCATCACGCTGCTGCGCGAGCAAGGCCTCTCCGGTGCGGCGACGGTGGGCTTCTTCGTGCTGCTCGGCGCCGGGGTGCTCGCCTCGTCCTGGCTGTGGGCCGGGCTGCTGCAGCGCCATCGCGACGGCCGCCCGATGGCGCTGCTCAACGCCCTGCTGGCGCTGGCCACGGTGCTGCCAGTGGCAAGCGCCCATCCGCTTTCGGTCTACGCCTCGGGCGCGCTCTTCGGCGGCGTCTTTCTCTCGGTGGTGGCGTCGACGACGGCGCTCGTGCGCCACAACTTCGCGCCCGCGGCCTGGCCGGCGGGCATCGCCGTCTTCACCATCGTCTTTGCCGCCGGCCAGATCATCGGCCCGGCCATCGTCGGCTGGATCGCCGACCTGAGCGGCGGCCTGGCCACCGGCTTCGTCGCCAGCGCAGCGATGTTGGCACTGGGCGCGCTTCTGGCCAGCCTGCAGCGCGCGCTGCCGCCGCGCTGAGCGCGGCAAGGCCAGAATGCAGGCCATGCAGCCCGCGCCCCACGACTCGTCCGATCCCCTGGCCGGCATCAGCGTCCTCGAACGCGGCTGGCTGTCGTCGAACAACGTGCTGCTGCACGGCGCACCGGGTGAAGCCGGCGCCTGGCTGATCGACAGCAGCCACGTCAATCACGCCGAGCAGACGGTGGCGTGCGTGCGCGAAGCCCTGGCCGGGCAGCCGCTTGCGGGCATCGCCAACACGCACCTGCATTCGGACCACTGCGGCGGCAACGCGGCGCTGCAGCGCGCCTTCGGCCTGCGCGCACGCGTCCCCGCGTCGCTGCTGCAGGCGGTGCGCGAGTGGGACGAGGAGCGCCTGTCCTACCGCGCCACCGGGCAGTTGTGTGAGCGTTTCGAAGCCGGCGGCGCGATCGCCGCGGGCGACGCGATCGAGGTCGGCGGCCGCCGCTGGGAGGCGCTGGCCGCACCCGGCCACGACCCCGATTCATTGATGTTCTTCGACGCCGCGCACGGCGTGCTGCTGTCGGCCGACGCGCTGTGGGAGCAGGGCTTCGGCGTCGTCTTCCCCGAGGTCGCGGGCGAGCCGGGCTTCGACGACGTCGGCGCGACGCTGGACCTCATCGCCGCGCTGCCGCTGCGCATCGTCATCCCCGGCCACGGCCGGCCCTTCGACGACATCGCCGGGGCGCTGGCGCGGGCGCGTGCGCGCCTGCGCGCCTTCCAGACCGAGCCGGCGCGGCACGCGCGCCACGCCGTCAAGGTGCTGCTCAAGTACCACCTGATGGAAGTCGGTGTGCAGTCGCGAGACGACTTGCTGCAGTGGGCGCAGGCCGCGCCGCTGCTGCAGGGCGTGACGCGCCACGCCGCACCCGGCAGCAGCGTCGAGGGGCTGTGCCAGGCCTTGCTCGACGAACTGGTCGCGGCCGGCGCGCTGAAGCGCGAGGGCGAGCGCTACCAGGACGCCTGAGGCCACGCGCGATGTTGCGACGTCCTTGAAGCGCCTGCAGGGGCGTTCAGTCTTCGTCCGGGTCGTGCTCGCGGCAAAGCTGTCGCGCGGCTTCCAGCAGCAGCGGAAGGTGATGCGTGACGACGTCCCAGATGATGCTTGGCTCGATCGCGAAGTAGCGGTGGGCAATGATATCGCGCAGCCGCGCGGGCCCCACCCGTTGCGCCTCCGGCAGATCGGCCCGGCGCTCGTCGGGGAGTCGCTTGATGGATTCGCCAACGATCAGCAGGTTGAAGAGCACGGCGTCCTAGGCCGCCTCGTCGTCGAGAAGGTTCTGCAGTTCGCGGCCCGCGATGCGACGTCCGATCTTCTCGGCGCTGGCGATCAGATCGTCCAGATAGAGGATCCAGTCACGCGACACGGATGATTTCGCTCTCGATCCCGGCGCGTACGCGCGACTTCAGGCTGTTCGGGGTCACCAGATCGACTTCGCGCGCCAAGGCGGCTTGCAGCGCATCCTTCAAGCCAAAATAGCGCTCGAAGGTGGGTGGTGCGTCGAATTCGACGAGGATGTCGACGTCGCTGTCCGGGCGGAGCTGGTCGCGCGCGGCCGATCCGAAAAGGCTGATCGCGCGCACGCCGAAACGGCTGGCGAACTCGGGACGCCGTGCCCCCAAGACCGCGAGGATGCTGGCCCTGTCCATCGCGGGATTGTGCGCCTTCGGCGCCCTTCAGCCTTCAGCCCTCAGCCCTTCAGCCCTTCAAGCCCGCCCGCTCCCGCAGCTCGGCCGCCTTGTCGGTGCGCTCCCAGGTGAACTCGGGTTCGTCGCGGCCGAAGTGGCCGTAGGCGGCGGTCTTTTCGTAGATCGGGCGCAGCAGGTCGAGCATCTGGATGATGCCCTTGGGGCGCAGGTCGAAGACCTCGCCGACGAGCCTGGCGATCTGCTCGTCGGGGAGCTTGCCCGTGCCCTCGGTGTAGACGGTGACGTTCATCGGCCGCGCCACGCCGATGGCGTAGGCGACCTGGATCTGGCACTGGCGCGCCAGGCCCGCGGCGACGACGTTCTTGGCCACGTAGCGGCAGGCGTAGGCGGCGGAGCGGTCGAC
>CAUJJO010000001.1 GCA_963205125.1 Pseudomonadota bacterium | reverse complement strand
CCTGAACGACCTCTACCGTCGCGTCATCAACCGCAACAACCGCCTGGCGCGCCTGCTCGAGCTGAAGGCGCCCGAGATCATCGTGCGCAACGAGAAGCGCATGCTGCAGGAGGCGGTGGACTCGCTGCTGGACAACGGCCGTCGCGGCAAGGCGATGACCGGCGCCAACAAGCGCGCGCTGAAGTCTCTGGCCGACATGATCAAGGGCAAGAACGGCCGCTTCCGCCAGAACCTGCTGGGCAAGCGCGTCGACTACTCGGGCCGCTCGGTCATCGTCGTCGGCCCGACGCTCAAGCTGCACCAGTGCGGCCTGCCCAAGCTGATGGCCATCGAGCTCTTCAAGCCCTTCATCTTCAGCCGCCTGGAGGCGATGGGCATCGCCACCACGATCAAGGCGGCGAAGAAGGAGGTCGAGGCCGGCACGCCGGTGGTCTGGGACATCCTCGAAGAGGTGATCAAGGAACACCCGGTGCTGCTCAACCGCGCGCCGACGCTGCACCGCCTGGGCATCCAGGCCTTCGAGCCGGTGCTGATCGAGGGCAAGGCGATCCAGCTGCACCCGCTCGTCTGCTCGGCCTTCAACGCCGACTTCGACGGCGACCAGATGGCCGTGCACGTGCCGCTGTCGATCGAGGCGCAGATGGAGGCCCGCACGCTGATGCTGGCCACCAACAACGTGCTCTTCCCGGCCAACGGCGAGCCGTCGATCGTGCCGAGCCAGGACGTCGTGCTGGGCCTGTACTACGCCACGCGCGAGCGCATCAACGGCCGCGGCGAAGGCATGATCTTCGCCGACCTCGCCGAGCTGCAGCGCGCGCTGGACAACGGCGTGGTCGAGCTCACCGCCAAGGTCAGCGTGCGCCTGACCGAATGGGTCAAGGACAAGGACAGCGGCGAACTCGCGCCCGAGACCCGGCTCGTCGACACCACCGTCGGCCGCGCGCTGCTCTCCGAGATCCTGCCCCGCGGCCTGCCCTTCGCGCTGCTCAACAAGGCGCTGAAGAAGAAGGAGATCTCGCGCCTCATCAACGCGAGCTTCCGCCGCTGCGGCCTGAAGGACACGGTCGTCTTCGCCGACAAGCTGCTGCAGTCGGGCTTCCGGCTGGCCACGCGCGCGGGCATCTCGATTGCCATCGACGACATGCTCGTGCCCAAGGAGAAGCCGGGCCTGATCGAGCGCGCCGAGCGCGAGGTCAAGGAGATCGAGCAGCAGTACGTCTCGGGCCTGGTGACGGCCGGCGAGCGCTACAACAAGGTCGTCGACATCTGGGGCAAGACCGGTGACGAGGTGGGCAAGGTCATGATGACCCAGCTCTCCAAGCAGAAGGTGCAGGACCGCCACGGCAAGGAGGTCGACCAGGAGTCGTTCAACTCCATCTACATGATGGCCGACTCCGGCGCGCGCGGTTCGGCCGCACAGATCCGCCAGCTCGCCGGCATGCGCGGCCTGATGGCCAAGCCCGACGGCTCGATCATCGAGACGCCGATCACCGCCAACTTCCGCGAGGGCCTCAACGTCCTGCAGTACTTCATCTCCACGCACGGCGCCCGCAAGGGCCTGGCCGACACGGCGCTGAAGACGGCCAACTCGGGCTACCTGACGCGCCGCCTGGTCGACGTGACGCAGGACCTGGTCGTCACCGAGGACGATTGCGGGACCAGCAACGGCATGAACATGCGCGCGCTGGTCGAGGGCGGCGAGGTGATCGAGTCGCTGCGCGACCGCGTGCTCGGCCGCGTCACCGCCATCGAGGTGCTGCATCCCGAGACGCAGGAGCTGCTGCTGGGCGCGGGCGAGATGCTCGATGAAGGCGCGCTCGATACGCTCGAGGCGGCCGGCGTCGACGAGGTCAAGGTGCGCACGCCGCTGTCCTGCGACACGCGCTACGGCCTGTGCGCCAAGTGCTACGGCCGCGACCTCGGCCGCGGCGGCCTGGTCAACACCGGCGAGGCGGTGGGCGTCATCGCCGCGCAGTCGATCGGCGAGCCGGGCACGCAGCTGACGATGCGCACCTTCCACATCGGTGGTGCGGCCTCCCGTGCCGCGGTGGCCAGCGGCGTCGAGGCCAAGAGCGACGGCATCATCGGCTTCAACACCACGATGCGCTATGTCACCAACGGCAAGGGCGAACTGGTGGTCATCTCGCGCTCGGGCGAGATCATCATCGCCGACCCGCATGGCCGGGAGCGCGAGCGCCACCGCCTGCCCTACGGCGCGACCTTGCACATCAAGCCCGACCAGCAGGTCAAGGCCGGCACGGCGCTGGCGAGCTGGGACCCGCTGACGCGCCCCATCATCACCGAGTTCGCCGGCCAGGCGCGCTTCGAGAACGTCGAGGAAGGCGTCACCGTCGCCAAGCAGGTCGACGAGGTCACCGGCCTGTCGACACTGGTGGTGATCGACCCCAAGCGCCGCGGCGCCACCAAGGTCGTGCGCCCGCAGGTCAAGCTGGTGGATGCCGCCGGCAAGGAGGTGAAGATCCCCGGCACCGACCACACGGTGACGATCGGCTTCCCCGTCGGTTCCCTGATCCAGGTGCGCGACGGCCAGGACCTCGCCCCCGGCGAGGTGCTGGCGCGCATTCCGATGGAAGGCCAGAAGACGCGCGACATCACGGGCGGCCTGCCGCGCGTGGCCGAGCTCTTCGAGGCGCGCAGCCCCAAGGACGCCGGCACGCTGGCCGAGATCACCGGCACGGTGAGCTTCGGCAAGGAGACCAAGGGCAAGGTGCGGCTGCAGATCACCGACCCCGACGGCAAGGTCTACGAGGAGCTCGTGCCCAAGGAGAAGAACATCCTCGTGCACGAAGGGCAGGTGGTCAACCGCGGCGAACTCATCGTCGACGGCGCGGCCGACCCGCAGGACATCCTGCGCCTGCTGGGGATCGAGGAGCTGGCGCGCTACATCGTCGACGAGGTGCAGGACGTCTACCGCCTGCAGGGCGTGAAGATCAACGACAAGCACATCGAGGTGATCGTGCGCCAGATGCTGCGCCGCGTGCAGATCGTCGACCCCGGCGAGAGCAGCTACATCGCCGGCGAACAGATCGAGCGCTCGGAGCTGCTCAACACCAACGAGCGGCTGCGCGGCGAGGGCAAGATCCCGGCCACGCACGCCGACGTGCTGCTGGGCATCACCAAGGCGAGCCTCTCCACCGACTCCTTCATCTCCGCGGCCTCCTTCCAGGAGACCACGCGCGTGCTCACCGAGGCTGCCATCATGGGCAAGCGCGACGAGCTGCGCGGCCTCAAGGAGAACGTCATCGTCGGGCGCCTGATCCCCGCGGGCACCGGCATGGCCTTCCACCAGGCGCGCAAGGCCAAGGAGGAGATGGACGAGAGCGAGCGCCGCGCCATCGCGCTGCAGGAAGCCGAGGAGCTGGCGGCGGTGCAGCTGGCGCACGTCGATGCCGCCACGGCGGCGGAGGTCGCACCGGGCGACGACACCGTCGACTGAAGCCACGCGGGCATCGCCCGCGTGCCCCACGGGCCGGGTGACCGGCCCTTTTCGTACCAGGAGGTTTCGTGAGCCCTACCCTGCGCCAAGTGCAGCCCCTGCTGACAAAGGCCGAGCTCGAGCTGTTCCAGTCCTCGCGTTCGACCGTGGTCCGGACCTTGAACGTGCGCCAGCTCACCAGCCGGGTCAAGCGCACGCGTGAGCTGCGCGACAAGTACCGCGATCTCTACCGCCGCCAGACGGTGCAGTCGCGCGCGCGCGTCGGTGCCGGCGAAGCCAACCGCCGCACCGAAATCAAGGCGGAGGTCATGGGCGATCTGCTCGCGCGCTACGAGGCCGAGCTGATCCGCCAGCAGACGCGTGCGGCCAAGGCCGAACAGCAGGCCGCGGCGCGCAAGGCGGCTGCTGCGAAGGCGGCGGCGAAAGCGGCGGCGAAGAAGGCCGCCGCGAAGGCCGCCGCGAAGGCCGCCGCGAAGCCCGCGGCGAAGAAGCCTGCAGCGAAGACGCCTGCCGGACCCAAGGCGCCCGCCAAGGGGGCCCGTCGCGCTGGCACCGCGGTCGCCGGTGGCGCCAGCGCGACGACGCGTGGTGCCGTCCCCACGGGAATCACGCCCAAGGCCTTGCGCCTGAATCCGCTGAAGGCCAAGCCGATCAACAAGAAGATCCACGCGTCGGCGCGCGGACGCCAGAAGGTGCAAGCCGCCAAGCGCGACGCGCGCTGAACCTCAGCGGCCGCGCCGCTGCGGATCGTCCTGCCAGCGGCGCGGCGTCACGATCGCCAGGCCACGCTGCGCTGCCTTGCGCGCCAGTGCAAGCAGTGCGCGGTCGCGTGAGAACAGCCAGGTCGCGCCGACCTGCAGCGCCAGGTCGACGAAGACCTGGTCGCTGCGGTCCCGGCACTGCAGGCCTGGCAATGGATGCGGGTCGGGCGCCATCACCTGCGTTTGCAGGCGTTCGATCGATGTGAGCACACGCTCTGCGGAGATGCCTCGCGCACTCAGGCTTCCCAACGAGAGCACATGCGCGAGCTCGTCGTTCATCGCGGGGCAGCCGAGCCAGCGCATCTGCCCGCTTTCGATCGCCCGAGCCAGCGCGGCGACCCCGGGATCGGCGAAGACGAACCAGTCCAGCACGACGTTGGTGTCGAGGACGACGGTGTCGGGGGCGTTCACGAAGGGTGGCTTGCCGAGTTCCTGTGGCTTGCCGAGTTCCTGCATCGCGAATATAATGGCAGGCTTTTCGGCAGATTCTGCCGCGCTCTTTGTCGAGCATCGGGCTGCAGCATCGTTTGCAGCGGGGAAGTCTTCAGAGCTCATCCGCGGCGAGCGCCGTGCGAGGGGCAGGCGACATCCCGACCGGCCTGA